>JAPLNB010000262.1 GCA_026693085.1 Planctomycetota bacterium | reverse complement strand
CCGCCAGCGCAGACCGATACCCTATGGAGTGTTTCATAAATCCTCTTGCCCTTTGGCCGACAAATAGGTCTCGCGCAACCGCCAACTCACCGATCGCGCCAATCACCCAACAACATGAACGCTGGAATTAACGTATGGACGAGCTTCCACATAAGTCAACCGAAAAATCCCCACCGACTGTCTCCGTCGCTCATCTGAAGCTGGCGACCGGCAGCAAATACAACTCCCGCGACTCCGCCGACATCAAAATCCCCTCCCCGGTAAAACAGCACCCCTCGAACTGCAAGTCCGGCAACGAAAAATGCATCGGCCGCCGCGTCCCCGCCGCCGCCACGTCCCCATCAATCCGAAACACGTCCAACGCCCCCCGGCTCAGCACCGCCAACGTCGTCCCATCCTCCGAAATCGCCGCCCCCGTCACCGGCGTCCTCACCGGAATCGTCCCAACACGCTCCAGCGTCACCGCTTCCTCCGTCTCCACCAGAGAAAACCGATACATCGTCGGCGCCCGCCCATCGCTCTCCTTCGAAATGATGTGCCCATACCCCCCGTGAATAAACAAACTCTCCGCATCAAACGGCTTCCCCGGATACCGCAGCCGCCACGTCGTCATCTCGCGAATGCGCAGCGCCTTCGATCGCTTGCCCTTCCCCTGTGGGTCCGGCTCCTCAAACCGCGCAACCTCCACCTCTTTCCGCTTCCCGTCGTTGTTCCCCGTCATCGCCAGGTACAAATTCCCCTCCCCATCCGCCGCGATGTCCTCCCAATCCGCGTTTTTCGTCGCCAATCGAAACTCGCCAATGAACTTCCCGTCCCGCCCGATCGCAAAGACCAGCGGCGCATTCCCCTTGTCGTTGTGTGTCCAAAACACCCCCTCATGCTGTCGGCTACCCACAATGCCCGACGATTCCTTGATCTCCCCATGCGAAATCGTCCCCACCCGCACCAATCCCCCCTCACCGCCCCCACGCATTAAGTACACCCCCACCCCCGCGCACACCAAAACCCCCGCCGCCACTGCACCAAAGAGCATAGTCCGTCCCATCATCTGGCCAACTCCCGCGACACCCCCAATCCGATAGTCGCGTTCGTCCCCCCGATATTACATCTCTCCCACTTCACCTATCTCGCCACCATCTTCTCCAGCAGCTTCATATCATGCTCATCCCGATACGGCTTCACATCCAGATCCAGCGGCAACCGGTTCAGCTTCTCATCCCCAACCTCCTTGATGAACTTCCGCATGAACCGGTCATACTCCCGCCACGGCACCCCCGCCGCCCTCACCGCCGCCTCCTCCGCCCGCAATGCAATCTGATGCGCATGCTGATACCTCAGTCCCAGGTGATCCAGCAGGCTCTTCTCCACCGCCTCATGCAATATCAAAAACCGGTCCACCCAAACCCGCTTCCCTCGACATAAAAACGACAGCGGAATGTGCCGGTCAATGTAAATCGTCCGCCCATTTTGGCTGTACCCTGCCAGATACGGAATATCGTGCCTCCGATCCAGCCGAATCCAGCTCAGGATCGCCGAAACCGCTTCACCAAGCATCTTCCCGGAAACAAGCGTGTCATCAATCGCGATCCGCCGGTGACGCTGAACGCCGCGCTCGCTCTTGCGTTTCATGAATGCCTTCCCGCGATCTCCCCCCTCACACCTCATCCTTTGATTTCTCGCCACGAAACCCATCCCACCACGGGAAACATTCCATGGTCATCGTCTCATACGTTCTACCATGCGACTCAACATCGGTTGGTGCAAAAAACCCGCGCCCAATAAGGCTCCCATCTTCCCAAGAAGACACCAGGGGGTCTGGCGGGGGGTTCACGGGGGTCCCACAGGGGGTCTGGCGGGGGTTCTGAGGGGGTCCGGCGGGGGTGATTTGGGGGGGGACTTTCATGATGTGCGGCAGGAAATGCCGATAGTAAATGGTGCCGCTGCCTAGGTGCGATCTATGAGCAACCAAGGCCACGATTGTCCGTTCATGAACCGCTCAGATCCACGCTGCGGTTGTCATTTCAGCCTGGATCGGTTGCGGCATGCTTTCCAGTACTGCCTGGGCGATTACCATACTTGCCCGCTGTATACGGAGCTCTTGGTTGAGCGGCGGCTGCGGCGAGTCGCCGCGGCTAACCGCGGTGTCACACTCGAGTTGAGCCATGCGGCCCCAATGCCCGTCCAGGTCACGATCGCCCGTCGAGTCCAGCAACCCTTCGCCGGCGCTGCATGAGTTCCTCCTCTATCTCGCCTCCGAACGAGGGCTCGCTGACAACTCGATCCATGCCTACCGGCGCGATCTGGAAGACTTGGATCGCTCTCTGGTTGAGCGGGAAAAAAGCCTGACGACCGCAGACGTAGACGACCTGCGAATGTATCTTCAGGCCCAGACGAGGGCTGGCCAATCCACCAAGACGGTAGCCCGCCGCCTGGCCGCGATCCGGGTGTTCCTCCGATACCAAGCCATGCAGGGCGACGATGTGGGGTCCATCTTACAGCAGTTGGAGCGGCCGAAGCCCGAGCAGAGCTTGCCGAAGGTGCTCAACCGGGCGCAAGTGAATCAGCTTATCGCGGCGCCGGATCCGAAGTCGGCGCTGTTCTGCCGGGATGTGGCGATCCTGGAACTGCTTTACGCCAGTGGGCTTAGGGCCAGCGAGCTGTGCGACTTGAAGCTGTTGGATTTGAATTTGCAGGTGGGGTGCGTGCGGGTTTTCGGGAAGGGCAACAAGGAGCGGATTGTTCCACTGGGGCAGGCGGCCAATGAGGCCATCACGCGGTACCTGATGGACTGCCGGCCGAAGCTGGATCGGCGGTCGAGCGATCGGGTGTTCTTGTCGCGGACGGGAAAGTCCATGGAGCGGGTCGGGCTGTGGATGCTGGTGGAGAAGTATGGGCGATCGAGCGGGCTGTTGAAGAAGGTCTCGCCTCACACGCTACGGCATTGCTTTGCGACTCATCTATTGGCGGGGGGGGCGGACCTTCGGGTAGTGCAGGAGTTGCTGGGGCATAGCGATGTGACGACGACGCAGATCTACACGCATGTGGATCAGAGCCGGCTGAAAGCGATTCACCTGAAATACCACCCGAGGCAGTAGACTACGCGGCGGCGGGGAGGCGGTTGTTCTGGATGCAGAGGGCGACGAGGATGTGGCGGAGGCGATCGACGGGCAGGCGGTCGAGAAAGTCCTCGCTGAAATCGACGGGGAACGAGCCATGGAAGGCGAAGAATCTGCCCTTGAGGGCATCGCGGTCCATGACGGAGACCATGGTGATCAACTGCTCGATCTGCTGAGCTTCCATGCAGCTCTCCAGTCAAACAACAAGCCCGCTCCAACCGCGATGGCGAGGATTAGCCCTACAAGACACTATAATGGCCAATGAGCCGTGCGGTCAGACGAAAACATCGAAAATAGTGCCCTTAACAAGAAGATCGGGCGGCTTGAACACGATCTTTAACTCGGGCTGAGGTGGAGGGGGATTTTGCCAGGGGAGGATCTTCCAAGGCGGCTGGATGGGGGACTTGGCGGTACGCGGCAGTTCGGGATCGGTGGGGGCGGAGATGGCGAGGCTAGGCTCGATGCGATTGGGGTGATAGACGAGGCGGTCTTCAAAGTGCGGTGCGGGGTGGATAGTGGGTCGCGGCTCGATGTGTGGGGCGGGGTGGACAACAGGTCGGGGCTCGATGCGATTGGCCGGGGTGATTGTGGTGCCGGCGGCGCCTGGGGCGCCTTGCATGGCATGGCGCAGAAGCTGGACCAGCTTGAGGTCAAGCGACGCGACGACCATCGCAATGGACGGACCGATTGCCACGCCATGCCACTAGCAAATGGGGCGGTCGTGCGATAATAGTGCACGCGGCAGAATGGCTGGAATGGGCCTGTTTTCGTGGCGGAAATGGCGAATTCCGATATCACGGGCCGAAAGTCAAATCTGGCCGAATATGATGGATGATGCGTTGTGGCAACGTGGGATGTTGACGGGACTGTATTGGGTGGAGCGATGCGAACGGGCGAATTGGACTTTGAGCTGCCGGAAGAGCTGATTGCGCAGGAGCCGACGGAGAATCGATCGGCGTCGCGGCTGCTGCATTATCGGAGGTCGGATGGGGCGATAGAGCATCGCCAGTTCTCGGACCTGCCGAGGCTTTTGCGGGGGGGGGATCTATTGGTCTTCAACGATGCGCGGGTGATTCCGGCGCGGTTTATGTTGCGGAAGGAGACGGGCGGGTTGGTGGAGGGGTTGTTTCTGCATCAGGATGGTGACGGCGCGTGGCAGGTGTTGCTGAAAAACCTCGGTAGGGGGGGGATTGGTAAGAGATTGCACTTCGAGGAGGCGGCGGAGGTGTCGGCGACGGTGTTGAGCCAGGGGGCGGAGGGGGAGTATCGGATGGCGGTGGGAGTGGGGGCGATGGAGCTGCTGGCGCGGGTGGGGCGGATGCCGCTGCCGCCATACATACACCGGAAGAAGGGGCACGATGAGCGGGACGAGTTTGACCGGGAGCGTTATCAGACGGTGTATGCGAAGGAGAGCGGATCGGTGGCGGCGCCGACGGCGGGGCTGCATTTTACGGAGGGGCTATTGCGGGAATTGGAAGTGGCGGGGGTAGAGCGGACGTTTGTGACGCTGCATGTGGGGCTGGGGACGTTCAAGCTGGTGACGAGCGAGACTCTGGAGGGGCATGTGATGCATACGGAGGCGTATACGATCAGCCAGGAGGCGGCGGAGTCGCTGAACCGGGCGAAAAGGGAGGGGCGGCGGATTGTGGCGGTGGGGACGACGGCAGCGAGGGTGTTGGAGAGCCAGGCGGAGGGGGAGATTGTGGCGAAGAGCGGGGAGACGGGGATTTTTATCTATCCGCCGTATGCGTGGAAGCATGTGGGGGGGTTGGTGACGAATTTTCATTTGCCGCGGAGCACGCTGATTGCGTTGGTGGCGGCGTTGGTGGGGTTGGAGGAGCAGCGGCGGGTTTATCGGGCGGCGATTGAGGGGAGGTATCGATTTTTCAGCTATGGGGATGCGATGGTGGTCGAATAATGTTGGGATCATTGAAGGGTAAG
This sequence comes from Planctomycetota bacterium, assembly GCA_026693085.1. Classification (GTDB taxonomy): domain Bacteria; phylum Planctomycetota; class Phycisphaerae; order Tepidisphaerales; family Tepidisphaeraceae; genus JAPLNB01. The sequence goes on along the minus strand of JAPLNB010000262.1, from coordinate 63,958 downwards.
GAGTGCTGCGATGTCTGAGAATCAGCCGGTTGCTGGGAAGCGCGATCTTGGCGCATGCTTTGCGGAGCTTGCACGGGGATTGGCTTTCCGCAATGCCATTATCGGTGAGCCTGCAGGCGAGGCGATTGCGTATGTGCAGCCGCTGTTGGACGTCATAAGGCTGTTTGAAGAACTGGGTATCAAATATGCAATTGTAGGGGGCATAGCGGCGACGTACTACGGCGGGAAGAGGTTCTCTGAGGGGCCGGATTTCGTGATCGCGTCTGAAGATTCACAAGTTCTGGAGCGGAAAGGAGAGGTGATGCGGCGGCATCGTTTTGCCCTGTCCAATGAATCGGAACTCCGCCACGCAAGCGGCGTGGAAGGAAAGCTATGGATAGACGGGCATGCTGATGAAGTGGTGGAGCGGGCATGTGTGCGGAGAATTGCGGGGCGGTTGATTCGCGTTGCCGACGTACACGACTTGATTGCGATGCAGCTTCGGGCTGATCGGGTGCAGGATGATTACGATATTTCAGAGATTCTTAAGAAGACGGCGGTGGATGATGAGGTGGTGCGAGCGAGGGTGACGACCGAACAGTTTGGCCATTATCTGGCCGTCAAGCAACGAATATAGCTGAAGACGGCGGGTGAAGCTGTTCCTACGGCTGCGGAGTGCCGATCGAGGGGAGGCATCGGTTTTTCAGTTATGGGGATGCGATGTTGGTGGAGTAGGCCATGTGTACACTGGAAAACAAACTGCTCGTTCGGCGCTACTACGAAGAAGTGGTAAATACCGGGAATGTGGCGGAACTGGACCGGTTCATCGCGGCGGATTACGTGGAGGTGTACAACAATGTCAGATACCGGGTTGGGCTGGAGGGGGCGAAGAGGCATGTGATTGGCGGGCGGGAGACGTATCCCGACATTCACCTGACGGTTGAGCAGCAGATTGCGGAGGGCGAGTGGGTCGTGACGCGGGTGACGGCGCGCGGGACGCATAAGGGGGTTTGGATGGGGATGAAGCCGACGGGAAAGAAGGTCGAGATGGTAGTGGTGAATATAGACAGGGTGGTGGATGGGCGGATTGTGGAGCATGGGGGGGCGGCGAACCTGTTGGAGCCGCTGATGGCGATTGGGGCGATCAAGGTGGCGGAGCCGGTGGAGGGGTGATCGGGGAGAAGCAGTTTACCCTTTTAGGACGGACAGTTCTTTTTCATCCGCTTCGCCGACGACGAAGTGGTGGACGATGGGGTTGGTGGAGTCTTTGATCTGCTGGGGTGAGCCGTCGATGATCAGTTTGCCTGCGTGGAGCATGACGATGCGGTCGGCGATTTTGAAGGCGCTGGCCATGTCGTGGGTGACGACGATGCTGGTGGTGTGGAGTTCGCGTTGGAGCTTGATGATGAGTTCGTTAATGACGTCGGCGCGGACGGGGTCGAGGCCGGTGGTAGGCTCGTCGTAGAGGATGACTTCGGGGTCGAGTGCGATAGCGCGGGCGAGTGCGACGCGTTTTTTCTGGCCGCCGGAAAGCTCGGCGGGCATTTTGTACTCGACGCCCGGGAGTCCGACCATGGCCAGGCGGTGGGCGACGACCTGGCGGATTTCATCGGGATTTTTCCTGGTGTGTTCGACGAGGGGGAAGGCGATATTCTCGCCGACGGTGAGGGAATCGAAGAGGGCGCCCATCTGGAAGAGGAAGCCGCAGCGTTGGCGGATGAGCATAAGCTGGCGTTCGGGGAGGGTGTCGATGCGGGTGCCGTCGAACCAGACTTGTCCGCTTTCGGGCTTGAGCAGGCCGACGATGTGTTTGAGCATGACGCTTTTGCCGGAGCCGCTGGCGCCGATGATGACGATGCTTTCGCCGCGTTGGATGGAGAGGGTAACGCCTTCGAGGACGACGAGGTGTCCGAAGCGTTTGGCAACATCGCGAAATTCGACAATGGGGAGGGGCATGGCAGTGGTGGATGGTGAGTCTATGATCCGAACATGCTTGTGACGCCGTAGATGGCGATGTACCAGTCTTTGGAGACTTGGGCGAAGAAGAAATTGAGGATGATGATGGCCATGAAGCTGGTGACGAAGGATTCGGTACAGGCTTTTCCGACGCCGGATGCGCCTGCGCCGGAGGTGAAGCCTTTGTAGCATCCGATGAGTCCGATGGCAGCGCCGAAGAAGATGCTTTTGGTGATGCCTTCGAAGATCTGCCAGTTATCGACGCCGAGTGCGGAGTAGTGCCAGTAGGGGTCGTTGGGGATACCAAGGGATTTGACGGAGATAAGCCATCCGCCGAGGACGCCGAGGAAATCGCTGTAGATGGTGAGCAGGGGGGTGAGCAGGATGCAGGCGAGGAAGCGTGGGATGACGAGGACGCGGATGGGGTCGGCACCCATGACGCGCATGGCGTCGAGCTGTTCGGTGACGTTCATGGTTCCGAGCTCGGCGGTCAGGGCGCCGCCGACGCGGCCGGCGAGCATGACGGCGGCGAGGACGGGGCCGATCTGTTTGATGACGGAGACGTTGATGACGGAGCCCATGCGGGCTTCCTGGCCGAGGGCTTTGAATTGGGTGTAGCCTTCGACAGCGAGGACCATTCCGATGAACGCGCCGACGACGCTGACGACGGGGACGGACATGGTTCCGACGTCGTACATCTGGGGAAGGATCAGGCGAACATTCTTCCAGCGGAACCAGCTTGGGCCCATGGAGACGAACGTTCGGCCGGCGAACTGGGCAAAATCACCCAGCGAGGCGAGGGCATTGGTGGTTTGGCGGCCCACTTGTTCGATGAGACGTACGGGCATAGGGGAAATCATACTGCCAAAGGCGGACGGAGAACAATTGCGAGCAGGGATTCGGACCTGCGTTACGCCAAGGTGGGGCTTGGCGAGAGGGGAGGGGTGGATGTTTTGGCGGGCGAGCCCTTGCAAATTACGGGACAAGCTGTAGTTTAAACGCGCAAGAATTGCCTTTCCCGGCCGGTTGGACGAGCGGGCGGGCGGATTTGGGCTTGCTACACGGAGGTAGCCATGATTGGTTCCATCGGACGTGTGTTTTTGCGGGGTCTGATAACGATCGCTACGGTTCTGCCTTTGATCGCGCTGACAGGCTGTCATGAGGTCTTCACTTATGCCAGGCAGTCACGCACCGAGGGCCTGAGCCTGTACAAGCAGAAGGCGTATCCGGAAGCGGCGGGGGCGTTCCGCAACGCGACTCGCCAAGACCCGCGGGATTACGAATCGCATTTCTGGCTGGCGCAATGCTATGACCAGATGGAACTGTACCAAGAGGCGTTTGCCGAGTACCAGGCGGCGCTGGAGATCCTGCCGAACACGTATGGTGGGAAGAATGACGAGGAGTTCCGGCAGCAGATCATGGCTGGATATGCCGAGTCGATTGCGCGATTCGACAACCGGGACATTGAGTTGAATGCGCTGGAGAAGCGGGCAGAGACAACGCAGCGTGCACAGGAGCCTTTCATCATAGCGAAGGTCTATCGCATCCGTGGCGATGCCGACTCGGCGATCCTGGCGTACAAGCGGGCGACGAATTGGAGCCCGAGCGACTTTGCCATCCGGAAGGAGTTTGGGCTGTATCTGTACGACCGGTTGCACCAGAACAGGGACGGGGAATACCAGTTGAAGCTGGCGTATCGGCTGGATGCGAATGATAAGGAAGTGATTACGGCGTTACAGAAGCTGGGGGCGCTGCCGATTCCGAAACTTCCGAGTGAGCAGCAGGAGGCGGTGAGGCCGGCTGCACCGGAGCGGACGGTTTCGGCGCCACGGGATTGATCGACGCCAACGCAGTTCATTTTTTGAACAATTGCACAGGCCCAGGGAGCAATTCCCTGGGCCTTGGTTTCCGTGGTGAGTTGTAGCGATCAATGATGCGGTGCGTGATGGGTGGAACCAGCCGGTTCGTCGTGGGAGTGGGTGGCGGGGAGGACTTCGGGGGTTTCGGCGCGGATGACGATGCCGACGGCAGCGGCGGCGACGAAGAGGGCGATGATGGCGATGACCATGGGACGTGCAAAGGAGGCGTCGGGGGAGATGGTGGGGCAGGGATGCGGATCGGATGAGTGGGCGGTCGTCGCATGGGCGGCGGAGGTGGTAGCGGCGGTTTCCGTGGCAAGGCATGTGCCGGCGAAGCTCAGGAGCATTGTGGCGGCCAACAACAGTCTCATGTCTGGGGTCCTTTTGACAACGGTTACCTCAGCGGGTCATTTTGAGACCTGGGATCTGCTTTTGAACTTCGTCGCAATTGAGGGATTTGGTTGTCCAGTTGGCTTCCTTGAGTTTGTCGGGGTTGAAGCTGCTGGCGACGCCCAGGACGGGGAAACCCTCTGCGCGGACGTTTTGGATGACGGCCGGGGCATCTTCAATGATGAGGCACTCTTCGGGCTTGATGATTTTCTTGAGTTTTTCGGAGAGCGACTTGAGCGTGAGGAGATAGCCTTTGGGGTCAGGCTTGCCGGCGGTGACGTCTTCGGCGGCTACGATGACGGAGAAGCAGTCGCGGAGGGCGACGCCTTCGAGCATCATCTCGACTTCGTCGCGGAGGGCGCCGGAGCAGATGGCCAGGGGGTAATTGCGCCAGAGGGCTCGGACGAATTGCTCGACGCCGGGGAGGGCCTGGTATTTGCGGCTGTAGATCTGGCGGAGCATGGCCTCTTTCTTCCTGGTCATGACGCGGAGGAAGGTCTTTGGGTCGAGGGTGCGGCCGTTTTTTTCGAAGATGCGTTTGAAGGCGCCGCGGTCGTCGAAGCCGATGAACTCGTTGTAGTAGTCCTGTTCGGCAAGGTCGATTTTCTCGGCCTTGAGGACTTCCTGGAAGGCGAAGAAGTGGAGAGGCTCGGAGTTAACGAGGACGCCGTCGAAATCAAAGAGGATTGCTCGTGGCCAGAGGCTCATGAGCGACAAACGTTATCCCCGGAGGGGTGCATCTGCAACATTTGGGGCGTCTATTATGCCCACGTCCGGCCGGTGAGTTCTTCGTAGGCTTCGATATAACGTTTGCGGGTGCCTTGGACGACGTCGGGGGGGAGAGTCGGGGCGGGGGGGGTTTTGTCCCAGGGTTGGGCTTCAAGGTAGTTGCGGACGAATTGCTTGTCGAAGGAGGGCTGGTCGTGGCCGGGGGCGTATTGGTCGGCGGGCCAGAAGCGGCTGGAATCGGGGGTGAGGACTTCGTCGATGAGGATGAGGCGACGGTCGGGGAGCTGGCCGAACTCGAATTTGGTATCGGCGATGATGACGCCGCGGGAACGGGCGTAGTTGGCGGCGAGGGTGTAGAGGAGGAGGGTTCGGTCGCGGAGGGTGGTGGCGGTGGATTGGCCGACGTGTTTGGCGGTTTCTTCGAAGCTGACGTTGATGTCGTGGCCAGTTTCCTCCTTGGTAGCGGGGGTGAAGATGGGGTTGGGGAGTTTGTCGCACTGCTTGAGGCCGGGGGGAAGTTTGATGCCGCAGACGGTTTGGGATTTCTGGTATTCTTTCCAGCCGGAGCCGGCGAGGTAGCCGCGCGCGACGCATTCGATGGGGATGACGTTGGCTTTTTTGACGAGCATGGAGCGGCCGGTGAGCTGGTCGGCATAGGGGCGGACGGAGGGGGGGTATTGGCCGACTTCGGTGGCGATGAGGTGGTTTTCGAGTTGGGAGCCGAACTTTTCGAACCAGAAGAGGCTGAGAGCGGTGAGGAGCTTGCCTTTGTCGGGGATGCCGTTGGGCATGACGACGTCGTAGGCGCTGATGCGGTCGGTGGCGACGATCAGGAGGGAATCGCCGAGATCGTAGACATCGCGGACTTTACCGCGGCGGACGGGCAGGGGGAGAGTGCTTTGGAGGAGGGCGTTGTTCATGGGGGGATATGATACCGAGTGAGGCGGGTGTGGGTAGGGGCTTGAGGCTTTGGGGTTCAGGGGGGTGGGGAGGTTTCGGTGGTGGTGAGAGTCTGCTAATATCGGGGTTGGATTTTGGAAGGATCTATGCCCGTACGATTTGAGGTTTATCGCGAAGGACGGCGGCTGGAGCAGTTTGAGCCTGTGGCGGCGTACGTGGTTGGGCCGGAGAGCGTGCCGATCACGGGGGAGGTGGCGTTCGCCGATGGGCTGCTGACGGCTGGCCGGTCGGATGAGATACCGGTGGGGCTGTCGCTGTTGTGGGATGCGGGGCCGGTGGGGGCGTATCACCTGGAGACGGCCCGGTTGCAGCCGCGGGTGCGGCCGTATGTGTTGAATGTCGAGCTGGCTCGGCTGCGGCTGATGAAGATCATGCAGAAGATGGAGGATTGGAACCTCTTTGACTACCCGCGGGCGGATCGGTTTCTGGCGAAGTTCAAGGAGGCGCAGGATCTGTTCTCGGATGCGCTGGTGAAGCTGGACGAGCCGGCGATTGCAGCGCAGCTTTCGGACGAGGCGCTGGCGAGAGGGATTGCGTTGTCGGATGAGCTGACGGCATTTCACACGGAGGTGCTGATCAACCGGCGGCGGCAGGCGAACTCGTTTGTGAAGCACATTTTCGGCTGCCGGGTGGATTGCACGGTGCAGAATCAGAAGTATCGCGAGGTGTTGGCGGGGCATTTTGATTATGCGGTGCTGCCGATGCCGTGGAAGGTATTGCAGCCGCAGGAGGGGGTGTTTCAGACGGAGGTAGTGGACAGTTGGGCGGAGGCGTTGGGCAAGAAGCGGATGCCGTTGATCGCGGGGCCGTTGGTGAATCTGAACGAGAACGATCTGCCGGATTGGATGTTCATCTGGGAGAACGATTTTGATACGGTGAGGGAGCTGGCGTACGAGCACGTGCAGCGGCTGGTGCAGCGGTATCGGAAGGCGGTGAGCCTGTGGAACGTGGTGGGGAGCTTGTGCACGAACCGGGCGTTTACGCTGAGCTTTGAGCAGATGATCGAGCTGACGCGGCTGCTGGTTGCGCAGGTGAAGAATGTTTTGCCGAGCGCGCGGACTCTGGTGACGATCTCGCAGCCGTTTGGGGAGTATCATGCGCGGGCGGCGACGAGCGTGGCGCCGCTGTTGTATGCGGAGATGGTGGCGCAGGCGGGGATTAATTTTGACGGGTTTGCGCTCGAGTTGGAGATGGGGGTGCCGCGGCAGGGGATGTTCATGCGGGATCTGTTTCAGATCAGTTTCCTGTTGGACAAATTCTCGGCGTTGGGGCGACCGGTGTTCATCACGTCGTGCGCAGTGCCTGGGCGCTCGTCGCCGGACCCGGGTGATATATCAGAGGGGCAGTTGGACCCGGCGCAGGCGGGCCGATGGCAGCGGCCATGGGATGAGCAGTTGCAGGCGGATTGGATGGAGGCGGTGTACCACATTGCATTGAGCAAGCCGTTTGTGGAGAGCATTGCGTGGGGGAATCTGGCCGATATCAACCAGACGCTGCCGGGCGGGGGATTATTGAATGATATGTTTCAGCCGAAGCCGGGGTTTGAGCGGCTGCAACAGATGCGGGAGAAGTTTCAATCGTGGCAGAAGAAGTAGCGGCTGCTTGATGGGTCTGCAATCATGCTTTGGACACCCAGACAGCGCAGTGCATTGACTTTTCTGACCGCGGGGCTGCTGGCGTATTTGCTGGTTCGATACGCGGTGAATCGGCGGTATGTGAGCGATCCGCAGGCCGAGGAGGGGGCGAGGGCGACCCAGTTGCCTGGCCGGGTGGATCCCAATACGGCGGACGCGGCAACGCTTTCGGCGATTCCGGTGATGGGGCCGGCGATGGCGGAGCGGATCGTCGCCGAGCGGGAGGCTTTTTTGGCGGCGAATCCAGGGAAGACCGCATATGGCAAGCTTGAGGATCTGCTGCGAGTGAAAGGGATCGGGCCGGCGACGCTGGGCAATCTGGAGCCGCACTTAATCTTCCCGGCGGAGGATCGACCGGCGACGCAACCGTGACACTCGCACGAATGCGGGGCATCAGAAAATTGATTCGAATCGCTCGATCAGGCGGTTCACAAACAACCAGAGCTGTACGCCGCTGCCGGATTTCTGGAGCCTATCGAGAATACCGAATTGGTGATCTGTCGGAGCTCGCCACGTCAGATTGCCTGCTGCGTTGCGAGTTTCCCAAGGGTACTCGACATTTGAGCGAGCGGTTTTTTTTCCTGCAGCCAGTTGTGGTCCTACGGCAGGGTTCAGTTCGTCGATCTGGCGGAACAGAGGAGAGGCGTATTTCAGGAAAACGCGGTAACTGTCGAATGTTTTCCATCCCAGCGTCTTCGCAACGTCAGCGCGCCGTAAATGGTGGGGGATGTGCGAGAATGCCACATGGGTGTGGGGGTGGAACGCCGGATTGATGCTGAGAAAAGCGGCTTTGGCAAGCTTCTCAGTTGCCATTTGAAGGTAGTGCAGGACATGGCATTCGGGGACTTCAGTTCGGTCCTGTTTGAGAAGGAGCCGGAAAACCTGGAAATCGCTGCGAGCCTGCTTCAGGTACGCCTCATGCTGCTTCATGGGGCCAAACCTTCCTCTTGCTGCCCAGATCCCACTTGCGGGGGAGGGACAACTTGCCGGCTTCGATCTGTCGCCATTCTTCAGTGGTGACCAGAACGACTTCACTCTTGAAAGGGAATTCCTGAGAACGCCCCATTGGGAACGCGATTGCTTGTCCGGTCTCCGGGAAGACGTTGCTCACCTCGACCAGTCGCACAACTGTCCCGCGCGGATCGGGAAAGGCGAAAATGATCAAGTCCTTCTCGGCTTCTTCGCCATGCCACCATGCCAGTGTGCGAACTGCCTCGGCATACGTCTTTGGGATGTCATCGACTGTTGCCATATGCGGGATTGTATGGGGCTCGCGGTCGTGGTGCAAACGGCGTCTGATAGCAGCGCACGCGCCCCGTCGGTCATATAATGCACATCAGTTATGCCAAGGATACCGCATGAACCGATTTGAAGTGGTGAGTTCTTTCAAACCGCAGGGCGATCAGCCTCAGGCGATTGAGAAGTTGGCCGGCGCCATCGTTCAGGGGCGGCCGGCGCAGGTGCTGATGGGAGTTACCGGGTCGGGCAAGACGTTCACGATGGCGCATACGGTGGCGCGGGTGAATCGGCCGACGCTGGTGATTTCGCATAACAAGACGCTGGCGGCGCAGCTTTATGAGGAGTTCAAGGATCTGTTTCCGAATAATGCGGTGGGCTATTTCGTCAGCTACTACGATTACTACCAGCCCGAGGCATATATTCCGCAGCGGGATATTTACATCGAAAAGGATGCGTCGCGGAATGATGATCTGGATCGGTTGAGGTTGTCGGCGACGAGCAATCTGATCAGCCGGCGGGACGTGCTGCTGGTGGCGTCGGTGTCGTGCATTTTCGGGTTGGGGTCGCCGGAGTCGTATAAGAGCAGCGTGGTTCCGCTGGCGGTGGGGCAGGAGATCGAGCGGGATGCGATGCTGCGGAAGCTGATCGATCTGCAGTATGCGCGGAATGACATCGACTTTAAGCGCGGGACGTTTCGGGTGAGGGGGGATGTGGTGGAGCTTTGTCCGTCGTATGAGGAGTTTGCGTACCACATTGAGTTTTTTGGGGATGAGATTACGGCGATTCGGATGATTAATCCGCTGACGGGGGAACTGCTGAAGGAAGAACAGCAGGTGTTCATCTACCCGGCGGTGCACTATGTGATGCCTGAGGAGCGGGTGGAGGCGGCGGTGCAGTCGATCCGGGAGGAACTGGATCAGCGGGTGATGCAGTTGCGCGGGGCGGGGAAGCTGCTGGAGGCGCAGCGGTTGCTCGCGCGGACGAAGTATGACCTGGAGATGATTTTGGAGGTGGGTTATTGCTCGGGGATTGAGAACTATTCGAGGCATCTGGACGGGCGGAAGCCGGGGGAGAAGCCGTATACGTTGATTGACTATTTTCCGAAGGATTTCCTGGTGATTATCGATGAGTCGCACGTGACGATTCCGCAGTTGCGGGCGATGTACAATGGGGATCAGCAGCGGAAACAGGTTTTGGTGGAGCATGGGTTCCGGTTGCCGAGCGCGCTGGACAATCGGCCGCTGAAGTTTGAGGAATTTGAGAAGATGGTGGGGCAGGTCGTGTTTATGACGGCGACGCCGAGCAAGTATGAGCTGGAGCGGACGGGCGGGGAGGTTGTGGAGCAGGTGATTCGGCCGACGGGGCTGATCGATCCGGAGATTTTTGTGCAGCCGGCGCAGGGGCAGGTGCCGCATCTGCTTGGGCAGATCAAAGAGCGGGCGGCGAAGGGCGAGCGGGTGCTGGTGACGACATTGACAAAGCGGCTGGCGGAGGATTTGAGCGCATATATCCAGGAGGCGGGGATTCGGGGGCGGTATTTGCATAGCGAGATCCAGACGTTGGAGCGGGTGGAGATCTTGAAGGATTTGCGGCAGGGGGATTTTGATGTGCTGGTGGGGGTGAACTTGTTGAGGGAGGGGTTGGATTTGCCGGAAGTGTCGATGGTGGCGATTTTGGATGCGGACAAGGCGGGGTTTCTGCGGAGCGAGACGTCGATCATCCAGATGATTGGGCGGGCGGCGCGGAATGTGAATGCGAAGGTCTATTTGTATGCGGACACGGTGACGCCGGCGATGCAGAAGGCGATGGATGAGACGAATCGGCGGCGGACGATTCAGCTTGCGTTCAACAAGGAGCACGGGATCACGCCGACGACGATTCAGAAGGCGATCCGCAGCACGCTGGAGAGCGAGGTGAAGTCGCGGCGGGCGGTGCAGGAGGCGATCCATGCGAGCGATAATGAGATCGATCAGACGGAGCTGATTCGGCTGTTGGAGGAGGAGATGCTGGAGGCGGCGAAGAACTTGGAGTTCGAGCGGGCGGCGCAATTGCGGGATAAGATCCAGGAGGTCAAGGGGGCGCCGGTGTTCAGCGGTGGCGGTGGGGGGGCGGCGGCGCCTTCGGCACCGGGCGATGCGCAGCCGATCTGGCAGCCTAAGAGCAAGGGGAGGAGGGGGGGGAATGTGGCGAAGTAGGCAGACTCGCTGTACCTTGGCGCGTCATGTCCGAACAGCTCAAGCCCACGCTGGATTATCTCTCGCCCAGTCTCCACAGCTCGAGGCGGCTGCGACTTCTGTTCACACGTAGAGCCTTGCTCTCCATACTTGCCGTGATTCTCATTCTGGCCATCATTGGTCCCTTCCGCTACGGCTATTTCTCGGTCTGCTCCGTCTGCGGGCGCGTCCAGGGTACATCGCGACGCGAGCTGCCACTCATCTGCCTGGCCTATTGGATTTCCCACTCGGAGGAGGACACGCTGATAAGCAAAACTGTCACATCTGCCGGCCTTGTCACGGCACACCAGCATGACTGGGTATTCGGCCACGGCGGTGGGAATGGAAGATTCGGTTCCGGCCCCGGAATCTCCATGCGCCGAGCCGCTGATTCCCCGGACATGGTGCGACTGATCCAGACCATTGCCCAATACGAAGGCAAGGCTGCTGCCCAACGGCTCATCCACAAACTGCTGGATTATCGCACGACGCGCGAGGTTCAGGAGCAGATTATGTTCTTGGATCTCCCTCCACAGGGCCTTTCAACCCTCCGAGACTACCGCCAATGGCGGGACCGGCAAGCGCAAGAAGGCAACGATCTTAAGGGGCTTCTCGCCGATGACCCGGCACAGGGCCCATCCCACTGATCAGGGCCAGTTTTCGTTGGAGCGCGTGTGTGACCATGCTTTTTGTCGCGCCACACGCAAATGGGGAGGGCGAGGCTTCCGCCGAGCTCAATACACCCAACTGCCCCCACCACGTTCTACCGGAATCGGAAAGCAATGGAGTGGGCGAGCACCCCAACCATCCGCGTTCGCAGACGCGCCGATCATCGATCTTGCGCGATTCGTCTGATGGCGTCGGCGTGTCTGCAGACCCTACGCAAAGCGGTTGAACTCCACGGGGAAGTGGGGAAGATGTTCGGCGAAACATATGAGGAGCGAATGATGGACAGCAGATTCCTGGCTATGGTGTGTGTGTTGTTAGTGGCTTGTTTGTCTGCGATAGTGGAGGGACAGGAGCTGCGGACGACGATGTCGCTGGATGGGGAGTGGGAGGTGGGCGAGGGGGCGATGGATCCGCCGCCCGCGAAGTTCGAGCATCGAGTGGTGGTGCCGGGGCTGGTGGACATGGCCAGGCCCGCATTTGCCGAGGTGGGGGTGAAGAGCAAATTGCGGGAGGCGTTTTGGTATCGGCGGGTGTTTGAGGTGAAAGATGCCGTGCCGGCGGTGGCGCGGCTGAAGGTGCATAAGGCGGCGTATGGGTCGAAGGTGTGGGTGAATGGGAAAGAGGTGGGGGAGCACCTGGGGAGCTTTACGCCGGCGTATTACGATGTGAAGGGCGTGCTCAAGCAGGGGAGCAATGAGGTGGTGATTCGCGTGGGGGCGTTTCGGGATGCGGTGCCGCCGACGGTGCCGGCGGGGTGGGATTATGAGAAGACCAAATACATTCCGGGGATTTTTGACTCGGTGGAGCTGATGTTGTCGGGGACGCCGCACATTTTGAATGTGCAGACGGTGCCGGATATTGAGAAGGGCAGTGTCGGGGTGGTGGCGGTGGTGCGGAACGATGGGGCGAAGGCGGCGGGGAAGCTCCGATTGGTGGTCAGGGAGGCCAAGTCGGAGCAGATGGTGGGCGAGGCGACGGCGGAGATTGGGGCGGGACAGGAGGCGAAGGTCCAGGTTCAGATTCCGATCCGGAACTGTCGGCTGTGGTCGCCGGAGAACCCGTTCTTGTACGTGGTGGAGGTGCGGAGCGAGGGCGATTCGTACTCGACGCGGTTTGGGATGCGGACGTTTAAGTTGGATCGGGCGACGGGGCGGGCGGTGTTGAATGGGAAGCCTTACTTCATGCGGGGGACGAATGTGACGTTGTATCGGTTTTTTGAGGATCCGAATCGCGGGGACAAGCCTTGGGACGTGGAGTGGGTGAAGAAGCTGCATCGGACGTTCCAGACCATGCACTGGAACAGCGTGCGGTATTGCATTGGGTTTCCGCCGGAGCACTGGTATCGGATTGCGGATGAGGAGGGGATCCTGGTGCAGGATGAATTTCCGATCTGGAACATGGAACAGAAGACCGCGACGTATTCGAAGGAGGAGTTGATCAAGGAATATACGGAGTGGATGCAAGAAAGGTGGAATCATCCGAGCGTGGTGATCTGGGATGCGCAGAACGAGAGCAAGGCGGAGCAGATCGGGCCAGCGATCCAGGCGGTGAGGGGGTTGGATCTGTCGGGGCGGCCGTTTGATAACGGATGGTCGCCGGCACAGGACCCGGGGGATGTGTTTGAGTCGCACCCGTATCTGTTTTCGAATGCGAACTTCAAATTGTCGGGGCTGGCGAAGGTTTCGGGGGTGCCGGGGAGCGCGATTCCGAATACGGGGAAGAACGCGATCATCATCAATGAGTATTGCTGGCTGTGGCTGAACCGGGATGGGACGGTGACGACGCTGACGAAGGATTTGTATAAGAATCTTTTGGGGGAGGATTCGACCATTGAACAGCGGCGGCATCTGCATGCGCGGTATGTGGCGGCGTTGACGGAGTTTTGGCGGTGTCATCGGGCGTGCGCGGGGGTGTTGCATTTCTGTGGGTTGGGGTATTCGAGGCCTGATGGGCAGACGAGCGATGATTTTCTGGATATCGAGAAGCTGAATTTCGAGCCGGAGTTTAAGAAGTACGTGGGGGATGCGTTTTCGCCGGTGGGGCTGATGATCGATGAGTGGGCGCAGGAGCTGCCGGGGGGGAAGGAGCGGCAGGTGCCGGTCGTGGTGATCAATGATTTGTATGAGGGATGGTCGGGGCAGGTGCGGCTGAGAGTGCTGCGGGAGGGGAAGGTGGTGGTGGAAAAGAGCCAGGGGTGCGAGATCCCGCCGTTGGGAGAGAAGAAGTTGAGCTTTGCATGTGCGATTCCGGCGGAAGCGGGGAAGTATCAGCTTGAGGCGGCGCTGGTGAAGGAGGGTGCGGAGCCGGTGCGGAGCCTGCGGGATTTTGAGGTTTTTACGGCGGAGCAGAAGGCACAGCGGGCGGGCTTGACGGTGGGGCGGCCGGTGAAAGCGTCGTCGGAGCTGACGAAGGACGGGCAGACGTATCCGGCGGCGTATGCGGTGGATGGGGATGCGGGGACGCGGTGGTCGTCGGAGTTCTCAGATCCGCAGTGGTTGATGGTGGATCTGGGCACGGTTCAGGTGGTTACGCAGGTCGAGTTGGCGTGGGAGGCGGCGTACGGCAAGGCGTATCGCATCGAAGTCTCGGTGGATGAGCAGACCTGGCGGGAGGTCTACAAGACGGCGGAGGGCAAAGGGGGCGCGGAGGTGATTCGATTTGCGCCGATCGGGGCGCGCTGGGTGAGGGTGACTGGAACGAAGCGTGCCACGGAATTTGGGTATTCATTGTGGGAGATGAAGGTGTTCCCGTAGCGGCATGCGGGTATAGAATCGGATGCGTGATGGAGTGGTCAGGAGTTTGTGACGGAGCTGTGATGGAACCGTTTCCGCCATTTGAACAGATACGCGATCTGATTTTGCTGGCCAAGGGCGAGGATCTTGGCACGGATGACGTCACCAGCCGGCTGCTGGTTCCAGAAGAGGCCTTCGCTGCCGGGACGCTGGTGCAGAAGGAAGCGGGCATTGTCTGCGGGCTGCCGATCGTGCAGATGATCTGCCGGGTGTATGACGAGCGGCTGCAAGTGGAGCAGATCCCGGGATTTCACCTGGATGTCATTGAAGGACGATACAGTGACGCGCGGGCGATGCCGCTGCTGCGCATCCGCGGGCCGATGCGTTCGCTGCTGTCGGCGGAGCGGGTGATCCTCAACTTTCTGCAGCACATGTCGGGGGTGGCGACGCTGACCAACCGGTTTGTCAAGCGAGTGGAGGGAACCGCGGCGAGGATTCTGGACACGCGCAAGACTCTTCCGGGGCTGCGGGTGCTGGACAAGTACGCGGTGCGCTGCGGCGGGGGGCACAACCACCGGATGGGCCTGTATGACGGGCTTCTGGTCAAGGACAATCACATGACCCGGATTGGGCCTAAGGAACTGGGCGCGTGTCTTTCGCGGGGGGTTGCCATCAGCCGGGCGGAGAATGCCCAGCGTCCGATCGAGGTCGAGGTGGATACCCTGGACCAGTTCCGCCAGGTGATCAACGTTGACGGGGTGGACCTCATTCTATTGGACAACATGGATTGTCCGAGCATGCAGGCGGCGGTCGAGATCCGAGACAGGGCGGGCAAACGCGGCAAGGCGTTTCTGGAAGCCTCGGGCGGCGTGACTCTAAAGACGGTGCGGACAGTGGCGATGACGGGTGTTGATCGCATCGCCGTTGGCGCCATCACGCATTCGGCGCCTGCGCTGGATATCGGACTGGATCTGGAGAGCTGATAAAGTTGGCGAGGTTTGACTGCTGGGGGAATCAATCGTAAATCGCACTTGTCGGCTCGATTTCAGTTGCAGGATGCGGCTGAAAGATACGAGCCGGCTGACTTACGGGTCCCCGACAAGGGCTAAGCCGCCGCGAGGCGGCGCCGGGCCGATAAGAGGTCCGGCTCATCGCAGGCAGCCATGATTTGTCTTACGCTGCTGCGCGGTGATGCGCAAAGCATCCGGTTTGGGGCTGGCCCGCGGTTACGCGTGCCACCTGCAGATCGAGGGTGCCGCCGAAAGGACGCACGTGGAGAAGCGAATCCTGTTCGCATTCCATGTGTTGGTCGTCAGGTCTTATCGGTCATGAGCTTGTCGGGGGATCCGGCCGCGTGCGCACCGTGCGGCCGCCGATTATCAGGGCAAGCGATGCTCTGCCATTTGCGGCAATTCCAACGGTAGTTTGCGGTCAAGTCAGGTCTCCCCCTCGCCGATGAGGGGGAAAGCCGAGGCTTGTGTAGATGCCTTGGCGCTTGCCGGCTGGTGTCTACGGCCGGGAAGAGCGGCGGTCGGAGCCGATCTGAAACTGGCGGGTGCCGAAGAGGCAGGCCAGAGGGGATGATCGGCGACGGGCCGCAGGCGAGGGTTGAAGTTCCGGCGGCGGCTGTGAGTTGGCAGGATGCCCGCAGCACGAGCATGGAACGGTTGAAAGGAGGGTCGCGAGTGCATCTTCCAGGCCGCGATGTATGCAGGGCCGCGGAAGAAGCGGATCGGGCCGATGGACAAACGGACAGGTGGCCGCGACTGGATCGCGCAGACCGCCATTGTGCCGGCCGGACCTGAGCCGCCGATGGGCACAAGTGAAAAACGGCAACGAATGAAAAAGTCAATTGCCCGATCTTCCCGTATGGTGCGGGACGCTCCGGGCTTTGAAACAACGTTAGAAACTTCACAGGAGGCATCGAACATGTTTATGCGCAAAAGCAAGAGTGGCTTTACGCTCGTCGAAATTCTGATCGTCGTCATTATTCTAGGCATCTTGGCCGCGATCGTGATCCCGCAGTTCACGAACGCCAGCCAGGACGCCCGCAAGAGCAGTCTGGTCAGCCAGCTTCAGACGCTGCGCAGCCAGATCCAGCTCTTCAGGTTGCAGCATGGCGAAGTGCTGCCGGACCTGATCACCGACTGGACCGCGTTCACCGGAACCACCCCGTACGGCGGCAAGACCTTCGGGCCGTACATGCAGGCCGCGCCGAAGAACCCGCTGAACAACTTCGGCGTAGTCGTCCAGGGCAGCGACGGCGTGAGTGACGTCGCCGCGGGTTCTGGGTTCGTCTATGACTACGGCGACGGCGTCACCGGCACCGGCCGCATCTGGGGCACCTCTGACGACCTCGGGACCAAAATCTACATCGAATGAGTGCTGATATCTTCCGGGCGGCGGAATCGTCAACCGCCGCCCGGTTTCGTGGCCTTGGCGCAGCACCTATGCCAGGTCACAGCGATGACGTAAAACCGCTCGCCGGGCCGAAGGCAGACAGACGTATGTGGAGCGAACACACCAGGTCGAGGGACGCCGACGGCAATCCGCCCGGGCTACGGAACGCCTTCACCCTGGTTGAAATACTGATTGTCGTCGTGATCCTGGGCATCCTGGGCGCAGTCGTCCTGCCGACATTCACCGACGCTTCCCACATCGCCCGCGAGAACACGCTCAAGGACGAGCTGCGATATCTGCGCACGCAGATTGTCGTTTTCAAGGCGCAGCATCGGGATGTCCCGCCCGGCTATCCGCCCGGCAACCGCAACGGAACGCCCACTTCGGCCGAGTTCCTCCGGCAGATGACCGGCGTCAGCGACGAACCGGGCAACGTGGGAACAGCGTCAGCGAAGTACCGGCTCGGGCCCTATCTGAGCAAGATGCCAAGAAACCCCCTCAACGGCCTCGACACAATCATGGTTGTCTCCAACGGCCAGTCCATGCCCCCCGCGGGCATGCCGGACGGGTCAACGGGCTGGATCCTCAAGCCGCAGACTATGGAAATCATGCCGAATCAACCCGGAGTGGACGCCGATGGGATTCGCTACATCGAATACTGATCCGGCCCGCAAGCACGCTGCCGCGCCAGCCTTCACCCTGGCCGAAAGCCTCATTGCCTCTGTCATTCTCGCGGTCGCCGCCGTCGCGATTGTGGGACCGATCATGGCTTCGCGTCAACAAACCGCTGCCGCCGACACCAACTCCGCGGCCCTGGCGCTGGCCAGGCAACTGATCGAAGAGATCGCTGCCAAGCCGCTGATGAACCCCGACGGCACCACGAGCTGGGGTCCAAGTGCCGGCCAGACCAGCCGGTCGCAGTACAGCAATGTGGGCAACTACAATGGATATGTCGACGTCTCGGCAAGCATGACGATGTTGAACGGGACCGCGGTCAACCTGCCCGCAGGCGCCACGTATTCCCGGACGGTCGCCGTCGAGTACCGCTCCAGCCCGGCGGGGTCGGCCGTTGTTTCCGGCGACTATGCGATGGTCACCGTCACGGTCAACCCATCCAATGGCCCCAGCGTGCGATTGTCGCAACTGCTCACACGTGTGCCGCTCAAGAGAAACACCAACTCATGACGCCTTCTGCCACTCAGCTCCGTTGCCGCCGCGGCTTCACGCTCACCGAGCTGTTGCTGGGGATCGTGATCAGCTCGATGACGCTGGGGGCGCTGGCGGCGCTGGCGATGGCCGTGGGGCAGGAGTGGGAAAACAGCGCGCCCAAATACTGGCAGAACCCCAACGCCACCCCGATACGCGTTTCGTCCTACCAGTCCACGGCGAGGATCGAAAACATCATAAAGCACGCACGGTATCTCGGATGGGCGGGGGTCAAGTCGGACGGCAGCGGGTCGGCCGCTTTTCTCTGGATGAACGACGATGTCCGAAGCGGGGAGGTGAACCTCTGCGAGGTCGTGCTCCTGGATTACGTCGCGGCCACCGGTATTCTGACGATGTACCAGGTTCCCACTACGGCCAGCAATGCGACGGATAATCTGACGTTCCCTAGGATCAATAGCGAAAACCGTGTTGCCGAGTTCAAGGCCAGGAGCAACGTGCCTGAGTCGGCAAAGGTTGTGCTGCGCAACGTGGTTCGGTTCGTGCCGGCGGCGTGTAATGTGAGTGACGCGACGATGCGGCCGAGCCTGGAGTACGTGCTCGAGGTCCGCGCCGGCAGCCGGAACCGCTGCGAGTACCGCGCGGTTGGCCTGCGATCGCCTAGCGATCAGCCATCATGAGGACGCCATGCAACGCGCTTGGATGCAACAACCTGGTTTTGCGCTGCTGCAGGTGATGGTCATCGTCGGCGTGGCGGCGGTGCTGGGGTTTGCGCTGCTGGCCGAAACGTCGCTTCAAGTGCAGGTGAGCAGCAACGCTGCGCTGGCCGCCCGGGCAGATACGCTGGCGGAATCGGGGGTGAACCTGGCGACGCACTACCTGCTGAACCCCTGGAACGCGCCGTCGCTGCAGAACGGCTACTGGCCCGGGGGTACGAACATCTCGTTGGGCGGCACGGTCACGGGGACGATCGATGTGACGGTTGCGAAGGACCTTGCCAAGACGAACGAGTACGTGATCACGTCGAGCGGCAAGACGGGCGGTTCGTCAGGCTCGGGCGTGACGCACACGGCCACGGCCAGGGTGCGAGTACAGCCGGGCCTCAAGATCAACCGCGCGGTGTCGTGCGTCAAGCCGCTGAGTATCGCCAGCTTTGTTTCCATCATCGGGAATGTCGCGACAAACGGCCAGCTCACGCTCATGCCCTTCAGTAGCATCAACGGCACGGCGTATGCAAGCAGCTTCGACAACAGGGGCGCCATAAGCAACACCGCCTCGATCGCTTCGACCGATCCCGCGGCCGCGCCCACGACCGCGTCGATCCAGATGTACCAGAACTATGTGTACACCGATGGCCATCTCTATCCGCGGGCCACGTTGTCCGCTGCCCCGAGTTTCGCCATCGGCGGCGGGGTCATGGATCAGCTTGGACCCACCACCACCCCCGCGAACCCCGCTGGCGTCTACTACTACAACAATACCCTTACCCTCAACGACAATCTCAAACTCAACGGCACCCTCATCGTGACCGGCAATGTGATTCTCAATGGCACGAACATCGAGATTACGGCGCAGGATGGATACCCGGCGTTGATTGTGCTCGGTGAGTTCAGGACCAGGCCCGGCAAGTCGATGAAGATAGCCGGCGCCACTTTCATAGGGAAAACCATAAAGCCGGACTTCGGCACGGGCACCGGCACCAGCCTCACGTTCAACGGCGCCGTGCTGTTCGGCGACAACGGCGCGATTGCGGCCTACTCGGGCGCGGTCACGATCGATATCACCAAGGTCAGTGCATCGAAGTTGATCTTGCCAGACCTTGATACAAGCAACGTACGCAGCGTCACGGTTCTTTCGTGGAAGTAGCATGACAAAAGGTGTGCACCGATGAAATCATCACGACTTTTGGCGATTATCGTGGTTCTCCAGGGACTGATCCTCCTGAGCCAATGGACCGGGTCCGGTCCGGTAACGCCGGCCTGGGCGCAGATCCCGGATTCCGGCTCGCAACGAAACGAGCTGATCAACGAGCTCAAAAGCCTGAATGGCAAGGTGGACAAGCTCGTGGAGATTTTGAACTCCGGCAAGCTTCAGGTGCAGGTCGCAAAGCCCGATGAGAAACAGCAGTGACCGGCTGCGGCTGGTCGAGGCGTTGGAACGTGTCCGCCGCAGCCTAAGCCAGGCGGCGTCGTCGTAGGCGTTGTCTCCAGTCGGAGCAAGACATGCGCAAGCGACATCTGATTCGGCATCCCGGGTTCACGCTGGTCGAAATACTGGTCGTCGTGGTGATCATCGGGATTGCCGGTGCGATCGTTGTTCCCCAGCTCGGGACTCGCGACGACCGCACGAGCGAGGCCGCGGCCCGCGTCATGATGGCGGATCTGATCTACGCCCAGAACTTGGCCATTACCCAGCAGAGCAACCTGTATGTGATGTTCCAGCTCACGCCAACGCCCAGCCAGTACTCGCTGGTCCGCTCCTCAGACCTGACCGTCGTCTCGCATCCGGTGAATAGGACTCCGTACACAGTGATGTTCGGCACCGGCGGTTCGTCGGGCATGCAGGGCATCACACTCGTTTCCGCCGATTTCAAGGGCCAGTCGGCCACCACGTACCAGGCATTCGGGTTCGACGAGATCGGCACGCCGGTGGTGTACACCGGTGCGGGCAGCCAGGCGCTGACGAGCGGGTCCATTGTCATCCAGGCAGGCCAGTTCAAGCTCCGGATCGACATCGAGCCGTTCACAGGGCAGATCACGGTAACGGCGATTTAGCGGACGTGGACATGATCAGATTGACCAGATCACAGATTCAGCCGATTGGCCTGGATATCGGGCGAGATTCGATCAAGATGATCCAGCTCGAGGTGGTCGGCAACTCCCTGTCGGTTCGCGCTGCCGCGAGGCGCAGCATGCCCGACGAGGCCAAGGCCGATCCGCAGTTGCGCTTGTCCGTTGCCGCCGAGATGGTCCGGCAAATGCTCCGCGAGGGCGCCTTCGTGGGCCGCCGCGCGGTCCTGGCCCTGCCGCGAGAGATCGTCCACATCAAGAACTTCCGCCTGCCTTTGATGCCCGTTACAGAACTTGAGCCGGCGGTCCAGTTGGAGGCCAGGAATCTCTTCACCTTTGACACCGACCACGCGAGCGTCCACTTTCTGGCCGCCGGCGAGGTCCGGCAGGGAAACGACGTGTTGCAGGAGGTGAACGTCCTGGCTGCCCGCAACGACGACATCGACGACTTCGTTGAGCACGCCCATTGCTGCGGCGTCGAGGTCGAGTCGCTCGACGTCGAACAGCTTTCGCTGTTCCGCAGCATCGAGCGCTTCATCCGCCGCCGCGAGGATGAGCAAGAAGTCCATGTCCTTGTGGACATCGGCCTGGCCAGCAGCCAGGTCGTCATCGGCAAGGGGCGCGATATCAGTGTCCTCAAGGCCATAGACATCGGCGGCCTCCATCTGCACAAGGCGATCGCAACCCGGCTCGGCATCACCGTTCCCGAAGCACAGGCGCTTCGCCGACGCCTCGTCGAAAATCACGATCGCGCCGAAACGTCAGATAAACGCGACCCCGTACGCCAGGCCGTCTTCGATGCCACCCGCAGTGTCATGGAGGAAATCGGCCACGAAATATCGCTCTGTCTGCGATACCAATCGGTCACGTTCCGGGGCAACCGGCCGCAACGCCTGCGGCTCTTCGGCGGCGAAGCCGCCGACACCCAGCTTCAGGCCGTGCTCAGCTCCATCGTCACGATTCCGGTCGAATCGGGCCGGCCCTTGCACAACGTCGATGCGAGCAGCATGAAGTCGGTGGAGCGCCGCGGCCTCATGGCCGAATGGGCGCTGGCGCTTGGCTTGAGCCTCCGCCGCACCGTACAGCGATTCGGGGCCAAAGACGGCAAGCCGCGAGGCGCCGCTACCCCTGCCGCCGCCGAGCCCGCCGCCGAGCTCATCGCCGAGCCCATCGCCGAGCCCGCCGCCGCCTACGCCGTCGTCTCACCGCTGGAGCAAGCCCATGCGTGATGTGGAATTCCTGCCAACCTGGTATACGCAGTGGCAGAAACGCCGCCGCCTGCTGTTTCTCCAGGTCTGGATCAGCATCGTCCTGGCGCTGGGCCTCGGTTTTTGGGTGTTCCTCGCTAACCGCAACCGCTGTGACGCCGAAGATGCCCTGGGCACCATCAAGGGCCAATGGCAGCAAACCAACTTGCAGGTCCAGCAGATGGAACGGATGGAGGCGCTGAGCAAGCAATGGCGCCAGCAGGCGGAAGTGCTCGGCCGGCTTGGCGAGCATGTGAAATCATCGCAGATGCTGGCGAAGCTGGCGGAGATGATGCCCCCGACCGTGTCGCTCTTGAGCCTGGAACTTGCGGTCGAGGAAACGCCGATCCAAGTGACCACGCCACCCAAATCGGGCGGAAAGGAAACGGCGACTCCGCCGATGGACCGCCGCCTCCGGGTCAAGCTCCTGGGCGTGGCGCCGACGAATCTGGAGATGGCGACATTTGTGATTGAGTTGAACAAAATCCCGTTTTTCGATCATGTCGCGCCCACCTACGCGCGCGATCGCCGTGAGGCCGGGCATGTCCTGCGCGAGTTCGAGTTGACGTTCAACGTAAACCTTAATGCCGCGACAGGGAACTGACCGCATGCGATCATTGCAGAAACAGATCGGCTGGTACAAACGTGCTCAGGGCATTCTCGGGCTCACCATTGCGTTGGGCCTGCTGGGGTTCTACCTGCTTGGTTATCGGCCCACCACACGCTGGCTGGCGGCGCTCCAGATGCAGATTGATTCCAAACGCCGCGATCTGTCGGCCGATCAGAACCGCGCACGCAACCTCCCCGCCGTGCTCAGAGAAGTCCAACGCCTGGAACGTAGCGTGCAGGATTACGACCGCCAGTTCCCGCGGCAGGTCGAATTGGGTCAGTTCATCAAGGATCTCACTCAAGTCAGCCAGCAATTATCGCTGCAGGAACTTAAACTCCAGCCGCTGGCCTCCAAACGCGCGGATGGCTTCTACGAACAGCCCATCCAACTCAGCTTCCAGGGCGATTTCCTGAATGTCGCGTCGTTTCTCAGGCAGGTCGAAGACCTCCAGCGACTGACACGCATCCGCCGCCTGATCATCAAGAACAAAACCGGCAAGCCCGGTGTCGTCGAAGTGACCGACATGGTGACCAGCGTTTATTTCTCGGAGGGATGAATGGCCGACGCTTCCCTATCAGCCTGGCAGCAGCAGATCGCGCGGCGACTCAAAACGCAGCCGAAGAAGACCATGGCGCTGAGCATTCTCGTCGCAGTCATGGCGGTCATGTGGGGAAGAGTGCTTTTTACCGGCAAGACGCAGCCCGCGGCTGCGATGGCAACCCTCGCAGACGCCAAAACCAACACCCAGGCCGCCGTTGCCAATTCCCAGTCGTCCCATGCCACGCGCGCTCTGCAGGAATTCACCCACAGCTCAGTCGGGCTCATCCAGCGTAATCTGTTCCTCGTCAAGCTCGACTACTTCGCTCAGGATGGGTCGAGTCTTACCAAGGTCCAATCCGCCGCGGACGGATTTTGGGACGAACTGGCAAAGTCCTTTGCTGCAAAGGCCGATCAGGAGAAGGCGAAGCACATTTTGGTTGAGAACCTGCAGTCGCAGGCCGCTCGATTGAAGTTGCAGAGCACGGTCATGAAGAACGGCGATCCAAAGGCGATGGTCAACGGCACCCTGGTTGGGGCAGGCGACACCATCGCAGGCTTCCGCGTGGTCAAGATCGAGGCCAAGCGGATCATCGTGGAACGCGAAGGCATCAAACTAGAAGTTGTTTTTCGATTTTAATAGACAGGCCGGCATATCCCGCCAGTTGTAAAAGGAGAGAACTGTTATGTGCAAAACGACGAAGGCATTCGCGGCTCTTTTTTTGGCCTTGTCGTCCGTTTATTCCTTCCAGGCGCTTTCGGTAGCGGCGGAAGGCAAGGCAAGCCAATCCGGTGGTAAGGCGCCTAACACGGACGTGAAACTCTTGGACGATACGCCATCCCCGGCTGCAACGCCGGCCCCGGCGCCGGCTACCAAGCCCGCCGAAGGCCAGAGCGTCGGTGCGCAGCAAGTGAACGTATCAGACAGCGGCACTGTCGAGATCCACGTCAACGAGGCCAACCTCGTCGAAGTCCTCCGCATGCTGTCGCTTCAGTCGCAGAAGAACATCATCGCCAGCAAGGACGTCCGGGGCACGGTCACCGCCAACCTCTATAATGTGACCATCCGCGAGGCCTTGGAGGCGATTCTCAAAGGCAATGGCTACGCCTATCGCGAAAAGGGCAACTTCATCTATGTCTACGGCGCCAAGGAACTGGCGGACATCGAGAAGGCCGAGCGCCAGATGACCACCGAGGTCTTCCGCCTCTTCTACACCCCCGCGGCCAACGCCTTGGTCATCATCAAGCCCGCGCTCAGCGCCGAAGGCCAGACCTCAGTTACGGAGGCTGCGAAGCCCGGCATTGAGAGCAGCAACAAGGAAGCCGGCGGCAATACCCACGCCACCGAGGACATCCTGGTGGTGCGCGACTATCCGGACAACATCGAGAAGGTGAAGAAGATCCTCAAAGAAGTGGACCGTCGGCCGCAGCAAATCCTCGTGGAGGCGACGATTGTCGCGGCAAGACTGAGCGACGATAACAACCTGGGCATCGACTTCAACATCGTCGGCGGAATCGATTTCAGCAAGATCACCAACTCCAGCGGCCAGTTCACCAACGCCCAGCTCAAGGAAGGTGAAGGCGCCTGGAACAAGAGCGCCAGCAGTGTCGGCACCGGCAACAATATGACGCAGAGTCTGGCCCCCGGCTTCAAGGTCGGATTCGTCACACAGGATATCTCCGTCTTCCTCAATGCCTTGGAGCAGGTCACCGACACCGTCGTGCTCGCCAACCCGAAGGTCCTGACCCTCAACAAGCAACGCGGCGAAGTCCTCGTCGGCCGCGAAGACGGCTACAAGACCACCTCCGTCACCGAAACCACCACCATCCAGACCGTCGAGTTCCTCAAGACCGGCACCCGCCTGATCTTCCGCCCCTACATCGGCGATGACGGCTACATCCGCATGGAAATCCACCCTGAAGACTCCAGCGGCGGCCTGAAAAACGATCTGCCGTTCAAGACCACCGCCGAAGTCACCACCAACATCATGGTCAAGGACGGCCACACCATCGTCATCGGCGGCCTCTTCCGCGAGAGCACCATCACCAGCCGCAGCCAGGTCCCCGGCCTCGGCAGCCTCCCCGTCGTTGGCACGCTGTTCCGCAGCCAGCAGGACACCACGCTTCGCGAAGAACTCATCATCATGCTCACCCCCCACATCGTGAAGGACGAGAAGGCATACACCAAGGCCTCGGAGGAAGAGCTCAAGGACATGGAGAAGCTGCGAGTGGGCGTACGCCGCAGCCTGATGCCATGGGCTCGCGAGCGGCTCGCCGAAGGCGCCTATGACAATGCCGTCAAGGAAATGAGCAAACCCACCCCCAACCCCAAGAAGGCCATCTGGTACCTTGACTGCGCGACGAATCTGAACCCCAAGTTCCTCGAAGCCATCAAGATGAAGGAGGGCCTCAACGGCCAAGAGATGACATCGGTCGACAACAGCTCCATCCGCGGGTTCGTGAAACGCCAGGTCCTCGCCGAGCGCGGCGTCACGGCGGCCGTCGAAACGCCCAAATCCGCTCCGGCTTTCCCGGCCATGCCTGCGACTCCCGCGGCGCCTACGACGCCGCCGGTAGCTGCGGCGACCGCGATGCAACCGGCCGTGACCCAGGCCGAAGCTGATGACGACACATGGGAGACCGATTGGGTGGCCGAGGATGAAATGGTCGAAACACCCACCACGCCGCCGGCCGTCGTCGAGACGCCCGTGACCGAGCAGGCCGCCGCAACGCTGTTGGAAAAGAGTGAGTCCAAAGAGAACGGGGTTGTGGCTTCCCAGTCTCCCGTGCCGGCGCCCACGACCCAGCCCACCGACCAGGATGTGACCGTCACGGAGCTTCCAGTCGACGAGGTGGAAGGGCAGTCCTCGAGTGAACGCGACGAGAAGTAAACCCTCGCACAGTTGTATTGTCGCGGAGGGCGCGATTACCTGAGGAGTTCCCATGGCAATGAAGCATCTCATGGCAATGCTGGTTCTGGCTTTCGCTGCTGGCTGTGTCAACGGGCCTAAAGAGCCCACCCAGAAGGCAGCGGCGACGCAAAGGTGGAACGCGGCCCGATCCGACGTCCTGTACGGCATGGCCAAGCAGCAGTACCAGAACGGCAACTTCGCCGAGAGCCGCAAGGCGATCGACGACGCGATCAAGCTCAATCCGAAGCAGGAGCCGCTCTATGTCCTGCTGGCCAGGCTCAACATCGAGCAGGGCCAGCTTGAGCCGGCCGAGAAAGCGCTGCAGCTTGCCCGCTCCCTTGACAGCAAGGACGTTGAGGTGGATTACCTCTTCGGCGTGATCTACGAGCGGTGGCAGAAGCGAGATGTCGCGCTGGAATGTTACACGCGAGCCTCGGAACAGGCGCCGTCGGAGCTGGCGTACCTGATGGCCAAGGCGGAAATGCTTGTGGCCATGGATCGCCTGCCCGAAGCGCTGAGCCTGCTCCGCGACAAGATGGCCTACTTCGAGTACAGCGCCGCCATCCGTGACGCCGTCGGCCAGATGCTCGTCCAGCAGGGCAAGCATGCCGAAGGTGCCACGATCCTCCGCCAAGCCAGCATTCTCGCGCCCGACGAGCCGGCGATACGCGAGCACCTGGCCCTGGCGATGTTCTATGCGGGCGATTTCCGCGAATCCGGTTCGCTGCTGAGCCGCCTCGTCAAGGAAGACAAATACAACTCGCGAGCTGACCTGTTCATCGCGCTGGGCGAGTGCCAGATCCAGACCGGCCGTTCGCCCGAGGCCCGCGAAAGCTTCGAGACCGCCTCCCAACTCGATCCGTCCTCCGCAGGCGTGTGGCTGAAGCTCACCAAGGCTGCCCTGCAACTGAACGACCTGCGCCGCGCGGACCTGTCGGCCCGCAAGGCCATGTCCCTCGATCCGGCCAGCAGCGAAGTGCATCTGACCCTCGGCTACGTACGCCTGCGGCAGAACCGGCTCGACGATGCGCTGGCGGCATTCCGCAAGGCCATCGCCCTCGACTGCAAGGACCCCGTCAGCCTCTGCATGAGCGGCCTGGTTCTGGAAAAACAGGGCAAGCACACCGAGGCGATCAACTACTACGCCCTCGCTCTGAAGCTCAAGCCCAATGACCAATTGGCTGGAACGCTGATGGCGCAAGCGCGGCCTGAAGAATGAACTCGCCGATCTCCAGGCCCCGTCCAACGATGGGGCCTGGAGGCGGCCTGAGTCCTCCGGAGGGGGCTCATTCCACCCATACCACGGGAAACATCGCGTGCGACGGGCTACCTTCATCCTGATCCTCTGCTTCATCCTGCTGGGCGGCGGTCTGATGGCGCTGTCATTTGCTCCTGCCACCGAACTCGAACTCGGGCCTTTTTTCCGTTTCCGGCCCAACCGCATCGCCGCCATGGTGCTATTCCTCTTTGCCGGCTTCGTGGGCATGGCGGGGATGCTCTCGCTATCGAGCGCTTGCCGCCGTCTGACACGGGGGCTGTCCAACGTGCAGAACCTCGGCCCGCTCCATCGCCTCCCGTCCCCGCATCCGACGCTCAATCCTTTGGTTAATGCCTTTAATGGCGTGATCGCGTCGGCAGAGGAGGAGGTCGCCGCGGCCCGCCTCCGAGTCAAGGAAATCGAGATCCAGCTCAAGGTCGCCACCGCCGAACGACAGCACGCCGAAGCCATTATCTACAGCATTTCCGACGCCGTGCTCGTGACCGATCCCTTCGACGAGGTTGTTCTGGCCAATGACTCGGCCGCCCGTACCTTCAATTTCGACCTCAGCCGCGCAAGCCGCGCTCCCATCCACGACGTCATATGCGACAGCACCATGATCTCGCTGATCCGCGAAATGCGAAAAAGCGACAGCCGCAGCGGCCGCCGGATCGTCGAGCACAAGGTCCAAACCCCCTCCGGTGAGCGAATCTACAAGGTCACGCTCTCCTGCGTCGCCGGCCGCGAGGATACTCCCGCCGGCGTCGTCGCCGTGCTCCATGACATGACGCGCGAAAAAGAAGTCGCAGAGATGAAGAACGACTTCGTCTCCAACGTCAGCCACGAACTCCGTACCCCCCTGGCAAGCATCAAGGCCTACGCCGAGATGCTCATCGACGGAGAAGCTTCCGACGACAAAACACGCACCGAGTTCTACGAGGTTATCCAGAACGAAGCCAACCGCCTCGGCCGCCTCATCGACAATATCCTCAATATCTCGCGGATCGAGTCCGGCCTCATCAAAATCAACAAAACCCCCCTGAGCCTCATGGTCCTGCTCAAGGAGGCCGTCGAGGTGATCCTGCCCCAGGCCAGGCAGAAACAGATAGAGATCGTCGAACAGATCGCCCCGGCCGTCGATCAGACCCGCGCGGACCGAGATATGCTCTACGAGTCCATTCTCAACCTGCTCTCCAATGCCGTCAAATACACCCCTGAAGGTGGCACGATAACCGTCCAAACCGTCGTCGATGAGTCCAGAAAAAAGATTGCCGCCCGAATCTCCGATACCGGCGTTGGAATTCCACCAAAGGACCTGGCATTTGTATTCGATAAGTTCTACAGGGCCGAAACCAACAACCGGATGGCCAAGGGCACCGGCCTCGGACTGTCGCTGGTGAAGCACATTATCGAAACGGTCCACCATGGCCGGATGTTCGTGGAAAGCCAGGTCGGCAAAGGCAGCACGTTCGGATTTGAGCTCGATCTGGTCGAATGAGGCTGATCTAACAGGCCGGAGACAACTGCCCCGCAGCCAATGCAGGCAGTCGAATCGCTGGCCCGGAGGGTACATGACTGGTAAGACGATCCTGGTTGCCGATGACGAGTCGCACATCCTTTCCGTCGTGTCCCTGAAGCTCCGAAACGCCGGCTTCCGCGTGGTGACTGCCCGCAACGGCCGCGAAGCCCTCGAAGCGGCACAGCACGAGCACCCGGACCTCATTATCACCGACTATCACATGCCCGAACTGTCCGGCATCGAACTCTGCCGCGCCCTGAAACAAGAGCCGGCAACCGCCAATATCCCCGCGATCATGCTCACGGCTTGCGGCTACAGCCTCGAGCCGCACGACACCGAGAACAGCGGCATCCTCTGCATGCTCAGCAAGCCTTTCAGCCCAAGACAGCTTCTGGCAATGGTTAACGAAGTGCTGCACGTGGCAGCCGCATAACGCACGCGCAGTCCCGAACAGATGGTGGCAGTATGGCGGCAAACCAACCGCATATTTCCGAGACGACCGACAGCAGCCAAACCTGGATTCCCTCAACCATCCAGGCATCGCTTTCGCTGCACAGTCGCGCCGCCGGTCTCTGCCTGCTCCTCATACAAAGGGACGGCTCTATTCAGCATGATGCCGCCGCCAGCCCCTTCTTCGATCGCTATCTCATCCCCGCCCTCCATTGCCCCGAACTGGCCGGCAACCAACTCCTCTCTCACGCGAAAAAATTGACCGCCCGGTCGAGCCCGACCGCCTGGCATCTCGTCCCCGGCGTCGCAATTTGTGCCGTGCCCTACGTCGAGCGCCGGCAGGTGCAGGGTGTTCTCGCGCTGGCCGCCAAGAGCGGCGATTTCAGCCTTGGCGAGGATCTGCTTCGCCTGTGCTGCCGTCTCGGGCTCGATGCAACCTGGCTCCGCCAGCAGGCCGACATCCTGCCCGCGCACAACCTCGAACGCCTGGCCAACCAAGCGGCATTGTTCCTCAGCATGCTCACCGACCGCCTCCGCCAGACGTCCCTCGAGCTCGAAGTCAACTCCCTCTCGACTCAGTTGGCCAACACCTACGAAGAGTTGACCCTCATCGAGCAGATCAGCGGCGGGATGCGGGTCAACCGCCGCAGCACCGACTTCTTCCGCCAGGCCTGTCTCGACGTCATGCAGGTCATGGGCGTCCGCGGCATGGGCGTGGCGCTGCGCACCGAGAAGACTCACGCGGAACCCGCCCTCTACGGCGAGCTTGTCTTGCCGCCCGACCTGGTGCAACGCCTCGCGAATCAACTCCTGCTCACCCTCGACGAGCGAAAGAGCTGTCTTCTCATCAACGACCTCGCGAAGGACAAAGCCTACGGCTGGCTCACCGGTTCGGCATCCCGGTTGATCGCCGTCCCTCTCCTTCGCCGCGAACAGATCCTGGGCTGCCTGTTCGGCCTGGACAAGCTCAACGGCGACTTCGACTCCGTGGACAGCAAGCTGCTGAGCGCCATCGGCAACGAGTCGGCGATCTACCTCGAAAACGCGATGCTGTACGGCGATGTCCACGATCTGATGATGGGGCTCCTGCACAGCCTCACCAGCGCCGTCGATGCCAAGGACGCCTACACCTGCGGCCACAGCGAACGCGTCGCCCTGTTGGCGCAATATATGGCCGCCAAGGCCAGCCTCGTCGACGCCCAGGTCGAACGCATCTACATGGCCGGCCTCCTCCACGACGTCGGCAAGATCGGCATCCCCGAAAGCGTCCTCCAGAAAACCGGCCGCCTCACCGCTGAAGAATTCGAGCTGATGAAACGCCACTGCCAGATCGGCGCCAGGATCCTCGCCGACGTCAAGCAGATGGAAGACATCGTCCCCGGTGTGCTGCACCACCACGAACGCTACGACGGCCGCGGGTATCCCATGGGATTGTCCGGACGCGACATCCCCGTCATGGGCCGAATCATCTGCCTTGCCGACTGCTTCGACGCAATGACGTCCAACCGTATCTACCGCAGGGCGCTGCCGCTCGAGGTGGCGCTGACCGAGATCCGCCGATGCTCAGGCACCCAGTTCGATCCGGCCCTCGCTGAAATGCTCCTTCAGATCCCCGTCGACCATCTTCATCGTCTGCTTCGCGACCCCGAGCATCTGGCCGCAAAGCAGCTCCTGTTCCCGGAGACCGCTCGAGCAGCCTGAAAAAAACGGAGGTTTACAGAACCCTATGCCACTTCGATGCGACGAGTACAACCGTGTCTGCGTGATGGGTATCGACGGCGACCTCAGCGGCGACAACGCCGCCGCCCTGCGTAAGAACGCCGAAGAACGCATCGATACCAAACAGGTCGCCGATTTCGTTGTCGACCTCGAACATTGTTCGTTTATCGACAGCGAAGGCCTCGAAGCCCTCCTCTGGCTCAAACGCCGCTGCGAAGACCTGTTCGGACAGATCAAACTTATCGGGCTCGACGACAACTGCCGAAAAATCCTCGAAATCACACGGCTGGAACCACGCTTTGAATGCCAGAGAGACCTTGCTGCCGCGCTCAAAATGATGTGATGAACCGGGAGAGACGATGATTGCCACCCTGCAACGAAAACCGCTAGGCCAATTGCTGTTGGACAAAGGCGTGATCCGGCAGGAACAGTTGGATCGCGCTCTGGCGGGGCAGAAACAAACCGGCAACCAGAAGCTCCTGGGCGAAATCCTCGTCGAGCTGAGCATCTGCACCGAAGATCAGATCATCGAGTCGCTCGCGCAGTGCTATGGCGTGCCCTACGCCCGCATCAGCCCTCGCATCGCCGACCCAAAGGCCATCGCCACTCTCCCCAAGGAATTCCTCGAAAAACACCAGATCCTGCCGCTGTTCCTCGTCGAAGGAATCCTGACCGTCGCCATCCCCGAGCCCGCCAATGTCTTTCTGATCGAAGAAATCGAACGCGCCAGCGGCTACCGCGCCCAGGTCGTCGCCGCAACCGTCCGCGATATCCGCGCAACCCTCCAGGCCTACCTCCCCAACGAGAGCGTCTTCGTCATCGACGACATCATCGACGAGGTCAAGTTCGAGGAGTTCGCGCTTGTCGAGCATCAGTCGGTTGACATCAACAACCTCGAGCAGGCCGCCGGTGACTCCCCCGTCATCAAACTGGTCAACTACTGCATCTACAACGCCGTCAAGGAAGGCGCCAGCGATATCCACATCGAGCCCGGCGACCACTCCCTCCGAGTCCGCTACCGCATTGACGGCCGCCTCGTCGAAAAGCTACGCCCGCCGTTCCAGATGCACCCCGCCGTCGCCTCCCGCTTCAAAATCATGGCCGCCCTCGACATCGCCGAACGCCGCCTGCCTCAGGACGGCGGCATCCACGTCATGATGGACAAACGACCCATCGACCTCCGCGTCAGCACCCTCTCCGGAAAGCACGGCGAGAAGATCGTCATCCGCATCATCGACAACGACCGCGGCGCCGTCAATCTCGAACGCCTGGGCTTCGGCTACGATACGCTCAAACAGTGGCGAAAGCTCATCGCCCTCCCCAACGGCATCCTCCTGGTCACCGGTCCCACAGGCTCCGGCAAAAGCACCACCCTCTACGCCAGCCTCCATGAACTCAATGAGCCTGACGTCAACATCTGCACCGTCGAAGACCCCATCGAATACACCATCGCCGGCATCAATCAGTTCCAGGTCAGCGACAAGATCGGCTTCACCTTCGTCAATGCCTTGCGGGCACTGCTCCGCCAAGACCCCGATATCATGATGGTCGGCGAGATCCGTGATGCCGATACCGCCCGCGTCGCCATCCAGTCCGCACTCACCGGCCACCTCATCCTCAGCACGCTCCACACCAACGACGCCCCAGGCGCTGTCACTCGCTTGTACGACCTTGGCATCGAGCCCTATCTCGTTGGCGCAACCGTCTCCGGCGTCCTCGCACAGCGACTGGTCCGCAAGCTCTGCCAGGCCTGCAAAGAGGCCTACGAGCCCACCATCAACGAAAATCGCCAGCTTGAAAAAGTCGTCGGATCCGTCGAGACGCTCTACCGGCCCCGCGGTTGCCCCAAATGCCGCAACCGCGGATTCGCCGGACGCGTCGGCATCTACGAACTGCTCGCCCCTGACGATACCATGTTCGAACGCATCAGCCAGGGCGCCAGCCTCAATGAGCTCAAGAAACTGACCAGGGCCGCGGGCATGAAGCCTCTTCGTGCCGATGGCCTCGAAAAGGTCAAGGCCGGCCTCACCACCATCGAAGAAGTCTACCGTGTGACCGCATAACCGAGCTTGCCATGCCCAACTATGCTTACAAAGCGCGAGACACCTCCGGCCAACCGGCCAATGGAACCATCGCCGCCGCCAACACCGCCGAAGCCCTCAACCTCATCCGCGCTGAAGGTAAGTTCCCGATCTCCATACTCGAAGCCGCCGGTGAAACGCCCGAAGACATCCCCCGCGGTGCTGCCGGCGTCAGGATCTCCCGCGCCGACGTCATCCATCTTTCCACCCAGCTCGGCATCATGGTCGAAACCGGCGTCACCCTTAGCGATGCCCTCGACTGTATCGCCCGCCAGGCCGACAAGCCCAACGTCCGTACCCTCGTCACCGACCTCAGCGAACAACTGCAGGCTGGCGCCAGCTTCAGCGAGGCGCTCGCGCGCCATCCCCGCAGTTTCCCCATCCTCTATACCTCGCTCATGCAGGCCGCCGAGAGAACCGGCATGCTCAGCCGGTTCCTCAACCGCGCCACCGCCTATCTCCGCGATGAGCAGGAAATCCTCCGCAAGGTCAGGGGGGCGCTGACCTACCCCGGCATCATGTTCGCCTTTGCAGCTACAACCACCGTTTTCCTCCTGGCGTTCGTCCTGCCTCGCTTTACCGTCATCTACGCCAACAGAAAAGCCGCCCTCCCTCTCCCCACTCAGGTCCTCATGGACCTGAGCGATCTGATCGTCAATCGCTGGCCGACCCTCCTCGGCTGCCTCCTGGCGATTGCCGCAGCCAGCTTCTCCTACTTCCGCACCAATGCCGGCGCGCGCGTCTGGCACTACCTGCAACTTCACCTCCCCCTCCTTGGCACCCTCTTTCGACAGGTCTTCCTCGCTCGGGGCCTGCGCATGGTCGGCACGATGGCCGGCGCCGGCGTCAGCCTTCAGGACTGTGTCAGCGTCGCCCACGACCTCTGCAGCAACTCCTACTTCAAGGATCTCTGGAAGAGCATCGCCAACCAGATCCAGGCCGGCCGCCAGTTCTCCGAGCCGCTTTTCTGCAGCGCCCTGGTCCCGCGCTCCATTGCACAGATGATCTTCAGCGGCGAAAAGAGCGGCAAGCTCTCCATGGTGATGGAACAGATCGCCTCCTTTGCCGAGCACGAATTGAAAGAGCAGATCGCCCAGCTCACTCGCTATATCGAGCCGGCCATGATCTGCGTCATGGGCGTGATCATCGGCGGCGTCTCGCTGGCGATGCTGCTCCCGATTTTCACCATCAGCCGCGTCATTGCCGGCCGGTGAACCGCCAATACCGCTGTCTCCGCCCGCCCCGAATCTCGTGCCCGCCCAGGTTCTGGATAATCTGATCCCCACACTTCTTTACCCGCCCAACAAGGCAAGTCAGGAACGCGATCGGGCATGTGCAGTGCCCTTTCCCCCAGATGAAGATCCTGGGACTGTTCGACGCCTTCACCGGGCTGGTGTTGGTGATCTTGATGTCGCGGAGGCGGTTGGAGGTGATGATGGCGGACTCCACGTCTTCTTCGATGTTTATCTGATTCTTGCCTTAGTCCATGAAGTCGCAGGCGGTGACGGTGAGGGGGCCTTTGCGGGTGAGGACGGCGATTGAGGATTTCACGGCGCTCTCCTTAGTTCAAAGGTTCAAGGGTTCAAGAGTTCAAGGGTCGGCCATTGGGTGACGGCATCGGCGGCTTGGTGGAGGAGGGGGTCGATGAGGGAGCCGAGGTATTGGCCGGTGGGGGTGGAGTCGGTGTTGAAGAGGACGGCGAAGGTGAGGCCGTCGTGTCGGCGGACGAGTAGGGAGGCGGTGCCTGGGAGGGAGCCGTTGTGCCAGGTGCTGGCGCTGGAGGCGACGGGTCGGACGGACCAGCCGAGGGCGTAGAAGGAGTCTTTGGGTTTGTTGTCTGGGGTATGGCCGGCGAGGCCTGGGGGGCGGGCGAACATGAGGGCGATGGATTGGGGTTTGAGGATTCTGCAGGTGGCGGGGTCGTTGAAGGCGGAGGCGAAGCGGACGAGGTCTGGAGCGGAGGCGAGGAAGCCGCCGTGGGCGTCCATGGCTTCGATGTACCAGGCGCCGTAGGGGACTGGGACCTTTTGGCCGCGGTTGGGGCCGAGGATGGCGGGTGCGGTGGCGTTGTTGTGGGTGTAGTAGGAGACTTCGTTGGGGGCTCGCTGGTCGGCGAGGGTGTGGCCGATACGCATGGTGGTGATGCCGAGGGGTTGGAGGACGTGGTTTTGGACGTAGGTTTCGTAGGATTGTCCGGAGATGCGTTCGATGATTCGGCCGAGGACGCAGTAGCCGAAGTTGGAGTAGGCGTAGCGCTGGCCGGGGGGGAAATCGAGGGGGCGGGGGAGCATGTAGCGGATGATGTGGTTGGGTTGGGCGGGGGGATCGGCGCCGAGGAGGCGGGCGATGGCGATGGGGCGGAACATGGGGTCGAAGGACTTGTCGCGGTCGAAGCCGGCGGTGTGGGTGAGGAGGTGATAGATGGTGATGGTGTTGAGTTGGGGGTTGGTTTGTTGGCCGTCGGGGGGTTGGAGGTTCAGAAGGGGGAAGGCTTTGTCGGTGAGCTTGAGTTTGCCTTGTTCGACGAGTTGGAGGATGGCGACGGCGGTGAGGGGTTTGGAGACGGAGGCGATGCGGAAGAGGGAGGAGGGCTGGGCGGGTTCGTTTTGCTCACGGTTGGAGTAGCCGAAGGCGCGGGCGTAGACGAGGCGGCCATTGCGGGCGACGGCGAGGGAGGCGGCGGGGATTTTGTGCTCTTGGACGAAGGAGGTCATGAGGTCGTCGAAGGCCGGGAGGGAGGGGATGGGGGAGCCGGTGATGGGGAGGGTGGTGGGGCGGGTTTCGGAGGCAAAAAGAGCGGGGAGGAACCACAGATGGACACAGATAAACACAGATAGGGAGAGGAGTTGGGTGGTTTTGCGGAAGTGGAAATGGGTTCGTTTTGTTGTTTTTGGGAGTGAAGGAGTTGCGGAGGATGCGGAGGGAGGGGAGGGGGGGAAATGATGAACGATGAACGATGAATGATGAATCAGAGGGGGATTTCGGCGAGGGGGAAAGGGGAATGGCGGAGGGGGGGTGGGAGTCCTTGGGAGACCAGCGACGACCTGGGGGTGCGGGAAGCGACCCCCTGAGATGATTCGGTATGCGCCCACGAGAGGTAATACGGATGAGTTGGGCAAATGTTCGCCAAAAAGGGTTCTATTTTTCACGGGTGAGTTCGTACCAGAGGGTGGGGGGTTGACCAAGGGTGAAGGTGACGCGGTTGTTGGAGAATTGGGAGGGGATTTCGGCGGTGGGGGAGCCGGCGGGGGAGAGGGCGTGGATTTGGAGGGGTTTGTTGGAGGCGAGGGAGAGGGTGGCTTGGACGGGTTCGATGCGAGGTGGGGCGGTTCCCCATTGGGTGGAGAGGGTTCGGCGGTTTTCGTCCCATTTCATGTTGGTGTTGTCGCCACGGGCGATGAGGGCGAGGAGGAGGCGGTCGGAGTCGGCGAGGGTTTTGGCGGGGTCGGCGGGGGTGAGGATGAGGGTGAAGAAGGGGGTTTGGGGGTTGGTGATGCGGAGCGGGCCGAGGGTGATGGGGGTGTTGGGTTGGGTGAAGCCGGCGAAGATGAGGGCGTGGGGGTCGTTGAGGGTGAATTGGCCGGTGGCGGGGGTGGTGGCGGAGAAGGCGAGGCGGGGGTCGGGGGTGGAGGGAGTGGTGGTGGGGGTATTGTCTGGGTCGAAGGAGAGTTGGAGGCGGTTGGTGAGGAGGTCGGTCCAGCGGACGGATTTGGATTGGAGAAAGGGCCAGATGTTGTAATAGTAGCGGGAGCCTGTGGCGAGCATCTCGGAGCGGGTGGAGGTGATGGTGAGGGGGGTGAGGAGGGGTCTGACGGAGCCGGAGAGGAAGAGGCGGGCAGCGAGGGGGGATTGGGGCATTTTGAGGGGGTTGCCTTCGATGTCGAAGTAGCCATCCATGCGGTCTTTGTTGAAGCGGTTGTTGTGGGAGTAGGCGAAGAGGAAGACGCCGTCCCAGTCCTGGAGGGCGGCGAAGGCGGCGATCATGGGGATGCACTCGGCCTGGTATTCGTTGGGGGCGGAGTGGTTGTATTCAGTGACGGTGAAAGGTTTGTTGGCGACGCGGGTGGCGGCGAGTGCCCAGAGGGTTGAGCCGGGGGGGTTATCAACCATGGGTTTGTTGTTGATGAGCCAGTTGGTGTTGGACCAGTCGCCGCGGGGGAATTGGGGGTGGTCCCAGTAGGAGTGGGCGTCGACGAAGTCCATTTTGGATTGGGAGAGGGTGCCGAGGGGGCCGAGGCCGATGGTGCCGGTGATGGGGCATTTGACGGCGAGGTCTTGGTTGAGGAAGCGGCGCATTTCGGTGAAGTAGGCTTCGTCGGTTTGCTGGAGGAAGTCGTACCAGTCGGCGTTGCGTTGGGGGGAGGTGGGGCGGCCTTTGAAGGGGCGGGAGACGGTGGATTTGGCGGGGTCTTCGTCGTCGGCGAGGGCGGGAGGGGAGCCGGTGCGGAGTTGGAGGTTGCCGATGGAGATGGTGTTGAGGTCGCGGCCGAGGGAGAAGGCGATGCGGGCGTTGGGTTCATCGGCGGCGGGGGTGAAGGAGATGGAGAGGTCGGCGGGTTGGGTGGAGAGGTCGGCGGTGTAGGAGAGGCCGAGGTTGGCCCAGGGGGAGTTGGATTGGGAGATGGCGGCGTCGATTTTGGTGGGTTTGTCGGCGTGGGCGCGGAAGGAGAGGGTGTAGGTTTGGTTTTTCTTGAGGGCCAGGTCGCGTTGCATGAATTGGAGATGCCAGGCGGCGTTGGTGACGGAAGTGATGGTGAGTTTGGCGAGGGGGAGGTTGGGGTCGGAGGCGTCGAGGGCGGCGGACATTTTGGCGGATTCGTGTTGTTCGAGGATCCAGTTGGTGTTGGGTTTGTTGAGGGTGGCGAGGTTGGGGTCGCGGAGGAAGTTGGGGCCTAGGGGTTTTACATCGGCGTTCCAGGCGGTGGAGAGTTGGTTGCGGGTGGGGTATTTTTTGAGGAGCCAGGTGTTCCAGAGTTGGGTGAAGAGAGTGGCGTAGGGATCGGGGAGGTTGGCGATTTTTTGTTCGCCGCCCCAGAGGAAGAGGGTGTCTTCGTTGTTGATTTCGACGATGGCGACGGCGGGTTCGTCGGCGAGGCGAGTGTTGGTGTAGGGGTTTGTGTGGTGGAGGAGATCGCGGGCGAATTGTTTTTGGGCGGCGATGAGTTCGGGGTGGAAGATGTCGAGCATTTTGTCGAATTCGGGGAGTTGGTTGGAGTTGGGCCAGTTGTGGGCGCGGGAATACCAGCGGGAGACGTGGAGGTTGAGGTTGGAGTAGAGGCCTTGTTTTTTGAGGGCGGCGATGAAGTAGTCGAGGCGGTCGAGTGCTTCGGGGGCGAGTTTATCGAGGGTGCGGTCGGTGAAGAGGCCATTGGGGAAGGGTTGCATGTCCATGTGGTGGAAGCGGACGGCGTTGAAGCCGAAGCGGGCGAGGCGGAGTGCGGCGGCGTCGGCTTGGGTGTGGGTGGGGAAGCAGCCTGAGAAGGCGATGTTGACGCCCCAGAAGCGGAGGTGGTTGGGGCCGGTGTAGAAGTGGGCGTTGCGGACGGAGACGTGGCCGAGGCGGCCGGCGGGTTTGTCGAGGAGGTCGGCGGCGGAGAATGCGCCGGGGGTGGCGGGGTCGTGGGAGAGGGGGAAGGGGGCGAGGGTGGCCGGTGGGGGGGGGAGTTGGGCGAAGGCGAGGGTTGTGAGGGTGAGGAGGATGGTTGTGAGCAGGAGGGGGGGTGGGTTACGCATGGGGGGATTGTGACAGGAGGGGAGAGGGCGGGCAAGCGGCGGAGGGTCTTCTTGAAGGGAGGGGCGGCATTGACGGGGTATCCGCTATTACCGGTATGTGGTATAGTGGTCTTATGGCGATCCGGAGCTTTCGCGGGCGTGGGACGGAGGACATCAATTATGCTCGGAGGAGCAAGGCGTCGCTTCGGGTGCTCGCGGCAGAGCTGCACGAGAGGGCGAGGATCAAGCTGGCGCGTCTGCACGCGGCCGAGTCGCTGGATGATCTGGCGACGTTGCCGGGAAGCCGGCTGGAGAAGCTTCGGGGGGATCGTGAGGGCAGTTGGAGCATCCGGATTAACGATCAGTATCGGATCTGCTTCCAGTGGGGCGATCTGGGAGCGGAGGATGTGGAGATTGTGGATTATCATTAGGTTGTGAGGTGAATATGGCACACAGAATTTCCGTGCATCCTGGCCGAGTGTTGTTGGATGAGTTGGACGAGCGGGGGGTGGCGCAGAGTGCGTTGGCGGCGCATATTGGGGTGTTGGCGAAGACGATTAACGAGATTTGCCGTGGCAAGCGGGGGATCAGCGCAGCGATGGCGGTGAAGCTATCGCGGGCGTTGGGGGCCAGCCCGGAGTTCTGGCTGAACTTGCAGAAGAACTGGGAGTTGAGCCAGGTGGACCGGCAGGGGATGAGGAGGATCAAGCCGCTGGTGGCATGAGGATAATGCGGGCGGTCGAGTGAACGGGGGGGGCGGTCGTGGGTAGATAGATTGAGTGGATTCATGTCGGCTGCAAAATGAGGAGCGGTTTATGAAGTGGATGACAATGTCGGCGGCGGGTTTGCTGGTGATGTGTGGGATGGCGTGGGCGGCGGATCGGCCGCTGAATCAGCCGCCGGAGGGATTTGCCAATTTGTTTGAAGGGAAGGATTTGGGGGGATGGAGGGGGAGGCAGCAGGATTACAGTCCGTATGAGGAGATGAAGCTGACGAAGGAGGAGCTGGCGGGGAAGCAGGTGAAGTGGAATGAGGATATGAAGAAGCATTGGAGGGTGGATGCGGCGAAGGGGGAGATTGTGTCGGATGGGCAGGGGGTGTATCTGACGACGGGGAAGGATTACGGGGATTTTGAGTTCTGTGTGGATTGGCTGATGGTGCAGAAGAACGGGGATTCGGGGATTTATCTGCGTGGTGTGCCGCAGGTGCAGATTTGGGATCGGGAGAATCCCGGGGTGAAGGATGCGGGCGCGCCGCGGGGATCGGGGGCGTTGTGGAATAATAATAATGACAATCCGGGGAAGTGGCCTTTGGTGACGGCGGACAATCCGGTGGGGCAGTGGAATACGATGCGGATCAAGATGATCGGGTCGCGGGTGTGGGTGTGGCTGAATGATAAGGTCACGGTGGATGGGCAGATTATGGATAATTATTTCGACCCCAACCGGAAGCTGGCGGTGCTGCCGACGGGGCCGATCGAATTGCAGACGCATGGGTCGGAGATGCGGTTCCGGAATGTGTTTGTGAGGGAGATTGGTGCAGAGGAAGCGAACAAGGCGTTGGATAAGGTTGCGAGCGAGGGGTTTAAGAGTGTGTTCAATGGGAGGGATTTCGAGGGGTGGGATGGACCTGTGGGCGAGTATCAGGTGAAGGATGGGGCGATCATGTGCCAAAAAGGGAAGGGCGGGACGATTTATGTGAAGGAGGAGTATGGGGATTTTGAGGCGAAGCTGGAGTTTCTGCTGCCGCCGGGGGGGAATAATGGGTTGGCGATCCGGTATCCTGGGAAGGGTGATACGGCGTATGCGGGGATGTGCGAATTGCAGATTCTGGACGACACGGCGGCGCAGTACAAGGGGCTGGACCCGCGGCAGTATTGCGGCTCGGTGTATGGGGTGGTGCCGGTGCAGCGGGGGTATCTGCGGGCGGTGGGGCAGTGGAATTTCGAGCGGGTGACGGTGAAGGGGTCAACGATCAAGGTGGAGCTGAATGGGAATGTGGTGATCAATGCGGATGTGAGCAAGGTGAAGGAGTATATGTCGAACAGCGCGCATCCGGGGCTGACGCGGACGAAGGGGTATTTCGGGTTTGCGGGACACAGCGATCCGGTGGTGTTCAGGAATGTTCAGATTAAGAAGCTGGATTAGCGCGAACTACAGAGTGGTCACCACGGAGATCAGCGGGCTTGGGAGATTTTTGGGGCGGGCTGGTCGGCGAGGTTGGCGGGGGGCCAGGTGTAGGGGCCGCGGGTGTGGGGGGTGACGCGGAAGTAGTAGGTGGCTTCGCCGGAATCGGGGGCGACGATGCCGCGCCAGGATTGGTTGAAGCCGTGGGAGCCGAAGTTGATGGAGAGGTCGTGTTTGCCGGGGGAGATCCGGAGGGGGAGGAGGAAGACGGAGCGGGGGAGCATTTCCCAGTATCGGAGGTCGGCTTGGGAGCTGGCTTTGAGGAGCGCGCCGGCGGCGATGAGTGCGGCGGCGCTGCCGTAGTCGGGGTGGCGTTTGGTGGCTTGGTAGGCTCCGACGCCCATGAGTCCCATGGAGATGGCGCTCTTGGTGAGGCGGATGGTGTCGAAGGTTTGCCAGCGGCGGTCCTGGGCGAGGGCGAGGAGATCGATGGGGGGGGTGTTGAGTTGGCGGAGGTCGAGGAGCTTGCCGTCGACGGTGATGTTGATGCGGGGGATGGGGCCGACTTCTTCGGGTTTGGGGCGGAAGACGGCGATGGAGTTGTCGCCGAGGTTGACTTTCATGGGTCCTTGCCCGAATTCGACGATGAGGAGGACGTTGTTATCGGCGGTGCGGTTGTCGTCGATGAGGCCGCGGAGATCGGGGCGGAGGTTGGCCATGCGGTGGAAGAGGTCGTTGGCTTTGTCTTCGTTGGCGAGCTTGAGGTGGCATTTGCCGAGCATGTAGTAGGCGATGGCGAAGTCGGAATCGAGTTGCTGGTATTTGTCTTCCTTGAGGTCGCCTTCGCCGTAGTCGCGGAGTTTGAAGAGCGCATTTTCGAAGGCGGCGCGGGCGTTGTTGTAGTCCTGGCGGATGTAGTAGACGAGGCCGAGGTAGAAATTGACCATGGCGCGTTCGAAAGGCTCGCCTTTCCAGACTTTGAACTGTTCGGCGAGGGCGATGGCGGCGGTGGAGCGTCCGGCGTCGTTGACGCCGGTGGAGTTGATGACTTCGTAGGCTTTGTAGAAGGCGGATTCGGCGGCGTCGAGGTTGTAGTCGGCGAGGAGTGCGGAGCCGAGGCGGACGTTATTGAGGACGTAGTTTTCGTTGGTTTTAGCGGCTTGTGGTCGGAGGGATTGTGCGGCGAGTTCGTATTGGCCGAAGGAGAAGTCGGCGAGGGCGTGGTTGACCTCGGGGTTTCGGCCGGTGGGGTTGCAGGCGATGGTGGTGAGGAGAAGGAGAGCCACGGAGGCACGGAGGAAATGATGAATGATGAATGATGAATGATGAACGTGGGGAGAGGGTTCAGGGTTCGGGGTTCGGGGTTCAGGTTGCGGGGGAGCGAAGGACATTCGTTAATCCATGAAGCCTTTTAGGGCGGTTTTTTTGACTTCGTACTTGCCGGTCCAGAGGCTGGTGCGGTCCTGGATGTTGGTTAGTTCGTAGATGCAGAGGTAGTAGGAGGCGCGGTGTTTGGGGTCTTCGGTGGTGGTGGAGTTGAAGCGAGCGACGAGTGCGTATTCGGGTTGGATGGCGTCGGGGGATGGGCCGAGTTGGAAGTTGAGGTCGCGCTCGCGGCGGCGGAGGGCGTTGAAGTCGTCGCGGTTCATTAGCCAGGTGAATTGATCGGGGGCAAATTCGGAGAGCAGAGCGCGGACGCGTCCGGTGAAGGCTTCGGCGGCGCCTCGTGGGAGGATTTCGGCGACCATGCGGTTCTCGACGGGTTGGACGACGACTTTGAGCTTGCCATTTTGTGCGAGTGCGCGTTGGACGGCTGGGGAGGCCATGATTTTGTGGGCCATATCGTCGGTCATGGAGGTGAGGTCGACGCTGTCGAGGGCGGTGTTGTGTCCGGCGGAGACGGCGGAGGCGCAGCCGGCGAAGAGGGGGAGGAGAAGGAGAAGCACGGAGGCGTGGAGGAAATGATGAATGATGAATGATGCATGATGAATCAGAGACGGAGGGGGAAGAGTCTGGCGCGGAACCCTGACCCCAACCCTCTCCCGGAGTGCCGGGGGAGGGGGAAGAGGCGACGGGGTATAGGCAATCGGGGAAAGCATTAGCGGGCGACTTTGACTTCGTACTTGCGGGACCAGACTTGTTCGCGGGTTTTGAGGTTGACGACGTCGAACTGGAGGTAGTAGTAGTTGGTGCCGCGGTTGGGCATGTCGATGGCTTTGCCGTAGAGTGCGTAGTCGGGCTGGATGGCGGCGGGGGCGGGGTTTCCGGCGGCGCCTTGTTGGAAGGTATCGCGTTCGCCGTCAAGCTCGCGGGCGCGGAGTTGGTTGAAGCGGGCTTTGTTTTCGATGAGGCGGATCTGGCCTTGGCCAAGCTCGGAGAGGTTGGAGCGGAGGCGTTCGATGAAGATGTCGTAGTTGGTGGGGGGGAAGTAGCGGTCGAGGGTGCGGTCTTCGACGCGATCGACGACCATGGTCCATTGGGTGGTGCTCTGGCGGAGTTCGCGGAGGGCGAGGAGGTCGCGGGCGAGGAGGTCGGAGGCGGCGACGACGTCTTTGGATTGCAGGCCGGAGTCGCGCGAGTCGAGGCTATCGACTGGGGGGCGTTCGCGGCCATATTCGTGGGGTTTGTCGTTGGCGCAGCCGGTGAGTGCAGCGAGTAAACCGATTGAGATTAAGAATTTAGGTCCATTGTGCATGAGATCGCTCCTTGGTTTTGTAGAGGTACGATAATCAAATGTACGGCGGTCGGCAAACTCATCTGTTACAGAGAAACAGGCCCGGGCCCGGTCGAGATTGCCCTGGTGCACCGGGGCGAGCACGGGGATTGGCCGTGCTTGACTGACGGGCTGCCATGGTTTAGACACGCGAGAAGGCGAAAAGGCGGGCGGGTTTGGGCAATCCTTTTGGCGGGCGGGGTGTCTAGTACCCTGTCCAGTTGCCAGTTGACAGTTGTCAGTTGGCTGGGCGATGCTAATGTTGTTTATGCGGAATCATCAACTTGGGATCGAATAGTTAAGGAGGTCGCTGTGCTAGAGCTAGGTCGAATATTGGCCATTGGACTGGTGGGTGCGGCGATGGGGTTGGGTTGCCGGGACAACATGCCGCCGGTGCCGATGGTGCCTCCGGCGGCGCCTGGGCAGGATACCTTTCGGCGGGAGTATGAAGTGGTGAAGCCGATGCCGCGGCAGGAGCCTGAGGCGGCCGGGTTGCCGCGGCCGTTTGCGGACGAGCCGTTGCTGGTGGACACGCC
Organism: Planctomycetota bacterium; assembly: GCA_026693085.1. Classification (GTDB taxonomy): domain Bacteria; phylum Planctomycetota; class Phycisphaerae; order Tepidisphaerales; family Tepidisphaeraceae; genus JAPLNB01. Next base: position 19,825 of record JAPLNB010000262.1, on the reverse strand, counting down.
GGCGGAGGCGGTGCGATTTGTGGAGATGTATCGGCAGGTTGGTCGGCCACGGGTGGTGGTGTTTGTGAACCGGACGCTGGAGGGGCAGTTGATTCCGTCGTCGGGGGGGGATTCGGGGCCGGTGAGGACGATGGAGCGGACGCGGAAATCGACGGGGAACGTGACCATTGAGACGAAGGATTACTCGGATCATGCCGACGCCTATGGGCGGCAGACTCGGAACACGGGGGACAAGTTTCAGTCGAATGGTCCGGCGGAGTATACGGATACGACTCAGGAGTATCTGAGGCCTGGGGAATATGACGAGGTTCAGGCGAAGGCGATTGATTATGGGATGATGGAGGCGCTGCTGACGGACTGGATGTCCGCGGATGGGAAGGTGTCGATGGTTTCGCCGCTCTTGGCGCGGAAGAAACTGAGCGAGTCGCAGATCAAGGCGTTGCAGAGCGGGCAGGTATCGATGCAGGAGGTTGCGGAGCAGTTGGACGGGGATATTTTGATCCAGGTGCAGGCGCGGATCACGAAGCAGACGGCGGCGGGATTGTCGATACGGATTTTGGCGGAGGCGGTGAATACGCGGGGTGGGGATTCGCTGGCGAGGGCGGCGGTGGACATGGAGGCGCCACTGGACAAGCCGCAGTTGAACAAGTACAGCCGTTTCCTGGCGAGGAAGTTGATGGACCAGATGGCGTCGACGTGGAGCGGGCCTGGGCCAGGTGGTGCGAAGGATCGCGGTGGAGCGGGTGGAGCGGCATCGAATGGAGGGACGGTTGCGCCGGCGGCGGAGAAGGGGCTGGGGCCGAGGCTGGATGGGGAGCAGAAGCAGGCGAGATAGCCGAGAGGTTTTCCTGGGGGTTCGTGGAAGTTGTCGGCGGGGCGAATTGGTTGGAATGGAGTGACTATGCGAGTTGCGATAGCTGGGATGTTGGTGGTGGTGATGGCTGGTTGCGTGAAGGCGCCGATTACGGGTCGAGCGGACCCGTATGTTCCGCCGCAGGTGAACATAGCGGACGCAGATTTGGCGAACAGCACGGCGTTTTTGCCGCCGCGGACGGAGCGGCGGGAGGGGTTGTTGTTTGTGGTGGTTCCGATCCGATCGGCGTCGGATTATGACCTGCATGTTGATTACCGTTATACGTTTTTGAATGATGGGGGGATGCCGATTGATGAGACCGGCTGGATTGGCGGGACGACGGTGACGCGGAACTCGTATACGTACATCAAGTTCAATAGCACGAGCGCGAACGCGACGGAGTTTCATCTGCAATTGCGTTACGCGCAGTAAGGGGAGTTGGAATTGGAAAAGGTGGGGGCGTTTCTTGCCAAACTGGCGGGTGTGTTTATACTGGGATAAAGCAGTCGGGGCACGGTTGGTCGTGCCTTGGAGAATTCGGGCGTGTACCGAAGTGGTCAAACGGGACGGACTGTAAATCCGTTGGCTTAGCCTTCGTTGGTTCGAATCCAACCGCGCCCACTGGTTGTGACCCCTTGTTTTCGCAAGGGGTTGCATTGTTCTGTAACCCGTCGCATTTACTGGGGGTTCGGGGTTCAGGGTTCGGGGTTCGGGGTTTAGAGAAGCCAGAGCTGGCTGACTGCTACACGGGATCGAGTGCCGGTCTAAATGGATGGGGTGGTGGGAGGTGTTTGGAGGAAAGTATCCGGCGATGGGAGGGGGAAAAAAGTTTGGCGGAGGGGGGTAAAAGCGTAAGATGAGCGGGAATAGGTGGTTCTGTGGCTCTTGGAGCAAGAGCCGGTGAGAAAAGCGCCCCCAAAGCGCCCCCAAAGCGCCCCCAAAGCGCCCCCAAAGCGACCCCAAAGCGACCCCAAAGTGACCCCAAACCGACCGAAAACGACCGAAAACGACCGAAACCGACACATAGCGACCGCCGAGCATATGAGCGGGCGATTGGGGCTGAGGCGGTGCGGAATGAAATTGTCAAAGAGCCTGGAAGAGGGGATTTGCCCCCCGACCCGGCAGGGGGACCGCGTCCGGCCTGCCACGGAGGTATTATACCACAGAAGAGTGGCAATGTCAAGTAAAAACTGGCTGGAATTGTTAGGGTTCGGAGATAGTCGGTTGGGCGGGGTCAGGGGGAGGTCGGCAGAAGAGGCGATCAGGCAAATCGGGGGGACGGAGTCTTTTCGGCGGGTCTTCAGGGGAGCCGACTTGGCTTCGTCTCGCAACATAACCCAGAACCGCGTTTCCGTGCAAATAAAAGCAACCTGACACCTCGGGGTCTGACACCTCGGGGTCCTCATGGCCGCCCGGTCCGCCGGGGTACGGGAGACGGGACGGAAACACAGACACGCAGCTCAAAGCAGGGAAGCTCTGGGTTTGGGCGCAAGGCAAAGACCCGGCGGCGAAAGCCATAAGTCGGCGGGAGAAGCCCAGAGTCTCGGATGAGGCCATAGTAAGCGACGACCTGGCGGGACAGCATAACCGGCCGGCGAGCCAAGGGCCTCTGGACCGGAGAGTCTGGACGGACCACGCCCCCGCGTCGGCCGATGGCCGGCGACTGTCCCTTGGGCTACCTGGGACGCGGAGCGGAAGGACTGCGGGCAGCCTATAAGCCGGAACTGGGCGAAGGTGGTGGGGGGCGAATCCGGTTTGAAGGCGTACTGGGGAAACCCCGCCGTACGGAATTTTAGAGGGGGAGAAGGAAACAGGATGGACGGCCTGACGGCCATTTGCCCCGAAGCTCGAAAGGGCGGATACATCGGAAGCCGTTGGCCTACGCATCAACTGCGCCTTCTCTTTACTTGACGAGGCTACTTGGGTGTTCTTCGGACGACCGTCAACGCGACCTCGCCGCCCGCAATCCGGAAGCTACCGGGCTCGGCTACCAAGGTATAGTCCTTCTTGCCGTCACGCCTCCTCACCACGTACCCGCCGGTGTTGACGGAGACACGACCCTTGTTCCTTCCACCGCGGGTGGGGAGCTGCGCGTCGCAATTGGGGCACAGGTATCGAAGCTTGCTGGGTCTATTGTCGGCGCGAACGCCGTCCACATGATCGAGAATCAGGGGCAGGAGCTTGTCGTTCCACACCAGGGGGCCATTGTGAAAGGAGCAGTTGGGGTTGTCGCACTGCTTCGGGATGCCTTTCTCTTCTCGATACTGGTCGTAGTACCTGCGGACCGTCGCCTGGCTCAGGGACTGGAGGGCAAAACGAAGAACGTTCCGGCAAGTGCGCCGTTCACTGGATGTCGGCATATGGCACAAGAAGCTAGCCTGACTCTTGACTACCGTCATCGCCGTTCCTCCGCTTCACGAACCTCCACGGTGGCCGGCTGCTCTTCTTGGCACCACCTCCCACCCCCATCCGATCACACTCCCCCCCCACAACATAGTCGGCCTAGGAGCGACCCGGAAAAACGGTCATAAGCCATTTATATATTGGCTTATGACCCCTTATCCGGCCCCTGAGCGTTTTTTCGGATTGTCCGAACCGTGTCCGGTATGTGCGGACAAAGGCTCCTCGCAATGATGAAGTACTGCTCCGGTTTCGTAGTCCACAATATGCTCTAGATACTCATCATTGTCACGATCAACGACGCGTTGTTTCTCGACATGTTTGCCGAGTTTCTTCGAATAATCCGCGCCACCATAGCTTTCGAGGAACGGTCGCTTCCCATCAGCGTGACGTGCCTGTAATCCAAGACCATCGCGAAGACCTACTGTGTCGTCAATGGAGACGTGGTAGCTTCTCGATAACGAGCCACACTTTGGACACGGCATGCGCTGTTCGGGAGTGCAAGTCGAATGTTCGTCTAGTACTGTCTTGCATTCTTGGCACTGCACTGTAGCCATCTAAGTACTCCTTGGCATCTAACTACTGTCTATATGGTTTCCAGATAAACCCGCATTCGGGTTTTGCTTCCAGATAACACGCTGGCGCAGCGTTCCGATAGCTCATGTATTTCCAATGGATTGGGGAGACGAAGGCCAAAAGTCGGCGTCTTATATTGTTTCCGCATAACACGCATCGCCTTCTTCGTAACCGTTCACGGGTTTTCGGCCGGTCAGACTCCCACTGAGCCTGAATATGGATGAGTAGAGTATACCCCTCCTCGCAAGACGCAAGGCAGTTCTCGACAAAATGTGTGGCAAAACTGCGGTGATTCGTGTGGTTGGTCCGATCATGGCTCTGTCGAATGTGACAGCGGCCGATGATCCCACTGACAAAACGAGCTGGCCGACAGGTCATCAAGCAGCAACGCAGCGCATTTCTCGCGCGCCCGCGCGTGCGCGCGAGAAATGCGACCGGCCAGCGGCGGGGAACTGGGGTACTTGGGGTTGGGATAGTATCCTTGCCGGACAGACGGGGCGATTGGGGCATGATGCAGGAAACGATCGATTTCGAGACGAATGGCGACGTCAACGAGTCCGGCGACAAGCTCTGGCAGGCTGCTGACAAAGTCCGCGGGAGCGTGGACGCTGCAGAGTACAAGCACGTTGTGCTCGGGCTGCTGTTCCTCAAGTACATTTCCGACGCCTTCGGTGCTGGGCGCGGCGGGGGTGGTGCCGGGTCCGCCGCTGCGGTTTGTAAGTGAGCATGAATAAGTAGAAACGTAGTGCCAGGGCCAACCTCGGATTCCTTAACTTATTGCGATGGCGCAGGTTCTGGGAAAGCACTGTCGAAGATGGGTTTGCGACTGCTGGCGGAGAGGGTTGACCAGTGGAATGAGGAGCGGTCTGTGGGGAGACGACAAAAGGAGGAGGCAATGCTTGCGACACTGTGAGCCCCGGAGAGGCGTCGCTGGCCGATGGCCGAACAGAAGTTCTGCCTTCACAGCGAATGCTCATGGCGGGTCAGGTGCGGCGTGGGAGTAGATTTTTTCTTCCGCATTTTCCACGCCGAGCATTTTATTGATGCTCTGTTTCAGGCGTGACCGCCGATCATTGAGGCGATATACCGAGCGGGCCAGGTCGACAAAACTCGCCCCGAAATCGCGACGGCGCTCACAGAGGCGGAGGTCATCCTCAATCCGCCAAAGCGCTTCATTCACGGTTGCCAGGTTGCCGAATAGGTTCTGCAGATCGGCACGAGCTGCGATTGCATGCTGCCGCACGGACAGCAGGGACTCGAGTTCTCGCCGTATGCGGGGTTGCTTATGCGGGTCGGTCACATTGCGGACCCTGATCTGCAAGATGGTGATCCGGTCGATCAGTTCGCCGGGCGATATCTCGATTGTGATCGGGTTCATCGGTGAATCCTCAGCGTTTCGGCGTTCAATGCCTCGGCGATGCGGTCGAGAACCTCCGGCCAGTTGCCAAACTGGTTTTGGCGGAAGAGTCGCATGGTGGGGTACCAAGGGCAGTCTTGGCGGTCTCGCAGCCACCGCCAGTCGGGGGCAAAGGAGAGCGCCACCCAGACTGGCAGGCCCAGGGCGCCGGCCAGGTGGGCGATCGACGTGTCGCTGGTGATCACCAGGTCCAGGTTCTTCATGACGGCGGCGGTGTCCATGAATGGGCCGGTCGCTTGGTCCAGTTGCGGGCCTAAGTCGATCAAACGCATCGGCTCGGTCAGGGCCTTGATCTGTTCGGTGCCGAGGTTCTTTTGCAGGCTGAACAGATGCACGCCGGGAACTTGGGCCAGGGGTCGATAGTGCTTCAGCGGGATCGATCGCTGCCGGTCGCCGGCGTACATGGGATTGCCTTGCCAGGCGATGCCGACTTTGAAACCTGCATACCGCTGCAGAGCCGCTTGCCATTTCTGGACCAGCGTTGGCTCTGCGTGAAGGTACGGCACCGTCGCCGGAATGCTTTGGCGCGTTGTGCGCAGGGCCGCCGGCAGGCTCATCAGAGGCACTTGCACATCGAATGGCGGCAGGGTCTCGCCTTTGGCCAGCACCTGCACATTGGGCGATAGCCGCGAGAGAAGGCTTTTCAGTGGCGGCTGACATTCGACGATTACCCGGGCTGCGCGCGAGGCCACGAGCAGCGCGTAGCGGATGAATTGGATCGTGCTGCCCAAGCCCTGCTCGCAGTGCAACAGGATGGTTCGATCGTTCAGTTCGCTGCCGTCCCAGAGCGGCTGATCGAATCGAGGGTTGCTGGAGTTATTTGGCTCCACCTTCCATCGCCATTCGTATTGCGGCCAACCATCCTTGAAGTTGCCGGCCAGCAGCAGCACGAGGGCTTTGTTGAGGCGAGTCTGCGCGTGATCGGGCTTGAGTTCGATGGCCTTGTCGAAAGCGACGATGGCTTGGTCCAAGTGACCCTGATCCTGGAGGGCCAGGCCCAGGTTGGCGTGGGCTTCGGCGTGGTCCGGGGCCAGTTCCAGGACGTTGCGGAAGCTGCCGGCCGCCTCGTCCAGGCGACCCAGCTTGCGACAGGCATGGCCCAGGTTGCCGTAGGCGTCCAAATAGCGAGGGTTCAGTTCGATTGCCTTCCGGTACGCCGCGAGGGCCTCCTCACCCTTGTCCTGCTGGCTGAGCGCATTGCCGAGGTTGTTGTAGGCCTCGGTGTAGTTGGGCCGCAGCGCGATCGCCTTGCGGAACGACGCAATGGCCTGATCGAAGGCGCCGAGTTTGGCCAGGATGTTGCCGAAGTTGTTCTGGAAGTCGGGGACCTGTGGCTCGGCGGCGATGGCTTTGGCGACCAGTTCCACCGCCAGGCCATTGCGTCCGGTTTCGTGGGCCACCATGCCCAGGAGGTGCAGGGCGTTGGCATTGCCGGGGTGTTGCTGAAGGATCTGCTGGCCGATCGACTCGGCGTCGGCAAGGCGGCGTTCCCGGAAGTGGGTCACTGCCAGTTGCATTGCGGCCGGCAGGATCATGGGGCGCGATGGCGGGCCGCTGATGCGGGCTTCTGGCGAGGGCTGGGATGATTCCTGCGATTTCCATCTCCGTTGGCCATCGCTGATGGCGACTAAGGAAAGCAGTTGTGGGGGCATGGCCACGAGCCTGCCGCCCACGTGGTGGACCAGGTCGGCCAGCATGACATCGTCGAATTCGATCGTCATGTCTCGGTCGGGGAAGTTGTGGCGGCGGAGGAACTCGGTTCTTGCCAATATAAACCCGCCCGGGCACACATCGATCCAGTCTCGTTGCGCTGGGGGGATGTGAACGCTGCCGCGCCACCAGGGCCGCTGTTCCACCATGCGCTGGTACTGATCGCTGCGCTGGAAGCTGTGCAGCGACCCCGCCAGCTCAAAGGGATCTTCCTTGCGGATGAAGTCCACCACGGCCTGCAACCAGGCCGGCTTGACGTGCGAATCGTCATCCATCAACAACACGTACCTTGTCCGTGCCAAATCGATCAACTGGCGCAGCATCGGGTCTTTGTGCAGGTTCCGGCTCGAAATGATGGCCGTTGTGATCAGGTCCTTCTCCAGGTTCTCGCGGACGCTGGCCAACGTTTCGCTGCAGCAGGCGTTGCAGCCGACGTGGATGTCGCAGCAGTCCTGAATGCCGGGGGTCTGGGCCAGACTGGCGATCGCCCTGCAGGAATACGGAGCGTAGTCGCCATAGCAGACCAACAGCACGCTGAAGAGTTTTGCTTTGCCCACCGAATCGGCCATGGTTTGTGCTCCTAGAGAACAGCACCATTATACTATGAGGTTGTTTGGTTAACGTAAATCATACGATCTAACGATAATTTTGCACAGCCTCTTGACAACGTGTTGGGCGGCAAATAATGTGCAGTTGGTCGAAGCGGTGGGTTGTTTTCCACGCTGTACAATTTCGTTTTCATCGCGGGAGGATCCGATGGCACATTCTGTGCGTGTCGCGCGCTTGTGGAAGGCGGTTTGGCCGGTCGTTGATTCTGCTTTTTCGCGTCGAATGCGACGTCTCTGGGGCATGGGTCGTGGCCACAGTCAGCCGCATCAGATGGAGTTGCTGGAGGAGCGCCAACTGCTATCCAGCATCCTGCCCGACCCACTTGCCACGCTGCAGGGGTCGGCGGACGAGGTCACCGCCGGGTTGGTGGTCACAGATTTGGGCAAGCTCCGCGATGATCAGGCCATGGCTATCCTCGTCCAGGCGGATGGGAGGATCGTGGCCGCCGGCGCCACGATGGCGGGCGGGTCGTGGGACTTTGCCCTGGTCCGCTACCACGGCGACGGCACGCTGGACGGATCGTTCGGGTTCAATGGGCGCGTTTGCACCGACTTTGCCGACGGCAGCACCGACGGGGCGTTTTCGCTGGTCCTTCAGCCCGACGGCAAGATTGTCGCAGCGGGTTATTCCGCCAGCCACGGCAGCAGCGGCTTTGCCCTGGCGCGCTACAACGATGACGGGAGCCTGGACCCGACCTTTGGCAGCGGGGGACTGGTCACAACGGCCTTCGGCAATCTCAATGCCCGCATCGCCGGCATGGCTCTGCAAGCCGACGGCAAGCTCGTCGTGGCGGGCACCTGTTACAGTGAGGGCGTCAACGCGGATTTTGCGCTGGCCCGCTACAACCTTGATGGGACGCTGGATGGCACCTATGGGAGCGGCGGCAAGGCGATCACGGACTTCCATGGGGACACCGACAAGGCATACGGCCTGGCGATCGATAGTCAGGGGCGGATTGTTGTAGCCGGCTCATCGAACACCGCCGGCGGTGACCTGGATTTTGCGCTGGCCCGCTACGACAGCGGCGGGCGGCGCGATCCCAGCTTCGGCTGGCACGGGATGGTCAGGACCAACCTGGGGCGAGGCGATGACGAGGCTAGCAGCGTTGCGATCCAATCCGATGGAGGTATCGCTGTGGGCGGGTATGCCAATGCCGACCGGTTCGCCGTGGTCCGTTATTTGCCGGATGGCAGCCTGGACGCAAGCTTCGCCAGCGCAGGCAAGGAAGTTTCGCAGCAGGCCGGCGAGATCCGCAGCATGGCCGTGCTGGCTGATGGCAGCCTCCTGGTGGCGGGTCGCGCGGATCGTGGGTCAGGTACTCGCACGGTTAGCGACTTTGGCCTGGGCCGGTACGATGCGGGCGGGAGCCTGGTCAGCGGCTTTGGTGGTGGCGGCATCGTGACCACGGACTTGGGCAGTTCCGTTGACGGCGCCAATGCGATGGCGGTTCAGGAGGATGGCAAGATCATCCTGGCAGGATTTGCCGCGCCCGATGCCAGGAGGGGCACCGATCTGGCGATGGCCCGTTACAACGCCGATGGGACGTTGGACACGACCTTCAGCGGCGCGCTGCCGAAGCTGGAGCCGCTGGTCAACATAGGCTCCGGCGGTGGCATGCAGACGATGGCCGCCTACAACAGCGGCACGTCCGATCCCCAGTTCTACAAGGTGGGCTTGTCCTGTTGGTCGGTTGCCTGCAACTCGATCCGCGTCTCGGGGTGCCTGAGCGTCCGGTCCGGATACAGCAATGCGTACGTGTACGCGACCAGCCCCATCGCCGCGATCAACAAACTGGTCACAGGCACGATCAATGTCGATTCATACTGTTACTGCTGCGGTGGCGGACAACCCCGGGAGCAGTACAGCTACACCTTCCCGACCGATGCCAGCCCGATCGACGACGGAACGGCAACGGCGTTTGAGATCAGCCTAAACGACAACGGCAACTCCAACTACAGCGGCTGCATCAGCTTGGAGGAGTACTTCCGCAACACCTCCCACGCACGGGACTGGGCCGACGAACGCTGGTGCGTGTCAGTGACGCCGCTGCTGGTGAGCATGCAAGGCACAGACACCAGCGCCTCGGAAATGGGCCCCAACACCGGGACGTTGACGGTGCGTCTGTCCGGGGCGATCAAGTCCATCCCTGGGGACTCGTCCACATGCGTGTGTTTGTGGGTTCCGTTCACGGTCAGCGGAACGGCGACTGCCGGTGACGACTATGTGCCATTGGCCACCGGCGTCACGTTCCCGATCGACAGCACCGCGACCACCTCGCCGTTGACTATCACGCCCAAGGTGGACTGGCTTGTGGAGTCCACGGAAACGGTCAAGGTGACGCTGACGGCGTCCACGTTCCCGTATCGGCTGGGCAGCCCGAACAACGCTACGGTCAACATCACGGACCAGACAACGGGCATTATCGTGTACGCCCCCGAGGATCCGGGGTCGTCAAGCAACCCGGCCAATGCGAACATGTATTTGAGCGGGGTCCAGCAGGATATCACTACGTTGGAGATTATGACGTTATGGCAGGACACTCTTTCCAGCCTGCACTGGGCAGTGGATCGGCTCGGCGCGAATGGGCAGCCCGTGGGGCCGCCGATTGCTGAAGGGGACTTCAGCTCGCAGCCAAATGCGTGGCCAACGGCCACCCTTCGACTCGCGTGCGGAGGGGAATATGTTGTGCGGGCCGGAAAGGACACGAACAACGACGAGCATCTCACGAGCAGCGATAACGGGGTCTTCACGTCGGTGAATGTGCACATTTCGCCTTGCGGCGCGCAGGTCAACTCGATGACCATCTACGGCGGGGGCAATGAGAGCGTGACTGCCAACAGTCCTAACCAGGATCCGGCGAGTTACCCCAGCCTGTTCGTCGAAGCCACATCGAACTGCTACTGGTATGCGGATAATCCCGAGCCCCACTTCGACGTCTTCCCCTACATTGACGTTGCGGGGCCGACGAGGCACGTTCGGTGGCGCGTCACCCCCACGGGTGGCACCATCTACAATTATTCTCTTGAAGGCCACGGCAATTATCTGAGCCTCTTTCCCTTATCCGAACCCTACATCATTGAGGCAGGGCATGATGACAACTACTACGACATAGACGACATAGGTGACCCGCTTTTTGGGGTGCTGGACGATGGGGAGGTTGACTGCGGCATCAAGGTGTACGTCGTGAAGCTGAACAGCATCACCGTCGAGGACAGCGACGGGCATTCAGCAACGAATTCATCCTCTCTGCCGGAGCAGGCGGAGCTTTATGTCGAAACAGGCTCGGGGCCAACCACCGTGTATTTGAGCCAGGACGTGATGCCGGAGGCTTATAGTCGGATTCTGTGGAGCATTAACGGGTATGATTCATTCCATCTGACAGATACCAACGGGAAGACGGCAATCACGCTGCCGGACCAATACGCGATCGGGCCTGGCGATTACACGCTCTACGCCGGCTTCGACACCGATGGCGATGGGAAGCTCTCCATCGGCCCATACGGCCCAGATGATTGGACGGAGGTGGATTGCCAGATCACAGTCCACGTGGTCCGCAGCAAGTGGATGCAGATCGGGGATTACGCGGGCCACAGGGCCATCGCGCCTGCGCAGAGGGACCTGTATGTCGATGCCGCAGCCACTGGCGAGACACGCCTTTGGCTGACTCCGCCAGCGGACGTAAGCAGTCTGTGGCCGTGGTACAATTCCGAGAATCCCAATGGCGACCGTCTGCTGTGGGATGTGCTTGGCACGGACCAACGTGGGGATTTTCGCCGCGAGGATGTTGCCTATCTCAATTTCGCAAACAGCGGCGTATACGACGTGAATATCTGGGTTGACGGCAACTCAAACCAAAGCATGGATGGCGACGAGGATCGCCAGTATTTCCAAGTGCACGTGGTGGGAGTTACCTCCGTCACGGTGAGTGACGACCATGGGCAGTCGGCAATCGACACCGATCGGAAGGACCTGTACGTGGACGGCCTGGGCGACGGCAGCGCGAACATCACGCTGAGCGCAAGCATCTCGGGGAACTTTTATGACAACGCTCAGGTGTTATGGAGCGTTACTGGCCGCAGCGGAGATAATGGGACTGCATTCTCCGGCAACTTCGGATCAACAGTTTCGCCGATCACTCTGCCCCGTAATGACGATTACGGCGTCGCCGTCGGGCTGGACCACAATCTCAACGGTTGGCTCGACGCGAATGAAGTCGATCGGACGATGACCGTGCACGTGGTCGGCGTGGATAGCTTGCGCGTGGATGACAACTGGCGTCACTACTCGGCCACCGCGCCGGGCCAAGCCGATCTGTACATCGATGCTCCACCCGATGGGCCGGCGAGCATATCGATCTGGCCGTACATCGAAACAGGAACGAATGCGTGGGCCGATACTCGCCAGGTGCTATGGAGCGTTGGTGACGGTTCGTCAACAGGCGATTTCGGCGACGCCTGCCCTGTTAGCGTTAACTTGTCGGGAACCGGCATCTTTCCGGTACAGGTTGGGCTTGATCACGACCTCAACGGCGTACTGGATTCCGCCGAGATCCATTACACCGTCAACGTACACGTGGTGCGGATCACCTCAATCACTGTGCAGGACAGCCAAATCGGATCCTTGGCGACGAATCCCTCGCAGTCCGTGTTCTACGTTCAGAGGGTGAACAACGTGTCCGATGTCACCCTGTCGGCTGCGATCCAGGCTGACGGCACTGATTACGCGAATGTGCGTTGGGCTGTAAGCGGCACTGTCCTGGCTGGGGATCTTGGCAGCGCGCGGCAAATCGGCCTGCCGAATTCCGGACCATACATTATCTTTGTTGGCCTCGATCACGACCACGATAACGTGCTGGACACCCCGGGCGAGATCGATTGCAGCATGATTGTGAACGTGGTTAACCAGTTCGTGAACTCGCCGCCGACGATCACGGGCGGAACGATCCCGGATTTCCACTTGCCCGACCGAGCATCCATTGGCTCGGTCACACCATCATCACCCATCCGGCTGAACCTCGGCGCTGGGCAGAGCGCGACCCAGACCGTCGAGGTTGCGCCCCCGCAGATGGAAATGTCCGCACCAGCTGCCGATGTGTTTCTGCTCTTCGACGACACGGGCAGCTTCGATAGTGTGGCGCCCAGCATTCGGCAGTTTTTTGCCGGCACGGAGGACTCCCCTTCTTTTGTCGCAATGCTGCAGCAGGCATTTCCGGCCGTCAGCTTCGGCTTCGGAGTGGGCCGTTTTGAGGACTACTTGGAGGCAGATGACGAGGATCAGCCCTTCATTCTGAACCAGCCCATCATCACGCCGGATATGTACGGTTTTGCCGGCGCCATGGAATACGCCCTAAGCGACTTATGCACCACCCCCGGAGGTGGCAACGACATTCCCGAATCGATCATGGAAGCGCTGTATCAGGTTGCGACCGGCGCGGGGTTCGACGGCGATGGGGACGGCAGCGCAACGGGATCCGCCGGCGATATCCTGCCCTTCCGGGCTTTTGCCCCCAGCGCCTCGCAGGCGAAGTCTGCGGGCACCATTGGTGGCGCCGGATTCCGGCCGGGGGCTCTGCACATCATCCTGCTGGCCACGGACAGCGGAACAGCATACATGCCCGATCCACAGGGTCCGAATGATATTGGCGGACTTGGCGGCGTCACGATCCCGCTCAATGAGTTCCTCGACACGGACTACCCAGCACTCACTCGCGCACTGCCGAAAGGGCATCAGGGCGCAACCATTCAGAAGACCATTGATGCACTCAATGCCATTGGTGCTCAGGTCATCGGGCTGGGGGCACTGACCCAGTTGGATAGACCCAGTTGGACGAAGATGCAGCAGACAGATCCCCAGGGCGCCAGCAGCCTGGCGAGGGAAGGTATGCCCATGATGGATCCAAGCTCGCTATTGAAGGCTCTGGCCAAAGCCACGGGTACGGTCAGCCATTTGGCCACGCCGATCAACAATGGAACCAATCAGACGATTGGCACGGGCGATCCACTGTATTTCCAGGTTAGCACTGGCAGCGGTGTGGCTGCGCAGATCAATCCGCAGAATCTGATTAACAGCATGATTGCAGGCATTGCGACTGCTGTTGCGGATACCCTGGTGGACGTCGACATCGTCTCATCGGACCCTCAGGTTGGCGTCACGAGGGTAAGCCAGGACCACAGCATGCCCGCCGGCATAGCCGGGTCGATCGACATTCGGCTGACCAGCGACGGGGCCACGCGCAATTCTGATATAATCCTGCTCAAGCGAGGAACCAAGCAGTTGCTCGGGGCAATTCCCGTGTGCCTCAACAGTGTCTTCACGTATCAGGTGCAGGCCACCGATGCGGATCAGCGACCCGGACCGCTCACATACAACCTGACCGTGAGCAAATCCGACGGCACCGTGATGGATCAGTTGGTCGATGGCAATGGCATCAGCTCTACTGGCCTGATCACGTGGCACTTCGAGGAAACCGGCAGCTATTTCCTTGATGTCAGGGTCAGCGATGGCGAATACGGTGTCAGCCATCGGTTCACCCTCAGTGTTACCTCCGCATCAGCACATACCAACCCGACCATCACTCTGCCGGCCAAGGTCGATAACGGCCTCTACGATTTGCACCCGTACATCGGTCAAAGCTCCAGCCGGCAGATTGGTCTGAGCAACCCAGATGGCTCGCCGATGCATGGCTATCTCTACGGTGCTCCTGATGGAATGAACATCACCGACAGCGGCGTGATCAGTTGGACGCCCACCAGCCAGCAGGTCGGCCTGTGGCATCCCATGGTCGTCGTGGTTGACGAGAATGGCGGCCGCTCGCAAGTGACGCTGGATGTGTTGGCCACCGTCCCGCCGGCACAGAACCGCACGCCACGGATCGTCTCCGAGCCGTTGTGCCTGGCCCAGGTCAATCAGCTCTGGGGCTGGGACCTGGTCGTCCGCGACGATGATCCGGATCGGCTGACCTTCAGCTTCGTCGAAAGCGGCGGTGTTCCGATCCGTCCTGCGGGAATGACCCTTGACTCGGCCACAGGGTCCGTTACCTGGTTCCCCAGCGCTGACCAACTTGGCCAGAAATACGAACTGGCCATCCGGGTGAGCGACCTGCTGGGCACGTACGACGAACGGCACTTCTGGATTGATGTGCTTCCCACGCCTCCTGTGGTCGGGCCGGCGCAGGCCGCACTCACTGAGACGGGCAGCGATGCGTACAAAGCGGCCAGCCTCTCGATCGCCAGCGCCGACGACCCCAACGGCACCGACCTCACGTACACGTGGCAGGTCGTTGGAAGACCGTCGGGCCAAGACGGCGATCCAATACTCAATCCCACCAACGGCAGCGGCCGCACCATCACCGCCATGTTCAGGCGGGCCGGCGTCTACCGGTTGTATGCCACTGTGACCAGGTCCGTCAGCGTCGACGGCCGAACCAGCAGCAACAGCAGCAGCAGCTATATAACCGTAACTGTTCCCCAGGAGCCCAGGAGCGTTGGCATTCTCCCCGAGATCTCAACATTGCACACGGGCGCCAGCAAGCAGTTCTACGCGTTCGTCCTGGACCAATTCGGCGACCCGCTTCCGACGGACCGCCAGCCGGAATTCGCCTGGTCGACCAATGCAGGCACGATCACGGACAACGGCACATACACAGCGTCGGAGGAAGGTTCTGTCACGATCACTGCCACAGCGAGCGTTGACGGTCAGGTCATTCAGGTCAACGGCCAGGATCTGACACGCACGATCAACGTTGATGTCACGTCCCTTGCCGTTCCGGCCAGCTTCATGGCCACAGATGACCTGGTAGGCAGAGTGCGCCTGTCATGGGACACAGCCGCAGGCGTTGCCCTCTATGCGCTGTATCGCCGCGTCGTACCTGAGTCCGGGGACCCCGAATGGATCGACGTGGCCGACTTCGACGTGTCCACTTCCCCTCCGCCGACTCTGTCATACACCGACTGGGATGCTCCGGCCGGCAGATCCTTCTATCTCCTGTATGCCGTCGATTCCAACGGGGCGGCATCGTCGCCGGCGGGAGCAACAGGGATCTGCGATGATGGCGCTGCTCCGCAATCGCCCCGCGGCGTTGCTGCGACCGGCTACGAGGACTTGATCGCGCTGAGTTGGACGCACAACACGGAAGGTGATCTGGCCGGCTATAGGATCTATTCGAATGCGTCCGAGACCGGAACGTTTGCCCTGCTGAGCGGCGAGAACTTGATCAAAGTCAACCGTTTCGACGACACCACGGTGACGGCTGGGCAGCGGCGCTTTTACCAAATCGCCGCAGTCGATCTCGGTGGCCATGAGTCGGACTGGTCAACTGTTGTTGATGCGACCAGGATCTCGGTCGATACGCTCGCTCCGCCGGCCGGATTGGACAGCTATGCACTGGGCCCCGATCGCATCCTGATCCGCTGGCAGGAATCCCCGGCCAACGTCAGCCGGTACGATGTTTATCGCAACACCGTGCTGATCACCACGCTCGGCCCCGATCGGACCTCCTACATCGATACGGGGCTGTCGCAGGGCGTGAACTACTCTTATGAAGTGGCGGCCATCTACACCGATGGGTCGTCCAGGTCCGATGCCGCGTCTGCCTCGGTTTCCGATGGCATCAATCTGCCAGGCGCGCCGGGCGGCGCCCCGACCGCGGCCGCGATCCAGGCCACCAAGATCAGCCTGCATTGGAATGCGAGCGCCGGCGGCATTTACCATATCTACCGTGCAGATACCGCGGCGGGGCCGTACGTGATGGTCGATGCCCGGCCCATCACCATCACGGATGTCACTGCGTCCAGCTACTACACCGACACGGGCCTGCACTCGTCCACGAGCTACTACTACAAGGTCGTTGCCGTCAGCAGCGATGGCGACCAGTCGGATCTGGCCCAATCCACATATGCTTCGGTAACCACAATCGCCGCACCGTCCGTCGCCCCCATCGTGCAGATCAGCGAGCCGGCCGACGTCTCTTCCGCCTGGCAGATCAGGGCCGACACGCTCATCATGGGAACCATCGAGGACCCCGACGGCGACCTGCAGTCCTATACGGTCCAGTTGGAGGCCGCGGCCGGCGGAGCGCCCATCATCATCGTCACGGGCGATCACGAGACCGGCGCCGAGGCCAAGTGGCTCGGCACACTTCGCCCCACCAGCGTCTCCGATGGGGCCTACAAGCTCGTCCTGACCGCCAGCGACGGCGTCCATGGCCCCTCCCGCTGCGAGCGGGACATCGAGATCAAGACCGAACTGAAGCTCGACAACTTCACCCTTCCGGTCACCGACTTGACTGCCTCCGACTCTGGCATCCCGATCACCATCTCCCGGGTGTACGACACGCAGTACGCTGGCCGCGACGGGGTTTTCGGCCCGGGATGGAGAATGGAACTGCCGGATGTGGACTTGCGTACGACGGCGCTGCCCCTTGGCAAGAGCCTGCCCGGCTTCCGTCCGGGCGATCTGGTCTACATCACGCTTCCCGGCGGTCAGCAGCAGGTGTTCATGTTCGATCCCAAGCCCGACAATGGCAATCAATTTGGTTTCTGGAGGCCGGCATTCACGGCGGTCGCGGGAACCACCAGCGCCCTCACGGTCAGTCAGAACGACGGCGATGGCCAAGCCATCAGCCTGTATCCCGATCCAGATAGCAAGGTGTGTTTCGCGCCATCGGCCACGGCTCCTGGCGAGACTATGGCTGACATTTCCGTGGCGTACAATCCGGCACAGCCGGCTTTCGGCGGCGTGTACACGCTGACCACTCGCGACGGTCTGACGTATGTCATCGACGCCAAGTCCGGCATGGTCAGGACCATCTCCGACCTCAACGGCAACAGCCTTACGTTCAGGCACGGCGGGATCACCAGTTCCAGCGGCCGCACGGTCACCTTCACGCACGATACCATCACCACCAGCGACGGCGCAACACACGACCGCATCACGCAGGTCTGGGATTCGGAGGGGCCCACCGTCGGCTATGTCTATGACGGCCGTACAGGCGATCTCGTTGGCGTGCAGCCGCCTTCGATCCCAGATAATGCATACATCATCTACGAATACATAGACATCCCCGACACGACGAACCGTCGCTTTCACTATCTCACCAGCGTCACCGACGCACGCGGCGTCACCGTCCTTCAAGCCACCTACGATCCCACCACGGGCAAACTCAAGACGCTGTTCGATGCTCAGCAGAACAAGGCCCCGCTGAGCAGCAGCGACCACAGCTTCCAGGGGACCAGCGCCAGCCGCACCGTGACCGACCCCGCCGGCAATGTCACGGAGTTCATCTATGACAGCCACGGCAGCGTCATTCGCGAGATCCGCCA
Source organism: Planctomycetota bacterium (assembly GCA_026693085.1). Classification (GTDB taxonomy): domain Bacteria; phylum Planctomycetota; class Phycisphaerae; order Tepidisphaerales; family Tepidisphaeraceae; genus JAPLNB01. The sequence goes on along the minus strand of JAPLNB010000262.1, from coordinate 1,941 downwards.
AGTCAAGAACGACAACGGTGAGCTGCGCTGCCGCGTCATCGTTCGCGAGTACACCTACCACTACTTCCTAGGCACGCTGACCAGTTTCAAGGAAAGCAAACCCCTGGACGCGGCCTGGGACAGTCGCCGCACGGTCGAAGCCGGACCCGACGACTGGCAGACGGCCATCGAGTATGCGTCACCGGGCGAGGACGGGCAGTTTGCCAATCCGCCCGGCAGCATCCTCAGCCAGACCGACGCACTGGGTCGCAAGACCACCTACATGTACGAGCCCAAGGACGGAAACGGCAATCAACTGAGCAAGCCCATCAAGATCACCGATCCGTTCGGCAATGCGACCGAAGATCATTACGACGACGCCGGTAACGTTGTATGGACCAAGAACGCCCTTGGTGAGGTGGTGTGCTACACCTATGTGACCAGCAAAGACATGGATGGCCCGATCGATCCACCCAACGGACTGCTCAAAGGAACCTACCGTGGGCACATTGATCCGGCGACCGGAGAGTTGGTGCCCGACCAACTGATTTCCCTGAACACCTACTATAATTCCCCTCAGTACTACCGCCTGCAGACCAGCCAGGATGCCAGCGGCGTGGTGCGCTATTACGAGTACCAGTTGCGGTCCTCCTACTCGGGAGACGTCTTGGTTGACTGGCCCGAGAAAGCCCCGCGGCGGGAAATCACATGGTCCAAGTGGCCCAGCGAGGCCGACTACCAAGAGCGCGTCGAGACCATCACCTATTACGACTATGCCGACCGGGCGATCAAGACCTGCTCAGGCCGGCGAGTGAATGCGGCAGGAACTGAGTTGGCCGCGGGCATCAGCACTCTGACCACGTACAACGAGATCGGCCAGGTTGGCCAGACCACCGACGAGCATCTCGGCACGACCTCGCACACCTATGACACGCGAGGCCAACTCATCCGCACCGTCTACCCCGACGGCACGGTCACCATGACCGTCTACGACAGCATGGGCCGGGCCATTTGGGTGCTGGATCGCTGCGTTCCAATCGACGGGGCCGATGATGGGATCGCCGAGGGCAACGCCACGCATACCTGGTACGACTCCCTCGGCCGCGTCTGGAAGACCGAGCGCGCCAGCGGTGTCAGAATCCGGATCATCCCCGATCCGAAGATTGCCACAATCAAATGCCTCTACCAAGAGACGCTGACATTCGGCCGTGTGGTGGAAAACTACAACAACACGATCTTCGTCGGTGATCTTGTCTCCGCCGGCACCGTCTTCTCCTCGACCCAGACCGAATACAACACCGCTGGCCAAGTCAACACCCAGACCGGCTCCGACGGCCAATCGACGACGTACGGCTACTACGCCGATGGGCGGGTGCATACCACAACCAACGCCCAGAGCCAAGTCACCACCAATGAGTACGACCTGTTCCAACTCGTGCCCGGTGGGACCATCGAGGTGGGCGATCAGTTCCAGATCACCCTCACAGATGTGGATGGAGATACGACCCACACCCTGCCCGTTTCCATCGCCTCAGGCCACGGGTCCTTGGCCCAGGTCTGCATCGACCTTGCGCAGGCGATCAACGACTGCACGATCTTGCCGTTCGACGCCGTCACCGCCGTCAATTGCGGCGGCGCCGTTCGCATCAAGCCCAACACCGTAGGAACGCCGATCTTCTGCACGGTCGCCACGACCGAATCCAACGGCGCTGCCGCCGATGGTCAGACGTTCATAGCGTTTCGCGAGGACCTGGTGCGCGATGCTCGCGGCAATGAGACCGGCACGGCCTCCGACGCCCTCGGCCGCACCGTCCGCATCATCTACGCCGATGGCTCATTCACGGAAACGCAGTACCTCGACGCCGGCCAGCACGTGCGGAAGATCGAGCAGCGAAACGCCGGCGAGGCGGAGGTGGCGACGGATTACTACTATGACATTGCCGGGCGATTGACCAGCGTCGT
>JAPLNB010000261.1 GCA_026693085.1 Planctomycetota bacterium | reverse complement strand
CTGGTGTTGCCCCCCAGTTTCAGGCGTGGTGAGCCGAGCAGTTTGTCCGACTTGATGCGCATTTGCAGATCGGCCGCCTGCCCCGAAGGGTTGTCCACCAGGACCGCGATGTTCCCGTCCACGACCGGCAGAACCGACACCCCCAGCGGGTCCGGCGACAGCAGCCAGATCGGCGACGAGAATACCTCCGTACTGTCTTCCACAAGGAAATGAACCATCCCCAACGTCGCTCGCCGATCGCGCCGAGCGAAATTAACCGGCACCGCGATCGTCTGCTTCTTCCCCGCCGCCACGTCCACCGAAACCTTGCCGATGACCGTGTCATCAGGCCCCACGGTCACTTCCAGGCTGCCCTTCATGCCCCTGCCGGCCGGTGGCTCAAACGCCACCTGCACGCTGGCGCGACCGTCCTTCACAACGATCATCGTCTCGGCAGGCCCCCAGCATCCGAAGATGCCCGCCTTGGCGCGGTCCATGAGCACATACTGTGGGGCAGCTTTCAGCTCAAGCTCGCTGCCCGGCGGAATCGGCTTCCGCTGGCCGTCGCGCGAGATCAACGTAAATGCCCCCAGGTCATCGCGGAGGGTGATGGTGTGGTCCTGCTTGGAGTTCCATACCACGAAAACCGCATCATCGCCTTTGCGGAAGACGAGCATGTAGTCATCTTCGCCTTTGACTTGTTCGCGGCGTACGTAGCGGTATCCGGCGAGGGTTTCCGCGAGGACTTTGCCAGCGGTGTAGCTGGGCTTGGGTTTGAAATCGAGGTACACCGTCCCGAAATGATGCTCCGCCTCCTTCGGGTCCGGCCCGTCGTCGTGCCAGTCGTACCAGATGCTCAGTGGCACCCCCATCCACAGGTTCATCAACCGCTGCCGAACGAGATAATCTGCCTGTTTCTCATCGGTCATCCCGCCCCAGCCGGTCGAGTAGCCCCATTCACCCGAAACGATCGGCAGCTTCTTCCCCGGTGCATATTTCTCCACCAGCAGCCGCAGCCGTGTGTAATCCGCCTCGGCTGTCTCCGGGGTCTGCTGGCGATAGGGATGAACCGACACGGCATCGAGCTTCGCGAACACCCCCTGCTTGCCCATCACCTCAAAAAAATCCCACGGAAACGTCGATGACGCCGGCGCCATGATGAACGCATCCCGATCCGCCGACCGGATCGCCTCGATCGTTGCCAACGCCAGCTTCGAATAATCCTCCGCATTCGGCCGCGGCTTCCAGAACTGCGAAATGTTCGGCTCGTTCCAGATCTCCCAGAGAACGCCCTTGCCGGCGAAATGCTTCGCACCCGCTGCGGCCCAGCGCGCAAATGCCGCCCGCGATTCCTCCGTGTGCGGCGACACGCCGTTGTCGTACAGTCGATTCGAATAGTCCAATATCAACAGACACCGTATCCCCAGCTTGCCCATGTCCGCCACCAGCCGGTCATACGCCAGGAAGTCATACTCGCCCTTCCTCCGCTCGATTCCGCCCCAGCCGAAATCCATGCGGATGAACTTCACGCCCGCCGCCCTCAGCAATTCCAGCTCCTTCGCGTCGGCCACGGTGAAATGGATGTTCACTCCAAATCCGTCCGGCACGCGCTGCTCCGGCAGCCCTGTCGCCTGCTGCGCCATCGCCACCGATGCCAGCACCAGATTGCCAATGATGCCCCACCACATGACCCGACAGGCTTGGAGCAGATTTGTCATGGCTATAGGATACCCGCATGACCAGGTTGCGTCGTCATCTTTTGCGGGCATTGGGCGTCCTCCTGTTGTTGCCGGCGATTGCATTCGCAGAGTTCCCGGCGACTCAGCCATTCCCCGGAATCACCTACGGCCACGCGGAGCGCAGCGCCCCGCACATGCGACTTTTTTGGGTCATTGTTGACCTGACCAGCGCCGACCTTTCGGTCCACGTCCTACCCGCCGGCCCCGATCCCGACGGCGACGGGCCATTTCAGACCACGCTGAAGCGAACCAGCGAGGTGGCCGCGCGCGACGTGCTCGACATCGCCGTCAACGGCGACTTTTTTTCCACCAAACCCCCCACGAATGCCGCCCGAACCCTCGGGTACACCGCCGGCCAATGGGCGACCGTCACCGGCCCCGCCATCACCGATGGCCGTCGCTGGTCACAAGGCCGCTCGACCGTGCCGTGCTTCGTCGTTGACAACAACCGCCACGCCTCGCTCGTCGCCGCCAACAAACTCCCCGCGGATGTCCGCCAGGTCATCTCCGGCAATGTCTTTCTCGTCAAGGACGGGAAGAAGATCCTCAGCAACAATGCCGCCATTCACCCCCGCACTGCAGTCGGGCTGGATGAGAAAGCCACTCGCCTGGTGCTGCTGATCGTCGATGGCCGACGGTCGCTGCTCTCGGTTGGCATGGATTATTCGCAGCTTGCCGATGAGATGATCCGCCTCGGCTGCCACACCGCGATCAACCTCGACGGCGGCGGAAGCTCGGCTCTGGTCATCTACGACCCGGCCGCCCGCCAGCACCGCGTCCTGAACCGGCCCAGCGACGGCCCCGAGCGGCCCGTCGCCAATGTGCTCGGCATCCGCTGCAAGACCGGCAGCGCATCCACCCGCCCGGCGCCGCCGCAGTAGTAGACACGCGCATTCGCCGCGCTCAGCGCTGCGGCGCAGCCACCGGCAACGCCGTCACCCTGCCGTTCATCGACCCGATATACACCCGCCGCTCATCCGCCGCCGGTGAGGCCAGCAAATGCCCAGGCCCAAGGCTGTACTGCCACTGCAACACCCCATTCTTCGCGGCAAACGCCGACACGGTTCCGTTCACCGCGCCGATGAACACGTTGCCGCCCCCAAACGCGAATGACGAATCGTAAATCACCGACCCCGCCGACGATTCCCAAACCGTCTGTCCGCTCTCCGCCTCGAAACAATACACCCGCCCCCCATCGCCGATCGCCAGGTAGATTCGCCCTTCGTGATACAACGGCCCTGAGTATCCAACCCTCTTGCCGTCGAACTCCCACGCCACCTCGCCGCTGGCGATGTTCACCGCATGGAGCACGCCATCGTTCGAGGTGACAAACACCTTCCCACCACCCACCGCCGGCGATGCGATGGCCGGCGAATAGTACATCGACCTGCCAAACTTCTTCGCCCAAAGCTGCCGCCCCGTGCTTGCATCCAGGCAGCGCAGGGTGTTGTCCCACCCACCGACAAAGAACCGTTCGGCGTCCGTGGCCACCGTGCTTTGAACCATGCCGCCGCACGCCGCCTTCCACTGCACCGCTCCCGTTCGGGCATCCATGCCATAAATCATCAAATCCACCGACGGCGCGCAGACGATGCCCTTCGCCGCCGCCGGTCCCGCAAACACGCCGCCGCCCGTTTGCGTCCTCCATTGGATCTGCCCCGTCGCCGCGTCCACCGCATAGACAAAATGGTCCGCCGATCCGAAATACACCGTGCCGTCGCTTACGCAAGGTGTCGAAAACACCGCGCCGGCGGTCTTCACCTTCCATTTCACCTGCCCATCGGCCGCTTTCATCGCTGCCAATTCCCCGCCCATGGTCGTCGTATACACCGCGTCCCCATCCCGCACCAGCCGCGACTGCACCGCCGATCGCAGATCCGTCCGCCACGTCCGCCCCGATCCGTCTGATCGCTCGATCGGCATTGCCACCGTGTTCAGATACGCCCTGCCATCCGCCAACCTCAGCCGGATCGTCGCCAGGTGATCGCCGGGGATCAGGCTCTCAAACGCCACGCTGCCAACGTACCCTTCATGGGTCTGATTCATCGCAACGTACTTGCCGCCATCCACTCGCATCTCCGCCTTCGCAACCGCCAGATCCTCCAGCAGCTTCACGACGATCTCATGGCTCTGGCCAGTCGTGCGATTCTGAATCAACCTCGCCGGGCTTCGCTTTGGCCTGATCGACGCGGTTGCCACCTCGGTCGCCGCCGCCGCGGGCTGCGTGGCCGCTCCCGATCGACGCATCACGCGAATTCGGTCATTGTCCACTTCGATGACGTGATACGATCCCTGATACAACCCCCTCGCCTCGATCGCAGGAACGCCGTTGATGTTCCACAGCAGGTTGCCGTGCCCATGCCCAAACAGCCACAGGCAAACGTTGTATCCCTCCACCGCATCCAGAATCGCCTTCTCGTTATCCAACTCCCGGCGCTCGCTGCCGATCGGGTGGTGCATCCCGATCACCACCGGCCTGCCGCCCGCCTGCTCCAGATCCCGCGCCAGCCAATCCAACTGGTGCGGATCGACGTGCCCGAGGTGCGAAAGCAACACCGTCGAATCCAACGTCACGAAGTGCACGCCCCCGAAATCCCACGACTGGCACAAGGGCCCGATGCTCCGCTCGTATCCTTCCTTGCCCAGCGGATTCCATCTCACATCATGATTCCCCGGCGTCCCATAGTGCGGCAGCGTCAGGTTCGCCAGGATCTTCTGGTGCGACTCAGACTCCGCCGCAGCGCCCGACTCGACAAAATCTCCAGTGTTAAGCACAAATGCCGGCCGCGGCTGAAGGCCGCTGATCTCGTGATACATCGCCGCTACGTTGGCGCCAGTCGATCCTTCGCGTTGGGTTGCCGTCACGTGCGTATCCGTCGTGTGGACGAACGAGAATCCGCCGCCGCCGCTCCAACACCCCGCCAGCAGCCACATCCCGATCAGCAGCGCCCAACCGATTCGTTTGCTCACCATGCTCTCCATGTGAATTTGTATATGATTATGCACCATGAGCAGACCCATGCCCACGCCCCGTGCCGTTCTATTTGACCTTGACGGTACGCTCGCCGACACGTTTCCGCTCATCGTCTCTTCGTGGAATGCCGCCGTCTGGCCGATCTCCGGCCGCCAGTACAGCACCGCCGACGTTATCTCCCGCTTCGGCGTGACCGACACCGCCATGCTCCAACGCGAGCTTCCGCAGCACCAGTGGGATCAGGCGGTCAGCACCTACTACTCACACTATGAGGCCAACCACTCGATCGTGAAAGTGTTCCCCGGGGTCCCTGAGTTGTTGGCCAACCTTGTCCGCCGCGGCCTTCCCCTGGGCCTGATGACCGGCAAAGGCCGGCGCAGCGCGATCATCACGCTCCGCTGCCTCGGCTGGCTCTCGCTCTTCGGCAGCATCGTCACCGGCGATGATGTCATCAAGCAGAAGCCCGCACCCGATGGCCTCCTCCTCGTCACACAGCAACTGGACGTCGCGCCCCAGGACTGCGTGTGGGTCGGCGACAGCCCCGCCGACATGAAAGCCGGCAAGGCCGCCGGCATTTACACCGTCGCCGCCGGTTGGCATCTGATCTACGCCGATCGCATTGCCGCCCTTCAGCCGGATTGTATCGCCCAGACGCCCCAGGAACTGGCCGCTATCCTGCTCGGCCAACAATAACCGGAAATCCGCGATGACCACCACGGGTCCAACCGACAGCCTGACGCATCCCCCCGCCCGCCGCTATTTCAGGACGGCTATCTCCGCTGTGTGGGCTCGCGTCGATCGTTCGTCCGCGCTTTGGCCCGCCGTCCTGCTTGGACTCGCCCTCGCCGCCTGCAAAGTCGTCCACATCAAACCGCCCGGCATCCTCTCCTGGGCTTACATCAGTTACTACCTTGGAAACGTCGCCATCGCCATCCATGCGGACCTGATCTATGCCTTGTCTGTCGGGCTGATCGGCCAGGCCATCCTCCTTCTCGCCCGCCGCCATCCAAGGCTTCAGACCGCCGTCTGGCTATCCATCATTTCCTTCTTCACCCTCAGTGTCCTCTACGCCGTCATCAGCGTTCAAGTCTTTTGGTTCCTCCGCATGCCGCTGACTTACGCGCTGATCTACCTCGCCGGCGACGTGAAGAATATGCAGTCCTCGGTCGGCGCCTTCATGACTCCGCTCCTGGTGATGGCGCTCGTCGGCTTGCCGCTGACCTATCTGGCCGTCGTCTTCGCCGTCGGCACCTTCCGCCTGCCGCCAACACGCCGGTTTCGGATTGCCAGAGCCTCCGCCCTGATCGTCCTGCTCGTCTTCACGCTCCTCTGCCACCGCGCCGCCCGAGGCCAGTGGAGCGAACTCCACGACAACCGCCGCGTCGCCGAAAGCCCCCATTGCATCCTCGTCGCCTCCTGTCTTCGCGAGATCTTCGGCAACCCCGCCATCCACTTCAATGAAGCATTTCCCCCCCAAGACACCCAGGATTTCCTGTTCGTCAACGAGCGTCCCTATGGCGCCCCGCCAACTCCCGATCTCCGTCGTGCCCCGCGCAATGTCATCGTCGTCGTGCTCGAATCCGTCGCGACGCAGCACATGCACCTCTACGGCAGCCGCTACAAGACCACGCCACGCCTCGAAGCCGAAGCCGCCAACTGCCTCGTCTTCGACAACGTCTACTCGCACTTCACCAACACCGCCAACGCCCTGGCCGCCATGCTCCTGTCGGTCTATCCGCCAATGACTTGGCGCGAACTCACCGTCGAACACCCCACCATGCCCGGCGATACCGTTCCCGCCATGCTCAAGCCCCTCGGCTACCGCACCGCCTTCATCTCCGCCGGCGACAACGCGTATGCCAACCAACTCAATTTCCTCCAGAACCGCGGCTTTGATGCCATCTGGGACTGCCGCGATGCCGGCCGCGAACGCGACTTCTCCTGGGGCGTCGAAGACCGCTACATGGTTGACATGATCCTCCGCTGGATCGACCGCGACCGCGGCAAACCCTTCTTCATCTTTTCATGGAACCAGGGCACCCACAATCCCTACCTGCTCCCCGCCGGACAGCCTGAGATCGATTTCTTCGCCGACCTCGGCTCCAAGCCGCCCCACGCCGATACCGCCGGCTGGAAACTTGGCCGCTACCTCAACGCCATCCACGAAACCGACCGCCAGCTCGGACGCCTCTTCGACGCCCTTCGCCAGCGGAACCTCGCCGACGACACCATTGTCATCATCGTTGGCGACCACGGCGAGGTCTTCGGATTCCCCCATCCCAACTGGGGCCACACCGGAAAGGTCTACCAGGAAGACGTCAACGTCCCGTTCATCATCTGGAGCCCCCGCCTGTTCGCCCCCGGCCGTCGTGTCGAAACCATCGCCGCCCAGCTTGACCTCAGCCCCACCATCCTCGACCTGCTGGGCCTTTCTTCCGCCCCCACCTGGCAAGGCCGAAGCGTTTTCGATGCCTCTCGCCCGCCACGGGCATATTCCTACGGCGCCATGGAGGACCTGCTCCTGTCCGTACGCGAAGAGAATTGGAAATACATCCTCAACGTCACCCAAGGCCGCGAAGAACTCTTCAATCTGACCACCGATCCCCAGGAACAAACCAACCTCGTCGCCCAGCAGTCAGCCCGTTGCCGCCGTCTCCGCCAGCGTCTGGCCGCCTGGGTCGACTACCAGAAAAAGCACGTCCGCTGACCGCCCCGAACTCCAAGTGCCCCCCCACAACCTTTGGCAACAATATACTTGACTCAGGTAAAATCCGTGCTATGATATAGGCATGGAAACGATCAACGGCAACCTGATTCAGTTCCCCGAAACGCTCATAGAAGCGGTCCGGCAGTTTTCCGATCTTGACTACGCTACGCCGTTCTTCGCTCAAGTCCGATGGCCGAAGGGCGTATGTTGCCCGCACTGCGGATCAGTCAAAGTTGACTATATCGCCAACCGTCGTCTATGGGAATGCCGCGAAAAGCATGAGCGGCAACAGTTCTCCGTCAAGATCGGGACGATTTTTGAAGACAGCAAGTTGACCATCGACAAGTGCCTCGTCGCTGTCTGGATGGAAGTCAACGCCAAGAATTCCATCAGCAGTTATGAGGTCGGCCGGCACTTGGGTGTGACTCAGAAAACGGCGTGGTTCCTACAGCAGCGCATCCGGCTGGCCATGCAAGTTGGCACGTTTGACAAAATGCTGGCCGGGGAAGTGGAAGTCGATGAGACGTTCATCGGCGGCAAGGCCCGCAATATGCACCCTGGTAAGCGCAAGGCCAAGGGCCGGGGCGCGGTGGGCAAGGCCGTTGTTATGGGACTCCTGGAAAGGCATGGAGAGGTCCGTACCCTTGTGGTCGATAACACCAAACGGAAGACGTTGCAGCCTGTCGTTAAGGCGCACGTTGAGAAAGGTGCTGCGGTTTTTGCTGATGCGCTGGCGAGCTATACCGCCCTGTCGTCTGAATACGTCCATAGTGTAATCGACCATGCGGAGTGCTATGTCAAAGGGAACGTCCACACGAACGGACTGGAGAACTACTGGAGCTTGTTTAACCCGTGCATCAAGGGAACGCATATCAGCATTGAACCATTCCACCTATTCCGGTATCTGGACGCGGAGGCGTTCCGATTCAATAATCGCAAGGTTGAGGATGGCGAGCGGTTCGTTAAGGTGCTAGGATCGGTCGAAGGAAAGCGCTTGACGTATAAGGGACTGATTGGCGAAACTCAGACGGAACTGATGTCATGACGCGACAGCGGCGTGGAATACGACCCGCAAGAGTGAAGCGCGATGCCAAACGATAGCGTCATAATTAAGATTGACGGGAGCGTATCCGTTGCGGACTTCCGCGTTGTCGTCAGCGCATTCGCGGACCTACTGTTGGCGCTAACGGCTGAGACAAACGTCGAGGCGGTGGTCGATTGGATTGTGTCCGATCTTCGCGCTGGCAGCACGCAAATAACTGGCCGTGGTACGTTCGGTAATGCCGAAGGCAAGGCAACCGTGGAAACCGTGGTGAGAGAATATGAGAACCTTTCCCGTGCCGCCCGCGAGGGAAGGATTGAGGCGTTTTCCATTCCCGTGCGTGAAGCCATGCAGTCCATCACGAGTGTTATCAATGGCAAGATTCGCAGAATTTTGATGTCGACGCTCGACACTCCCGATCTTGTGGCAATTGAAAATCGTCTTGAGGAGGTGGACTCTGTTGACGCCCATTCTACAAGAAAAGAACCGCGCCCCTACGCCCGCGCGGCAATAAAGGGGCAAATCGTTACTCTCGACGACAAGCATGGCGTGTACTTTACACTGCAAGAAGCATACACCCAGCGTCACATCCGATGCTGGCCTGGCAAAAAACAGCGCAGTAATCTGGGTCGCTTCTGGGAGGCAAAAACTTGGATCATCGTCGAAGGGACATACATGCGCTATGGGAATAGCCCGTCTCTCACGCACATCACCGACATTGTTGAATTGCCCGACGCCGAGAAGGGCAGTTGGCGTCAAGCAATCGGCGCAGCACCGCGCGGTCCTGGGGCACAGGACATCAGTTCTGCGGACGCCGTGCGGAAGGTGAGGGATGGCGAAGCGTGATATATCCAAGCCGACGTATTACCTCGATGCTTGTATCTTCATCGATCTAATCGAGTGCCCGGCAACACAGGAACCCGCCAAGACTATTGCGGCGGTGATTGCTGATGCTGAGGATGAAAAATGTAATCTTGTTACATCCGTTCTCACCATCACCGAAGTCGTCTATGCGAAACACGAGATCAATCAGAAGGCGATTGATCCGGCCATAGAAGTTAAGTTGGATCATCTTTGGCATCCGAGTGGATCGCCGATTCAGTTAGTTGACGTACACGAGTTAATCGTCCGCGAAGCGAACCGCCTGCTGCGCGACAACCTGAAACGCGGTTGGACAAAAACGCGCGGTAATGACGCGATTCATCTGGTTACCGCAAAGCGAGAATTTGTGGACGAGTTTTTTACCAATGAGAAGGCGATGGAGAAATGGGGAGAAGTTCTTGGCTTCAAGGTCTGCGCTCCTCATTCCGTCCCACTGCCACAGGAAGAATCGGGGTCGCTGTTTGCGAAAGAAGGGCAGCCGAAACCAATTAGTCTGCCCCAGACTTCACGACCCGAGCCACCCCCTTCTGATTGATCCAGATAACGGAAGAATCCATGACACGCTCACAACCACGCATAGGACCCACTGATTTCAACGAAGGCCCGCAAGCCGCAGATAAATTCCGAGCGGCGATAGGGCATCTAGCGAATGTCCCGAAGTCAGCGGCCCCCCGTCCCCGGCCACATGTGCGAGCCAAGGGAAGGAAGAAACCGTAATTCCGGGGCGCGATCAGTCCAGCCGCGTCGCGTTTCCAACCTGAGTCAAGTATATTGTTGCCCAACCCTTCCCGTTTGCATATCCCCCACCCCCAACCTCATCCCGATGACCCCGATCCCCCGCCAACATCACCCCCACAAAAATGTCGATATTGTGGCCAACATTTCCTCTCGCCGAGCGTATACACCATCGGGATGGGTCTGGCCCATCCTTTGGCAGGGGGGACTTCCCTCCTTCCAAGCTCTTTGAAAACCGAATACCGCACCACCGCTGTTCTGGATCGCGGTCCATCAGCGGTTCATATGGACCGCCGTCGGTTCTGGTCACTTTCTGTTCGGTTTTGCGCGCTTTTGTTCGGTTTTGCACGGTTTTGCACGGTTTTTTGACCGAAAAACCGACCCCGAAACACCATAACCACCTTCCCCAGCCAACTTTACGTTTTCCACCCCCTCCGCCAAACATTTTTTCGCCCCGCGCTGCGCCAAAAGAGCCTCACTCGCGCAACACCCCCACCAGCGACTACTCTGCGTCCTCCGCGCCCTCTCTGGCTTTCCAAAAACCCCTGTAGCTCATGGCCGCGTCGTTGGCCCCGTCACCGCCACCCTCTTCCCCTTCATCGTCATCTCAAAAGCCCGCCGAAATGTCTCCGCCGCTTGCTGCCATTTCTCCTGATGCTGATACACCCGCCCCAGCTCGTAGTACGCCTCCGCCGGGTCCGGATTCAGCATCGCCGCCCCGATCAGCACACCCTCCGCCTCATCCCACTTGCCCATCCCCACCATCGCCCGCCCTCGAAGCAACTTGATCCGCGCCGGCGACACCGCCTTCTCATCCATCTTCTCCAGCAGTTGCATCGCCGCCGCCCACTCCCGCATCCCCAGCAACACCTCCACCATCGCCATCTGCAACCCCACATGCTCCGGCTCAAGCTTCAACCCCCGCTCCAACTCCACCCGCGCCTGGTCGGCCAGATCCTTTTCCAAGAGCCGCCTCGCCACCGCAAGATGCCGCTCCGCCATCTGCCCCGGGCTATCGACCACCGTGTCATGCGATTCCAGCCGCCGTTGCAGCTCCGCCGCATTGATCTTCCCCGCCTCCTTTGCCAGGTAGCTCTCCAAATCCTTCGCATACGACCGCGGCACGCCCGCCAGATGCGCAACCTGTCTCCCATCCGCCGCCACAACCACCGTCGTCGGCCAGACGTGCACCGACATTCTCCCCGATCCCGCGTACTCCGTGTCCGCGATCACCGGCCACTCGATCTTCCCCGTCTCCAACAGCTTCTTCGCCCCCACCTCCGCCTCCTTACCACTCACCACCAGCGCCACCTGCACATCCGCCGCCCCGATCGCGCCCTTGAGCTGTTCCAGCACCGCCTGGCTCTGCGGCTGCTCCGGCAGCACAAACACCAGCACGGTCGCCTTCCACTCGGCCGGCACCTTCACCGCAACCCCCTTCACATCCGTCGCCGACCACGTCACCGTCTCCTGCCCGTGCACTGGCATCCCCAGCCCCAGCACCGCCAGCAGCATCCACATCGCCACACGCCCAATCTCAGCCGCTTTTCTCATTTCTGAATCACCTCCGCACTCGGCCGCGTCGCCGGCGCTGTCAGCGATTTACTCGGCACCGCCTTCACCCGATCGTACCCAAACTCCTGGTGACACCCCGGCGCGCAACTCCCGCCCGTCTTCGTCGGCTTGAAATTGATCGGCAACTCCCACTTCCCGTACGGCACCGACTCTCGCACATGCGCCGGATGGGCGCTGGCATGGGTGCTGTGGCACGCCCGGCAACTTCGCCCCTTGTCCGTCTTGTTCACGTGCGCGTAGTGCAGGTTCTGGTCGCCGTTCCGGAAATTGGTCAGCCCGGTCGTCTTGTCCAACAGCACCAGTTGCTTGTCGTGGCAACTGAAGCACAGCGCATACTTCTCCACGTCAAACGACTCGTAAAACGTCTCCGGATATGGCTTGGACAGCAGCCGCGATACCTGCCCGCCGTGCGGCGTGTGGCACCCGGCGCAGTTGCCTTCGCGGATCGGCCCGTGCAGCGAGAGCTTCTTGTCGGCGATCTCCGCCACCGCCGGCACCACCCGCTTGTCCGCCATCGTGATCGCCTTGTTGTGGCACGTCAGGCAGGCCTTCGCAGGGTCGCTCTTCATCAGCTTCGCCAGGTCGCCGCCGTGCGGAGTGTGGCACGCGATACATCCGTCGCCCTGCGTCACCGGCGAATGCTTGAACTTCGCGCTCTCCGCCAGTTGCTTCACCGGATCATGGCACGACACGCACAGCCCCAGCGGCGACTGCTTCAGTTGCATGATCTCGTTGGACGCATGCACCTCATGGCACTGCTGGCAATCGCCTTCCATCGGCTTGTGCAGCACCTTCACCGTCGCCAGTTGCTTGCTCATCTGGTCGTGACACCCCAAACACAGTTCCCGACCCTGTCCCACCAGCAGCTTCGGCAGGTCCGACCGATGCGCGTTGTGACACGCCGCACAGCTCCCCGACGCCACCGGCCCGTGAACGTGCTTTCGCCCCTGCGTCACGTCCTTGTGACAATCCGCGCACAACTTCGCCAGCTCGTCCCGCCGCAGCATCGCCTTCACGCCCGACCCGTGCGGATTGTGACATCCCAGGCACTGTCCATCGGCCACCGGCTTGTGCACCACCTTCGCCGCCGCCATCTTCTCGACGTGGCAGAAGTCGCACAGCGCCTTGTCCTTCTGCTTCAGCGTATACGTGTGCTTCTTCTCATCCGCTGGCATATGGCAGACATCGCAAGCGCCCAGCGCCGCCGGTCCATGCTGGAATTTGTAGTTCCGTTCCTTCGCATGGCACTCGCCCTGGGTGCAGTTCTTTACCGGCACGACCGGCCGCTCGACCGCTCCCCACGCCGCCGATGAAACCACCATCACCGCCAGCAACCCAAGCACCCGGCTCCTCACGGCGCTGCTCCTTCCTTGGGTCTGGCACTCTCTCGGGCTTCCAACAGCTTCGTCCTGGCCTGCTCCAGCAGCTTCTGCGTGTATCGCGGATTGTGCACGCCCCAACTCCCATCCATCCGCACGATCTCCAGCAGCCGCTGCGCCTCCGTCGCCAACTGCTGCGACTTCGCCGAGCCTGCACCGCCGGCCGGCACCATCTTGGCCACCGACTCGTACAACTCCCGCGTGTTCTTCTGCCACATCGGGATCATCGTCGCGCCCAGCCCCGCCTTGTGGCATGTATCGCACCCCGTCGCCGCCGCCTTCGCCACCGTCGCCCCGCTCTGCGGCTTGGTGCTCAAAGGCGTCTCCTGCACATGACATCCCGTGCAGTCCACATGCACCATGAACATCGGGCTCACCGCCGACCCATCCCCCGCCACATGCGCAACCTCCGGAGCCGACTTGTACGTGCTCCGCTGGATCATGTGCTGCTGCTTGTGGCACGACTGGCATTCCATCTGGTCCAACTGCATGAACTGCGCGCTGGGCCCGTGCCGGATCACCCCGTGGCAGCTAAAGCATTCCACTTTGTGCCGACCCAATGCGTGCTGCCGATGCATATCCGGAACGTTCGTGAACTTCTCCATCCCAAACTCATGGCAACTGAAACACTGGCTGCTGTCGATCCGCTCCGGCTTGGCCGTCACGTTCCGATGGCACGACTCGCACGCCGCCCCATACGAAACATACTCCTCGTGAACAATCTTCAGCCCACGATACTCCAGCGGCTTGCTGGGCGCGTTGTGGCAGCTCTTGCACTGCCGCGGCGGCGTCTTGCCCGCCCCCTCGCCCGTCGGCAGAATCGGCTGCCAATCCACCACCGCCTGCACCGTCGTCGGCTGTGTGGTCAGTCGCTCGCCGGCACCGTTCATCAACACCAACTGCACCGCACTCTTCGCTGCCCCCGGCGTGATCAGGTGACACGTCACACACACGCCGGCGTTCACCTCGAAATGCTTGCTCCCCTGCACGTGCGAATGGCACGTCGTGCAATGCATCTCGATCCCCAGATACTCCATGTTCAGGTGCTTGCTGTGATTGAAAAAGTATTTCCCCTCTTTCCGCGAAATGGTCTTCACCCGCTCCAAATCATGGCAGCCGCTGCGCGTGCATGAGAAATCGCTCACCGATGCGGATGGCTTGGTCGATGTCCGCTGCAACAGATCGTCCACCACCTGCCCGGCCCCGTTCAACTTCGCCCACATGTAATTCGTCGTCCCCGGCGGGATATGACAACTCACACAATCCACATCTTTGTGCGTGCCCGTCTGCCAGCTCTGGTAGTACGGGTTCATGATGTGACAGCTATTACAGAACCAGCTCTGGCTGGTGACTTCGATGGTCACCGCCGGCATCACGACGAACAGGATCGCCGCGATCGTCGCCCATTTCCGCCAACGCTTCGACCACCACCATCGCCAAGCTGTTCGCACTCAAACGCTCCATGTGAAGAGACTGCTGCTCAAGAACCGCAACCCTTGTGCCGCGATTTTCCCCGCAAACCGCCCACACCTCAAGCATTGGCGATGGCGCATTCTCAAAGGTTGGAATTGCGCTCCCGCGGCGACTCCCGATCACAGGACGGCGCGACCCGTCCAGCAGGAGCTGCGCCCACCCTCGATGAACCGGTGTTTCCGCGACTCGCCGTGCTCGGCAGTATTCTACCTCTTCCGCTTGGTTTTTTGCCTCCGGAGGTGTAAGATATAGAGACTCGATCTCAATTAGATGTTGTAGGGATCACCTATGCCGACACAGACAAGCCAAATCGAGGAACTGGCGAACCGTGAGTATCAATGGGGCTGGGTCACCGATATCGCCGCCGACTCCGCACCTCCCGGGCTTAATGAGGAGATCATCCGTTTCATCTCCGCGAAGAAGAATGAGCCGGACTGGCTCCTCCAATGGCGACTTAAGGCCTACCGCCACTGGCTCACCATGGAAGAGCCACACCATTGGGCTCACATTCACTATCCCCCCATCAACTATCAGGACATCATCTACTACTCCGCACCCAAGGCCAGGAACGGCCCCAAGAGCCTCGATGAAGTCGACCCCGAACTCCTCAGAACCTACGAAAAGCTCGGCGTCCCCCTCCACGAGCGCGAGATCCTCGCCGGCGTCGCGGTCGATGCCGTCTTCGATTCCGTCTCCGTCGCCACCACCTTCCGCGAGAAACTCGCCCAGCTCGGCATCATCTTCTGCTCCTTCAGCGATGCCGTTCAAAAGCATCCCGATCTCGTCCGCAAGTACCTCGGCTCCGTCGTCCCCTACTCCGACAACTACTACGCTACCCTCAACTCCGCCGTCTTCACCGATGGTTCGTTCGCCTACATCCCCCCCGGCGTCCGCTGTCCGATGGAGCTCAGCACCTACTTCCGCATCAACGCCAAGAGCACCGGCCAGTTCGAACGCACCCTCATCGTCGCCGACAAAGGCGCATTCGTCAGCTATCTCGAAGGCTGCACCGCCCCCAAGCGTGACGAAAACCAACTCCACGCCGCTGTCGTCGAGCTGATCGCCCTCGATGACGCCACCGTCAAGTACTCCACCGTCCAGAACTGGTATCCCGGCGACAAGGAAGGCAAAGGCGGCATCTACAACTTCGTCACCAAACGCGGCGCCTGCCGCGGCGCCAATTCCAAGATCACCTGGACCCAGGTCGAGACCGGCTCCTCCATCACCTGGAAATACCCAAGCTGCATCCTCCAAGGCGACAACTCGGTCGGTGAGTTCTACTCCGTCGCACTCACCAACAACCGCCAGCAAGCCGACACCGGCACCAAGATGATCCACATCGGGAGAAACACACGCTCCACCATCGTCTCCAAGGGCATCTCCGCCGGCCGCGGCCAAAACTCCTACCGCGGCCTCGTCAAGATCCTCAAAGGCGCCGCCAACTCCCGCAACTACACCCAGTGCGACTCGCTGCTGCTCGGCGACCAGTGTGGCGCCCACACCTTCCCCTACATCGAGGTCCGCAACACCACCAGCCGCGCCGAGCACGAAGCCTCCACCAGCAAGATCGGCGAGGACCAGCTCTTCTACTGCAAGTCCCGCGGCATCAACCTCGAAGACTCCGTCAACATGATCGTCAACGGCTTCTGCAAAGAAGTCTTCCGCGAACTCCCCATGGAATTCGCCGTCGAAGCCCAAAAACTCCTTGGTGTCAGCCTCGAAGGGTCTGTAGGTTGATTGGAGTCCGGTATGACTGATTGCCACGATTGGTTTGCGACACTCGCAAAGGCCTAGATGCTATTACGGGAAGTGCAGGGTGAGCCTTGAAAACACTGTCAATCGATCGTACTCCTCGCCTGCTGCGTGACCTGACAGCCGCGACCAAAGGCGGCATCATCACACTGACGCGCAAGGGGAAGCCGGTGGCGTACATTCTGTCGGCGCGGCAGTACGACGAGGAAGATATCGGCTATATGACCGATCCGGAGTTCTGGCGAATGATCCGCGAACGGCGGACATCCGATGACTGGGTTCCCTTCGAGACCGTAAAGGCTGACCTGTTGACACGTGAGCGAATCGAGCACGCGAGGCGTTCCGGCAGGGCGGCGAATAAGTTACGGAAATCGCACGTCACGAAAGGAAAACGCAATGGCTCTGCTTGAAATCCACGATCTTCACGCCCGCGTCGCCGTCCCAGGCGGCCGAGAAATCCTCAAAGGCGTCAACCTCACCGTCAACAAAGGCGAGGTCCACGCCATCATGGGCAAGAACGGCTCCGGCAAGAGCACACTCGCCCAGGTGCTCATGGGCCGCGAAACTTACGAGGTCACCGGCGGCACCGTCCTCTACAACGGCCAGAACCTGCTCGATCTCTCCACCGAAGAACGCGCCACCCAGGGCGTCTTCCTCGCCTTCCAGTACCCCGTCGAGATCCCCGGCGTCTCCACCAGCTACTTCCTCAAGGCCGCCGTCAACGCCATCCGCAAAGCCCACGGCGAGCCTGAACTCGACGCCATGGATTTCCTCGCCATCGTCAAGCAGAAAATGGCCCTGCTCAAAATGGACCAGTCCTTCATGAACCGCGCCGTCAACGAAGGCTTTTCCGGCGGCGAAAAGAAACGCAACGAAATCTTCCAGATGGCCGTCATCAACCCCACCCTCGCACTCATGGACGAAACCGATTCCGGCCTCGATATCGACGCCCTCAAGATCGTCTCCAACGGCGCCAACTCCCTCCGCGGTCCCGACCGCGCCATCGTCTGCGTCACCCACTACCAGCGACTCCTCAACTACATCCAGCCCGACGTCGTCCACGTCATGCTCGACGGCCGGATCGCCAAATCCGGCGACAAATCCCTTGCCCTCGAATTAGAGGCAAGAGGCTACGACTGGGTCGAGAAAGAGGTTGCCCAACTCGCGTAGCGGTCGGCCCCAACCGCCACCCAAAGGACGCTCCCATGACCCAACTCCTCGACGATAAGAACATCCACCTGGCTAACTTCACCCTCTTCGCCAGGCACGCCACACCCACACTTTCCTGGGTCGAGAAGCTCCGCCGCTCCGCCATCGCCCGTTTCGACCTCGTGGGCTTCCCCGACGCCAAGGACGAAGAATGGCGGTTCACCAACACCGCCCCTATCGCACAGACTCCGTTTGTCCTGGCCGAACACGACGATCCCGCTGCCGCCGCGAGCCTCGCCGCTGATTTCACCTTCGCCAACCAGGCCGCTGCCGAAATCGTCTTCGTCAATGGCCGCTTCTCCCAACAGCTCTCTCGTGTTTCGCCGCTACCTGCGGGAATCACCGTCACCAGCCTTGCCACTGCCCTGCAAAATACCCCCGCGCTGCTTGAGCAGCATCTTGCTCGATACGCCAGGATCGAAACCGACCCCTTCGTCGCCCTGAACACCGGCTTCATCCGTGACGGCGCTTTCGTCCACCTCGCCCGCAACGCCGTCGTTCGCCATCCCATTCACCTGCTTTTCCTCTCCATCCCCTCCGCCGAGCCCGCCATCGCCCATCCCCGCGTCCTCGTCGTCGCCGAGGACAACTCCCAAGCCACCATCGTCGAAAGCTACGCCGGAAAAAAGGGGGCAGGCCCCTTTTCCAACACCGTTTTCAACAACGCCGTCACCGAAATCGTCGCCGCCGACAACGTCCACCTCGACCACTGCAAACTCGAGCAGGAATCCCCCGACGCCTTCCACATCGCCCACATGCACGTCACCCTCGGCCGCGACTGCTCGTTCGTCTCCCACGCCGCCTCCATCGGCGGCAAGCTCGTCCGCAATGACCTCGTTGTCGTCCTCAACGGCCAACACACCGACGCCACCGTCAACGGCCTCGTCGTCCTCCGCGACTCCCAACACGTTGCCAACCACACCATCCTCCGCCACGAAAAGCCCCACTGCTCCAGCCACGAGCTCTACAAACACGTCCTGGACAACCGATCCACGTGCGTTTTCAAAGGCAAGATCTTCGTCCAGAAAGACGCCCAGAAGACTGACTCCAAGCAGACCACCAAATCCCTCCTGCTCTCCGACGAAGCCACCATGAACGCCATGCCCGCCCTCGAAATCTACGCCGATGACGTCAAGTGCACCCACGGCTCCACCACTGGACCCGTCGATGAAGATATGATCTTCTATCTCCGATCCCGCGGCGTACCCCGCGAGGCCGCCCGACACCTGCTCACCTACGCCTTTGCCGCCGACATCACCCGCAGGATCAAAGTCGAGCCGGTGCGTCGCCGTCTTGAAGATTTCATGGCCGCTCAGCACGGCCTGCCCCAGGACCTGCGTATCACTGACTTAGGTTCACATGACCAGGCAGCTCTCTAAAACTCCGGCCCCGGCCCAACCGCCCCACTTCGACGTCCATCGCATCCGCGAGGACTTCCCCATCCTTCATAACAAGGTCCACAACAAAACCCTCGTCTATCTCGACAACGCCGCCACCACCCAGAAACCCAATCTTGTCATCAATGCCCTCCGCCGCTACTACGGCTCCGAAAACGCCAACATCCACCGCGGCGTCTACCTCCTCAGTCAGCTCGCCACCGACCTCTACGAACAGGCCCGCCGCAAAGTCCAACGCTTCATCAACGCCGCCGAGTCCCGCGAAATCATCTTCACCCGCGGCACCACCGAAGCCATCAATCTCGTCGCCAGCTCCTACGGCCGAACCAATTTCAAACCCGGCGACCAAATCATCCTCACCGGCATGGAGCACCTCTCCAACATCGTCCCCTGGCAGATCATCTGCCAACAAACCGGCGCCGTCCTCCGCGTCGCCCCGTTCGACGATAACGGCGAACTGATCCTGGACGAATACGAAAGACTCTTCACCCCCCGCACCAGGTTCGTCACAGCCGTCCACCTCTCCAAGTCCCTCGGCACCATCAACCCCGTCAAGCGGATGATCGCAATTGCCCACGCCCACAATGTCCCCGTTTTCATCGACGGGGCACAATCGATCGCCCACGGCCCGATCGATGTCCAAGACATCGACGCCGATTTCTACGCCTTCTCCGGACACAAACTCTACGGCCCAACCGGCATCGGAGCCCTCTACGGCAAAGCCCGCTTCCTCGAAGAGATGCCCCCATACCAAGGCGGCGGCGACATGATCGCCTCCGTCACCTTCGAGAAAACCGAATACAACGAGCTGCCCTACAAATTCGAAGCCGGCACCCCCAACATCGCCGGCGGCATCGGCCTCGGGGCTGCCATCGACTACCTCACCTCCGTCGGCCTCCCCAACATCGTCGCGCACGAGTCTCGCCTGCTCGAATACGCCCACTCCCGACTGTCTGGCATCCCCGGCCTCCGCGTCGTCGGCACCGCCCGACAAAAAGGCGGCGTCATCTCCTTCGTCCTCAAAGGCATCCACCCCCACGACATCGGAACCATCCTCGATGGCGATGGCATCGCCGTCCGCACCGGCCACCACTGCTGCCAGCCCGTCATGGACCGCTTCCAGATCCCCGCCACCGCCCGCGCCAGCTTCGCCCTGTATAATACAATACCGGAAATCGACGCCCTCGCCGACGGGATCCTCAAGGTCATCGGTTTCCTCGGCAGTTGAAGAGAAATGGAGATCGAACCAACATTCACACAGATGTTATGCGTTATTGGTTATTTGTTATTGGTTCTTCGCGGGACTCTCGCCAAGGGTCCGATCTCTGCAAATAACAAATAACAAATAACAAATAACAAATAACAAATAACAAATAACATCGGTGTGCATCTGTGGTTCCCCTGATTCAGGAGCGTGTCCGCCATGTCCGACCTTCGCGAGCTTTATCAGGAAATGATCCTCGACCACTGCAAACGGCCGCGGAATTTCCACAACCTCCCCGACGCCAACCGCGCCGCCGACGGCTTCAACCGTCTCTGCGGCGACAAGCTCCGCGTCTTCGTCAAACTCGACGACGGAATCATCAAGGACATCGCCTTCGAAGGCGATGGCTGCTGCATCTCCAAAGCGTCTTCCTCCATGATGACCGAAGCCCTCAAAGGAAAAACCCTCGACGAAGCCCACAAACTCTTCCAACAATTCCACGAAGTCCTCACCGGACCCCCCGACGAAACCCCCGACGCCCCAGAACTCGGCAAGCTCGCTGTCTTCGCCGGCGTCCGAGAGTTCCCCGTACGCGTCAAGTGCGCCACCCTCGCCTGGCACACCCTCGAAGCCGCCCTCAAGGACGAGCAAAAGCCCGTCACCACCGAATAATGCCTGCCGACCCCAACATCAAGCCTCGCCGGATCAGTCTTCCCGTCCTGCCCCATTCCGGCAAGGTCGATCAACTCCGTAGCGACCCGCCTCTGCCCATCGCCCCTGCCGCACCCTCCGCCACCTATACTCCCCATGTGAACAAAGTCCGCCCTGCCACCCATCTGACGCCCCAGCAGCAAGCCCTCCAGGAAAAGGTCGTCGCCGCCCTCCGCACCGTTTACGATCCCGAAATCCCCGTCAACCTCTACGACCTCGGCCTGATCTACGACATCGACATCGACCCCGACAACACCGTCCGCATCCGCATGACCCTCACCGCCCCCGGCTGCCCCGTCGCCGACCTGATTCCCGCGCAGGTCCAGACCGCCGTCGAGAGCATCCCCGAAGTCAAAAGCGCCACCGTCGATCTCGTCTGGGAGCCGACGTGGACCAAGGAAATGATGTCCGAAGCTGCCCGCCTCGACCTCGGCCTCTAGACCATTTCGCGGGCGATTGTACCACTCCCCAGCTTCTCCCCCGTGCTTCGTTTCGCGGAAGCCCGAAGGGCTCCTTCACCCTCCCTCCGCCAAGCCCGCTCCACTGCCCTGCAACCCGCTTTAATCCTTCAACACTCCTTCAACCCCACCGCCGCTCCGCTGTATTCACCTGAGAAGCAACGCTTTCGCCAACGAACGCCATCAGTTCGTCCGAAAGATGTAGCTTAAATATGAGTTTTTTCTCCGGGGCGTCGTGGCCGATCTTCCCTCACGGCGCCCCTCTTATTTCCGAGCCCGCCGCATCCACCTTCAACACGATCGAGCCCCCGCGCGTCCGCTCAAACGGAAACATCTCCGCCGGCACCAGCACGCTCACTGTCGTTGGCACCAGTTCCCCAGCCCCCCCAGGCAATTCCCTGTAATCCAGAAGTGCAACCACCACCGTCCCCGCCTTCATCCGAAACGTCGCCCCTACCAGCCGCCCCGATTGCTCGTCAAACTCCAACATCTCCGTCTCGCTCTTGGCCACCACCGTTCGCTTGCCCGACTCGCCCCCTTGTCCCGGCGCAAATCCCTTCGCGTTGAACTTCCGGAACATCAGCAAATATAGCGCATCCACGCTCATCGCGCTGCCGGAGTTCGCGGTCACCTTATCACCATCGATCTCGCAACTCTCCTTCCCGCAGGTCATGCTCGCCTTGCCCTTGGCCCGATCGAACGCGATCGTCATCGCCCGCGGCTCCCCCGGCATGTCCAGGTTCCACGTGCACTGTGCCCGGAGCTTCGCCTTCGCCAGCCGCTCCTGCCTCGCATTGTGTTGCTTGATCAGCTTGTCAATCGCCGCGTCCGCCGCCGCCTCGTACCGCGTCGGCGAAGCCAGCGCCAGAATCTCCCACGTCTTTCCCTCGCTACTCCCCGTGTCCGCCTGGCTCGGCGGCGCTTCCGCCATCATCCAGAGCGCCAGATATCCAGCCAGCACCAGCAGACCTGCCGAAACGATGATCATGCTTGCCAGATTCGGCCTATCCGTATTCATGACAATCTCAAACGCCCCCGAGGACAACAGAGATGCAATCACCCGCCTCCTTATAACAGGTTTCCCGCTCGGAAGCGAACCCCCGGCCAGCAATTCGCCGTCACTACCGATCGTCTGCCACATCGACTTATGACGCGGCGCCCACCTGAATCATCTCTCCGAGTCCTCACTCGCCATCTCCACCTCCACCTCCACCGCACGCCCGGCCATATCCCCCGCCTCTGGCCCCGCCGTGTCCCCGTTGAACAACGCCTGTTGCGCCACACGCTTCACCCGCTTCGATCCCGCCCCGATTAACTGCACTCCGCCTGGACCCAGAATCTGCTCCAGGTCGCCCACCATCGCCGCCGATGGCTTGATCCCATAGTCCGACCCCAGCTTCAGGATCACCGACCGTCCCGGCTCGATCCCGACCGACGCAAATACCGGCAACCGCCCCGCGTGCTCCTTCAGCCTCGCCCTGACCTGACTCACCACATCGGCCCCATGCCGCGTCCGGTCCAGTTTCAGGACCACGCTCGTCGTCAGCCGGCTTGTGGCCTCCTCGATCGGGATCATCTCGTTCACAATGATGTTCGGCGTCTCGCGCCGCTTGTCCACTTTGCCCTTTATGAACACGATCTGCTCGTTGGCAATCGCGCCGGAATACTTCTCGCTGATCTGGGCAAACGTCTCGGCGAATAACACCCCGTCGATCTGGCCCTCCAAGTCCTCCAGCGTGATCATCGCCATCTGCATCCCCGCCGATCGGCCGTTCTTCGTCACCGTCTTCTTCACCCGGTTCAGCATCCCCCCGATCGTTACCTCCGTCCCTTCCGAACATGTTACCATATCTTTAGTTGTGTGCGTGCTGTATCGGCCGATGGCGGCTTGATGCTCGGTCAGTGGATGGCTCGTGATATAGAATCCCAGCAGTTCTTTTTCGTGCTTCAGCAGCTGGGCGTTCGGCATCTCGTCGATGTTCGGGAGTGCGCCGGCCATGGATGCGGTGGAGGAAGCCAGGGGGGACGCGGCGGCGGAGCCGAACATGCTCATTTGGCCCATCCGGCGGTCGTTCTGGGCTTGCTGACCCATTTCTACGGAACGTTCGAGGACTTGCAGTAGCTGGGAGCGTTTGGCGGCGAGGGATGAATAGGCGCCGCACTTGATGAGCGCTTCGATTGTGGCCCTCGTGACTTGGCGCAGATCGACGCGTTCGCAGAAATCGTAGAGGCTGCCGAAGGCGCCGTGGGACTTGCGTTCGCAAATCATGGCCTCGACTGCCTTTTCGCCGACCCCGCGGACGGCCATGAGGCCGAATCGGATGACGCCTTCGGTGCGGGATTCGGCGCGCTTGCGCTTGGTGGCAGGGGTGGATTCGGTGACGTAGATGGGGGTGAAGTCCTTGTCGGAATAGTTGACATCCGGCGGCAGAACCTTAATTCCTTTTCGGCCATCGGGTAATGTCAGGCGGCGACATTCTTCGATGTACTCGACCACCTTATCGGTCGAGCCCATTTCGAAGGTCAGCAACGCGGCCATGTACTCGACAGGGTGGAAGACCTTCATGTAGGCGGTCTGGAACGCGACGATCGCGTAACGCGTCGAGTGGCTCTTGTTAAACCCGTAGCCGCCGAACTTTAGGATGTGCTCGAAGATCTCCTCGGCCTTGTCCTTGCTCACTCCCTTGTCCATCGTGCCCTTGATGAAGTCGGGCTTGAACTTGGCGATCAGCTCGGTGTTCTTCTTGCTGATGGCTTTGATCAGCTTGTAGGCGTTCGATAACTCGATGCCGCCGAGCTGGTTGAAGATCTGCATGACCTGTTCCTGGTAGACCATGATCCCGTAGGTCTCAGCCAGGATCTTGTCCATGATCGGGTGCACTTCGGGCACCTTTTCGCGACCCTGTTTGCGGTTG
This sequence comes from Planctomycetota bacterium, assembly GCA_026693085.1. GTDB lineage: Bacteria > Planctomycetota > Phycisphaerae > Tepidisphaerales > Tepidisphaeraceae > JAPLNB01. Next base: position 5,445 of record JAPLNB010000261.1, on the reverse strand, counting down.
CAGTAGAGCGGTATAAGTTCCATCGGGCCCGGACGATAGAGCGCGTTGGCGGCGATCAGGTCCTCGATCCGGTCCGGCTGCATTTTCATGAGCAGATCCTGCATTCCGCCGGATTCAAATTGGAAGATGCCCTTGCTTTCGCCGCGGCAGAACATGGATAGCACATTCTTGTCCGAGAAGTCGATGTGCTCGATGTCGATTTCGGTGCCCTGGGTCTGCTTTACCAGGTCGATGGACCGCTGGAGGGTCGTCAGGGTTCGCAGGCCAAGAAAGTCCATCTTGAGCAGGCCGACCTTCTCGGCGATGGGGCCTTCGAACTGCGTTAATATGTTGCCATCACTGTCTTTGTAGAGGGGGACGAGCGTGTCGAGGGGTTGGTCGGCGATGATGACGCCGGCGGCGTGGCAGCCGGCGTTGCGGCACATGCCTTCGAGCTTCATCGCCAGGTCAATGACCTTTTTGATGACGGGGTTTTCTTTGTAAAGCTGGTTGAGGTCAGGGGATGCGTTCAGGGCCTTCTTAAGGGTCATGCCGGGTGTGCCGGGGATGAGCTTGGTAAGCTGGTCGATTTCGGGGAGGGGCACGCCGAGGACTCGGCCGACATCTTTGCAGGCGGCTCTTGCGGCAAGTGTTCCGAAGGTAATGATCTGTGCGACGTGGCCGTACTTCTGGCGGACGTATTCGATGACCTTCTGGCGGCCGTCCTGGCAGATGTCTATGTCTATATCAGGCAACTCGTTACGACTGGGGTCCATGAAGCGTTCGAAGAGGAGGTTGTAGCGGATGGGGTCGACATTGCAGAGGCCGAGGAGGTAGCCGACCATGGTGCCGACGCCGGAACCCCTGGCGCCGACGGGGATGCCTTGGGAGCGGGCGTAGTTACAAAAGTCCCAGACGATCAGGAAGTAGGAGCAGAAGTTCTTGGATACAATGAGCTTAAGTTCATAGCTGAGGCGGCTGCGGATGTCGGCCGAGACGTCGGTGGAGCCATATCGCCATTTCAGACCCTCCTGGCAGAGCTGACGGAGGTAGCGCTCGTCCGGGCGGATGTCTGGCGTATTATCTAAGAGCTTATCGGCCGGTACTTTGTAGACGGGTGAGTAGCGTTTGGAGAAGTCAAGTTCCAGATTGCACATCTGGGCGATGCGCACGGTGTTGTCGCAGGCTTGGGGGTATGCGACGAGGGCATCGCGCATTTCCTGTGGCGTCTTTAAGTATAGTTCTGTTGGGTACTTGAGGCGGGATTCGTCGGTGATGAGGCGGCCCATGCTGATGCAGCAGAGGACGTCGTGGGCGTGGTGATCGTCGCGGGTGAGGAAGTGGACGTCGTTGGTGGCGACGAGGCCGATTCCGGATTTCCGGGCCAGGTCAGCGAGTTCGGGATTCACAAGATCTTGTTCGGACAGGCCTTGCTTCTGAAGCTCGATGAAGAAGCGTTCGGGGCCGAAGATTTCGAGGTAGGTTTCGGCGACTTTTTTGGCGGACTTGTAGTCGCGTTTCATGAGTGCGGAGGGGACTTCGCCGCCGAGACAGGAACTGGTGCAGATCAGACCTTTGCTGTACTCTTTTAGTACTTCCTTGTCAATACGGGGTTTATAGTAGAAGCCCTCGCAGTAGGCGATGCTGGCGAGCTTCATGAGGTTTTTGTAGCCGTCGAGGTCTTGGGCGAGGAGGAGGAGGTGGTAGGCGGCTTCGCCGGAGCTGCCGGTGGGTGTGGAGCGATCGCGGCGGTCGCCGGGGGCCATGTAGGCTTCCATCCCGATGATCGGGCGTAACCCTTCTTTTTTGCACTCGTTATAGAACTCGATGGCACCGAAGAGACAGCCATGATCGGTGATGGCGATCGAGTCCATACCCAAGAACTTGACACGTCTGATGAGGTCGGGGACCTTGCAGGCGCCGTCGAGGAGGGAGTAGTGGGTGTGGACGTGAAGATGGACGAAGGAGGGATTGGTCATGGCTGCATGGTGTATACCCATCGGGGCGGGCAGATTCAACTGAAGGCGAATTGTTCGTCAAACGCTGGCGATGGTGGTCGAAGTTGCGAGTTTGTGCTATCCTTGGTGTATGGCAGAGGTTACCTGTCCACATTGTGGGAATATGTTGGAGGCGGAACTGGGGGAGCAGGGTGGGGTGGTGGAGTGTCCGCATTGCGGGGGGACGATTGAGCTGCCGGCGGATCGGGAGGATGAGCTGGATGGGGACCGGATTCGGCGGATTGCCCATGCTCGCCGAAGTGAGTTTCGGGCCAAGGCTTACTGTGTGATCGGGGGCTTTGCGCTGCTGGGGGGTAGTGCGCAGTTGATGTGGATGGGTGTGCAGGCGGGGCAGGTTGGAGGGTGGGGGTCGTGGGCGGTGGGGTGTATTGTGGTGGGGGCGCTGGGGGTAATTTCTTCGATAAGATTGTGGATGAAGAATAGGTAAAAGTGTTGGAAATGCCCCCCCCGCCAGACCCCCTCAGATCCCCCGCCAGACTCCCTCAAACCCCCCGTTTGCCTCCCTTGGCCCCCCCTGGTGCGCGGTGGGAAACGCGGGCTGGGAGCGGGGCGGATAAATGGGCGGTTGGGGCGGATTGAGGGGTCTATGGCGGCTCTCGATTGGGTGGACGCGATGCGCGAGAGCGTCACTTGCGAAAGGAAGGTACCTGGTTCGCGAAACCGCAAGCGAAGGTAGTGGGTCAGTTTGAACTCGGATTATAGAAACCCCGGCCCGAAATAACCCGGTTCTGCTCGGCTATGCTTGACCGCTCAAGTAAAATGTCAGTATGAATAAGCTGAGTACTGCTGATTGGGTTCGCGTGGTTTCAGCTCTTGTGGAAGGCAACAGCATCCGCGCCACCGTACGCATGAATTGAGGACATGGTGAAGCTGCTGGATTCGTAGACAAACGTCAATCATACACGTCCTTGCGGTTTCCCACCTTGACTACCAGTACGATCAATTCGCTATTTTGAACCTGATAGATGATCCGATAGTCTCCAGACCTGATGCGATATAGGCCCTTAAATCGATTGCCCCGAAGTGGCTTACACCCATTTGGCCTAGGATTATCCGCAAGCGCAGCGATCCGGTTTTCCACCAGATGCCGATCCGCATTAGGCAAATTCACCAGTTCGCGTTGCGCGGACGCTTTAATCAGAAGTGTGTATGCCACCCATCCTCTCCGGCAATTCAACGAGACGGCCGAAAGCGAAGGGTGCGATCATTGGGGTCTGACAGGCGGCGTTCGGCCTCGGCCACGTCAGCCCTGTCTTCCTCTACCGCGTCCGCGTCGCGAACCATCTCAGTCGTAGTACCGCCACGCTGTTCGGACAGAGGTGCGTTGAAGTTGTCGCTGTAGTCATCAGATAAACCAGCATCATGAGTTTCACAGGATGGATTCGCGTTGACATTCGGCGAGGATTTCTTGGGTTTTATCCATTTCATATGTGCACCTGACGTTTATTTCTCTTTTTCCTTCGTATCGAACTGATCCAGAAACTCTTTGGCGTTCTTTGTGACAAAGGAAGAGGTTTCACGGATATTCTGTTCCACTGGTCCTAAGCTGCCAACCTCAATTATGTCTTCGAAATAGCTGGCATCGGCCTCCATCCATACCTTCTTAATGTCCTCGTTGTACGTTTCAAACCGCAAGTTAATGAACCCGCGATGTATGACGGGCTTCTTTTTATTTTTCTTTTTTGCCTTGGGGGGTTCTGCTGCCTTGGCGTCATCGATGTCCTTTTTCTCGCCCGACGCGGATCCCTCTTTTGATTCGGCATCCTCGTCAGGGTCTATCTGCATCGGCGCGAAACGAAACCTTACTCCGAAGAATGATGGGGGTCGACCGAAAGGATCAATGGGCTCTAGAACATTAGCGACTCCATTAGCCAACAAAAATAGCGAGTCCGATTGGTTGTTGGGTTGCCCAGTACATCTCACCACGCACCGCTGCGAAACAATTGGACCCGCAATGGGTCCGAGTTGTTCAAGAATGGTTCGTACGGTGCTTACAAAATCATCAACCGTGATTCCGGCCGTGGCAGGCTTATCCTCGGTAATCCGGATTCTCCCGGAGCCAATCTGACAACTTGACTGCCCATTATCCCGCCTAGTAGATAACGTCGGAATACCCGCTTGGAGGTCAAGGTTTTCATAAGGGTACCCGCCGGGCTCATGCAGCTTTCCATACAGCTCGCGGATTTGGTCTTTCTTAATAGCGAATCTCGGTAGATCTGGATAGATCAGCTCTGTCGAAAGGTAGATTGTGCTAATTCCCGAAATCATTGCTTATCCCTAGGCATGCCGCGACTCGCTCATTTCGCCCACCTTGAACGCGCGGCCTTTTTAGCAATCTCGGTTCTCTGCTGTTGAGACAGAGACGCGGCTCTAGCTTTTCCACCCTTCAATCCTCCTAAACGGCCCAACGCTACCGCAAGTGGATTCTTTCCGTCCGGCGTCTTCGGAAACTGGCCCGTCTCTACTGCATGTACAATCGAGGCGGCAATCTCGTTTACATCCGGTTTTATGCTTGACCGCTTATGCATACTATCACCTTACAACACAAACCACAACGAGTCAAATCATAGCATTTCTTTGCTATCATGTTTGCCCCGCTTTACTCTACAAACAGGATAGCAACTAATACTTGATCGGTCAAGCATGTCCGTAAGTTTAATTGCATGACTGCTCGAGCAAACCGCATACCCGCCGGATCAGCCAAAAACCGGGAAATCAAACTGACCCACTACCCAAGCGAACCACCCGAGGAGCCGGCGAAGGCGACAGGCCTCTGGAAAGCCTTTCGGGTCAGGCAACAGTGTGCACCGAAACCCGGTAGTCGCTATTGACGGAGAGGTCCATGAGGCTCTTGGGATTGACGTTTTTTGCCGCTGCTGGCTTTGCAGGGGCGAAGATGAAATCGAGGAGGACTCTGATGATGATCACGAGGACAAGACGAGCTTCAGGGACCGTTGCGATACTGGTCGCACTGATCGTGATGCGGTGGGCTGGCTCGGCAGAGGGAGCGGAAGAGGGCGCGACAGCGGCGAAGGTTGTCACCTATCCGGCTCCGGTTGGCGAAGCGTTGTCTGGCGATTATGAAATAACGGCGGCGGGCCAGAAGGTGGACGTGTATGGCGCGCGGGTTCTCGATCCGCCGTTCGCGGGGCAGTACGACTTTGGAGGCCCGTATTGGTTTGCCAGCTTTGACCTGTCCGGCCGGGTGGTGGTTCAGATCCGTTCGAAGCGGTCGCTTCGCAACACAGTGGTTCGGCCGGAGTCGGCGGGTGTGCGGGTTGTGCTGGTGGATGAGAATACGGTGACGTTGACGCTGGACGGGCCGCGGAAGGTGAGCGTGGAACCGGACGGCAAGAAGGGGCCGTTGCTGCTGTTTGCCAATCCGCTGGAGACGGGCGCGCCAAGGCCTGACGAGGCGAATGTTGTCTACTTTGGTCCGGGGGTCCAC
>JAPLNB010000260.1 GCA_026693085.1 Planctomycetota bacterium | reverse complement strand
GTTGGACCTGAAGCGAGTGAGCGACATCCGCATCGGCTGGGGCGGTTATCTCGGCACGGAAGGCGAGACAATCCAGTTCAGCGTCGCGCTGCCGCAGGTCGGGTCGCTGAAATCGAAAGGCAAATGAGGCGGGTGGAATTGGAAGCCCGTCGCGTGCGCCGCGAATGTCCAGCTCCTTACGATTCGCGTTTTGGTGCATATTGCCAAAGCGCGACCAAGGGAGCCGACTGGGCCCATTGGCCATTGCGATGGCTGCGGTTGCCAACGGAAGCATGCATTTCTCCTCGGTTTTGCGACGACGCAAGACGCATATTGCCACAGCAAATCGCCGCGCTCGGTCGGCCTGTCAGCGCCGTTCTGAAAGTGGGGTAGATCAGGCGGTTTGAAAATGGGGTCTTCTTCGGCTGCGTCTTCTTCCAAGCCTTCAACCAATCGTCTTCATTTACCGTGGGTTATCTTCCCGCGGGTTTTCTTCCCCTTTCTTCTTCTTCGGGAGCCGGCGGGCTTGTCTGCACGAGATGAGGGCCGGGATTACTTCCGCGGATCGGCCAACCTCCTGCGGGTGCAGGCCTGGCGCAAGGCCCATCCGGGCTACTGGCGAGGACGACGCCGCAAGCCCAGCGCGTTACAAGAGAACGTCGCTTCGACCACCCGGCGGCTGATACGTTTGGGCCAGCAGGTTCATCGCCCTTGAGGCCCTTGAGCGCCAGGCGCATCGTCTGGCGTTCGATCAGCGGGGCATCGGGTGATTGTGCCGATCGATCCGCAAAAACCTTGATGGCCCCCCGCAACCGGCGAGCATTGGACTTGCTATCGATCTGTGAAGGCGAGAGCCACTTCGGCGACTTTCCGACGGCGATGTCCGGATTCGTAATCAGGCCGGCCAGAGCGGCGGTCAACTCGTCGGACGTGGGCATTCGGCCGTGCTCCTGAATGAGCCGGGCTCGGGCTTGGGCAACGACTCGCAATCGTTCGTAGCCGCGGCGATGGCCCCACATTCTGCCGGTAATTTCGCGGTGTATGATGCATCGGATGCGACCGGTAGCAAAAACGCGAAAGCCGTAGCATCGATCGATGTGATGGTGGCGGCGGATTGTCTGCAGCAGGGCGAGGGCGGCGTCAGAGATCAGGGTGTCCTCATCCTCCCAGTAGGACTCGGGCTTGGCTCGCTTGAGTGGGTAGACAAGGATGTGACAGAGGGGCAGGTAGTGGTCGACAAGGGCTTTTTCGTCGGCGGCGTTGCGATGCAGCGAGTATCGACGCCAAGTGGCCAGGGTGGCGGGGCCGTCCAGCGTCATGTGCCGGCGGAAAGGGGCCGGCCGCAACTGGAGTTGCTGGGAGGGGGCCGATGTCGGGCGTTTGGTGGCGGCCATCTGGGGCAGGCTTGGGCGGACTGTCGGTTTGCGAATCTTGCTGATGAATCAGAGGCCGCAAATCGTCAGTGCGCTCAAACTCTCCTTTGGCCTTCGTTGGGTGAAGGCAAACCGGTCATCGGTAGGGGGGGATTATGGATGAACTTGGGGAGGAGTCCAAGGGGGATTCGTTTTTTCTTGTCGCGAAGCATCTGCATCACCAGGAGGACTTTCTGGCGCACCATGCCATCGCGGCGTCGAGGCCGGGGAGCCTTTGCCTGATGGCTCGAATGCGATCAAATAGCACCTGAGGCTTCAAGTCATCGTAGGGGATGTCGCCACGGGAGACGGTTCCGGGGTATCGGTGCATCTGGGCGGCGGGATCGTAGCGGGGAAGCCAAAATCGGGCAGCGTGGAGCTTGTCCATTAACATCATCTCGTGATGTAGTTCGTGGGGCCACTTCGCACCGGGGGGAAGAGCGCCAAGCGTTCTAACCGCTGCGGACCAATCTACCGATTCTGCGGCTTGGATCGCCTTCCAGAGATTCACCGCGGTTCTCTCATAGCGCCGGGACACCTCTTCCATCAGCTCATCGTCGCCGAACTCTATGGGACGCGGGACATCGTTGGGAGTTGGGGGCGGCCAGTCGTGGGTGTCGTCGGCCAGCCATTCGAGAGGGACGGCCAGCGCACGAGCAAGCGAAAGTGCCTTGTCGACGCGTGGAAGAACGTTTCATTTACTGATATAGTCGCTGATTGCTGTGGATGGCCGCCCGGCCTTCTGACTGAGCTTTGCCTTGCCACGGCTTTCGGTGAGCTTTGCCAGCTTTTCCGCGAATCGCATGCCGGTATCATACTCGAACCGCCGATTTTCCAAACCAGATGGAAGATGTTCTAGTATGGCATGGTAGTTATGCTTGATACACCTGGAATACCGTCGTATAGAGGTGGAAAGTTTTCTGGAGATGGCCCAATGCTGTTCCATGAAGAGATCCGCCGGCTCATCAGGTCCTACAGGAAGGGCGCGATTTGCGAGATCGCACGGATCTCAGTTCAGACCCTGGAGAACGTCCTCAGCGGTGACAGACAGCCGAGGGCTGACACCGTCAGGAGGCTGGGCAGCGCCTTTGGGGTCGATGTTGGCGGGCTCTTTGATGACGAAAAGAGCTGGCCTCCCATACGGACACGTCCAGTTACCGACCTTATGGATGAGCCTGCCCAGGCAGCGGCTTCCGGCGCAGTCGCGGCGGCATGACGGGGCGGTGGGAAGCCAGTCCATGAGTCTGGACACACCAAGAACACCGGCCAACGCGACAGACCATCGGCAGTCGATGGCGGCGGCGGCGATGGACCTGCATCGTTCGAGCCTCAGCCGCTTGTGTCGAGACAATCTGCAGGCGCGCGGGCTGGCGATGGAAGGCGGGTGGGCGCGAGGAGAGAACCTGGGGAAGCAGTTCGGCGGGCGTTTGATGGCAGGGGTTCGGCCGAGTTGTGGGTCTTCACCAGATTGGCTGGATTGCCTAAGTTTGGGTTCGTTTTGCAGCAGGGCAGATGGCAGTGAAGGCGAGGGGAGGATGGGCGAGTCGGGGTGGATGAAGGGGTGCCGGAGGGGGGGTGGGGAATGTGGGTTGATGTCGAGGCGTAGACGGACATGGTCTTCCCCCTTTCTTTCGGTTGGCGATGCGGTTTGCCCTGCTTAGAAGGTACTACGTCTGCGAAAGGAGAATGTTGGGCAAAAAGTCGCCATTTTTCTGCGGGGGGGCTTGGGTTGGGTGGGGGAAGCAAGGATCGCGGGGTGCGGCGGGGTGAAAAAGAGGAGTGACCCCTTTTCTTCGTTGGATTTCGACGCCGGTGAGGGCGTGGCCCTGGGGCTTGGCCTCGATGACGCCGATGGCTTTGCCGGCGACGTAGAGCATGTAATCGGCGTGGCCGGTCTTGAGGGGGAATTCGCGGACGGCGACGCCTGGGGAGGCGGAGATGTTCAGGGCGCGGTAATCTTGGAGGACCCAGCCGCACTGCTGAAGGTGGCGGTCGATCTTCTGGCGGGCGTTTTGTTCTGGCGTCAAAGCGGTCATAGGGCCCGATGCTATGCCCAACCCACCGAACGGCCGTAGGTTGGGATTGTACGTGGACGGGGATGGTCCGTACAGGACAGGGGGGGACAGGGGATTGCGCAACACGAGCGGTGCTCGGGTGAGTGTAGGGGGCGAGATCGCGGTTCTGCGAACGGCGGCCCAAAGGGGGGGCGATCATGTTTCGCCGTTTTCGGCGTTGCGGCCAGTAGCGGCGAAAGCTAGAACAAGGGCGCGGTCGCAAAGGGGCCTGGGGGCGTCTGCGGGATGGTTCGCAGGCCGGTGAGCGGGGGATGGCGGGCGGCAGCATAAGAGCGTGACCTGTAATCGCGGGTTTCGTGACGGATCCGAGGAAGGTATGCTGCCGCACGACGTAGGGTTCGTGGAGGTCTGACGAATGTACTTCAATGCAAGGCTGTTCGGCAAAGCGGAGTACCTGGCGCTGTTGGGAAGTCCGTTTCGGATTCGCCGCTGGGCGTACGTCATTTCTTTCACAGGGCTATTTGGGGTGATGTGGCTGATTGTTGCGTTAGGGCAGATCCTCGATCACATATTATTTCCCGGGTTTCGCAAGCAAGAGGTGCGAGCGCCTGTGTTCATTATTGCGCCGCCGCGGAGCGGTACGACCCTGGTGCAGAAACTGATGAGCCTGGATGATGAGCGGTTCGTTCACGCGAAGCTGTACCAGACCATTCTTCCGTGCATGTGCTACCAGCGTCTCTTGTGCGGGGTGGTGTGGGTGGACACTTGTTTGGGCGGCCCGCTGCGGCGGCTGGTGGAAGCAGCGGAGCGGAAATGGTTTGGCGGGTGGGATGACATGCACCGGATGAGGTTCAAGCAGCCGGAAGAGGACGACGGGTTTTTTGTGTATGGGTTTATGACGGAGGCGATCTTCCTGCTGTTCCCGTTTGTGAAGGAGTTGTGGGAAGCGGGGTTTGCAGACGCTCTTCCGGCGGGGGAGCGGCGGCGGCTGATGGCGTATTACAAGGGCTGCCTGCAGCGGCAGCTCTACGTGAACGGTGCGCGGAAGACGATTTTGTCAAAGGCGACGCAGTCGTGTGGGGCGGTGCGATGCCTGTTGGAGGCGTTCCCGGACGCGAAGTTTATCACGATCATTCGGCATCCGTACCAGTCGGTGGCGTCGCATGTGAGCGTGTTCTATTCCGTGTGGCAGGCGCATTCGCCGGAGATCGCTCGGGATTCGCAAGTGTCGGTGTCGTATGCGCGTCTGGCAGTCGAGTGGTACCGCCACCTGTACAGAATGCGTTCGAGGATTGATCCCAGGCGATACCACTGCATCGACTATCGGCATCTTGTTGCGGATCCGATGGGGACTATTGGCCGGGTGTATGAACACTTCGGCTTTGCCATGAGCGGCGCTTGCCGAGCCCGTCTGGCGGCGGCGGTCTGCAAGGAAAGGGGATTCAGGAGCGCGCACCAGTATACGTTGGAGGAGTTTGGATTGTCCAAGGCATGGATTCAGGAGGAACTGGGGGAAGTGTTGGATGCGTATGGTTTGGATCGTTGATGGCAGAGGGGGCGCTGGGGAGGGCGATGGCGATGCGAGGCGGAATGCTATTGGGTGGGGAACAGGAACGTGACTTGGAATCGGGTCGACATCAACGAAGGAGCAGCGGCGAAATATTCGACGCAATTCATCTGCGAGCGGTGGACGCAAGCGCGGGTGCCTGATGGCTCGCCGTTCCGTCGGTGATCGTGCCCGGTATGTCTGTGCTCAATCGACGCGATATCCGTGTTTCTGATACTCGCTCAGGCGGTAATAGAGCGTGCGCAGGCTGATGCCGAGTTCTGGGGCGGTTGCGGTTCGGTTTCCGGCGTTTCGTTCCAGCGCGGCCAGGATGGCCTGCCGTTCGAGTTCATCGAGCGTTGCGGGGGCGTCTGGCTCGACGGCTGGGACGACGATCTTTTCCTGCTCGTGATGCTGCGGCAGGGCGTGGAGGTCCAACCTCCGCCTGGCGCGGTCCAATGCCACTTCCAACTCGCCCAAATGACTGGGCTTGGTCAAGAACTCGACCACGTCGAGGTGAATTGCCTGCTTGGCTGCGTCGAGATCGCCGAAGCCCGTCAGAATCACCACTTGTGTTTTTGGCCAGTTGTGGCGTATTGCCTGGAGGCACTCGATGCCACTCATGCCTGGCAGATTGAGATCCAGCAGCACGATGTCGCTTGCCGCCGCCTGCATCATGCGAATTGCTTCTTCGGCGGTCCTGGCTGGAGCAACCACAAAGCCCCAGGACGAAGCCGCGCGCAGCAAGACCTCCTTCATACGCGGCTCATCCTCGACGACCAGGAGCGTCACTTCTCCTGGGGACATCACGTGCTGCTCACTCATTGCGTACCTGCTCCTTCCGCGGCGGGCAACCTTACCACAAAACGGCTGCCCTTCCCCGGTCCGTGGCTGTCGGCCCGAATGGTTCCGCGATGGCTGCGTACAATCGCATGGGTAATCGATAGGCCGAGCCCGATCCCTGGCTCAGCGCGGCCGCGTTTGGCGGTGAAGAACGGCTCAAATACGCGCTCGAGCACATCGGCGGTCATGCCGCGTCCATTGTCAGTTACCGCCAACTCGACGAATCCATCGGCGTTGTTCAGCTCAACGCAAACCTCACCGCCCGTTGCAGCGACGGCGTCCAAGGCATTAATAACCAGATTCAACAGCACCTGTTTCATCTCTGCCTCACTGGCGATCACGTCCAGCGGGTGGTCTTTGTTTATCCGTAGTGTTACGCGTTTTGCGCGATGCTCGCCCAAGCCGCCGACCATGCCGACTACGTTCTGGGCCAGCTCGGCGAGCGAAATTCTCCTGCGGCCCTCGTCACCCGGGCGTGCAAGCGACAGCAGTTTGCCGACAATGTCTTTGCATCGAAACGCCTCGTCGCAGATGACGCGCAATGCCCCCTCGACCTGGCCGTCCGAGGGTTCTTCGTTCGCCAGCTTCCGCAGCATAAGCTCGGCATGTCCGGCGATGATGCCGATGGGGTTGTTGATCTCATGTGCGACACCGGCTGCGAGGTATCCGACGCTCGCCAGCCTTTCTGATCTGACCAGCTCCTTGCTCTTGGCCGCGACTTTCTGCTCGAGCTGTCGATATAACCCATCCAGCTCCGCCGCCATCCGGTTGAAATCGTCCGCCAACTCCGCGAACTCGGCATGGCCTTCTGCCGCCACCCGATCCGCAAACCGTCCCGCCGCGATCGTCCTCGCCGCCTGCCCCAACCGGTTCAATGGCCTCATCACGCTGCGATATTGCCAGATACCCACCCTCACCGCCCCCACAACCACCACGGCGGACAATGCGCTCATCAGGATGACCGCCGTCCGCCGATTCCGATCGGCCTTATGCTGCGTGCGCTCGATGCCTCGGCGAATCTCGCTGGCCAGATTCGCGACCTGCGTCAGCACCCGATTCAGTGCCGCGAGCCGCTGCTCCCGGCCGCTCACCCACAACGCCTCCCTCAACCCCTCCCTCACCGCCCCGCGAAGTCCCGCCGCCTCCCCGGAAGGAGGGCGATATAGATCGTACATGTCCACCGCCGTCCGTATCTCCGCCTCGGCCCTCCCCTCCTCCGCCTTCTGGAGCGTCAACAATGTTTTCGCCGTTGCCACATGCGACCCCACCTCGTAAACCTGCCTCAGCTCCTGATACCCCGCGATCGAAGAATCAAAATCCTCATGCAGTGCATTGAGGCCCCACAGCGACGCGCCGCTGACCAGCAGCAACCCGACAATCGTCGCCCCGATCTCCAATGCCATGGTCCGCCGCAATGTCATCTGCGCTATTCTCGCTTCTGCAACGCGCCTTATCAAACCGCACTTGCCACATCTGCAATCTCCGCTGGCGCTTGTGGCTCAGGCGCTTGACACGCCTCCAACCTCATCGTACGTTTCGCCTTCAAGCTGCCTGTCTATGGTCTCACGGCGAGAATGTGCCTCGGACTTCTAGTGTGGAGAACGGAAACATGACCTGCGGCCGACCGCCTCGGATGCTGCGTGAACGGTTCCCGGCCGGCAGAGCAGGATCCTGATTAAGGAGAGTCTCATGAGCTTTGAATTGCCCGATTATCTCAAGATGGCCAAACCCAATCCCATGGCGAACCGCGCGCCGTGGTACAAGAACACTGCCCCCACCTACGCGGGCATTTTTCTCTGGTTTGTGTTCTGGACGGGCGGGACGACTTGCGCAGCGAATGTCGGCGGAGTCCTTTCCCACGGCATCTGGGCGCCGATCGTGAGCTTGGCGCTGGCGGGGCTGCTCTGCCATGCATTCTACTATGTGGTGCTGGGCCTGATGGGCCAGAAAACCGGCCTGCCTCTCTACATCGTCGGGACCAGCACCTTTGGAACCAGCGGGGGCTTCATCATGCCGGGCTTCCTCATGGGGGTTCTCCAGTTCGGCTGGCTCGGCGTCAATATCTACTTCTCTGCGCTGGCCATTTTCGCGATTGATCCGGGCACGCTCGCGGATAAACCGGTACCTTTCCAAGCGGCTATTGTGATGGCATGCTTGGGTGTCCTGGCCGCCTTCATGGGCCTCAAGGGCATCCAATACGTCGCCCGGGTGGCAACCTACCTGCCGCTGATTCCGCTGGCCACGTTGGTTGTGATGTTTGCCGCAACGGTGGGAGGACTGGCCGACTTCACTCCGGCCAAGTTCATGGATCTGCACAAGTCTGCTGTCCCCGGCGCTCCGGACATGCTGACCGGATTCGGTCTGGTGGCGGCGTTAACCACGTTTGTCGTTGGTTTCTTTGCCACGGCGGGTGCCGCAGGCGTTGACTTTGGGACGAACAGCCGTGATGACCGGGACGTGCATATGGGCGGCGTCGTCGGCATTTTCGTCGCGATTGTGTTCACTGCGGGTCTGGCGATGCTGATCCTGGCCGGTGCTTCCGGCAAGGGCTTCATCACCAAGGAAGCGTTCACGTTAAATCCCATGGTGCTGATCCCCACCGTGCTGGGTGAGAAGCTTGGTAAAGTGGTCCTTGTTCTCCTGGCCATCTCGGCTTTCCCCGCGGCGTGCTTCAGCTCATTCATCGCCGCCAACAGCTTCAGAACGACCCTGTCCAAGGTCAACCCCTTCGTGTCTGTCGGCATTGGCGCGGCGGTGTCGATCGCGCTGGCAATCTCCAAACTTGCCGGCCAACTGGGCTCGGTGTTTGCCCTCATCGGCGCGTCCTTCGGCCCGATCTGCGGCGCGATGGCCGTCGATTACATGCTCAATAACTGCAAGTGGTCCGGCCCCCGGAAGGGATTCAACCCGGCCGGGTGGCTCGCGTGGGCCTTCGGGTTTGGCGTGGGGATCATGCCCAACCTCGGGCTCGACTTGCCCCTCGCTCCCGTGTGGGCGATGATCGTCGGCGCCGTGGTGTACTTCCTGGCTGCCAAGGCAGGCCTCCAGTCCCCGACGGTCCCCATGGCAGGCGCCCCCTCCGAGGAACGCGCGGCCGCACTCCAGGCCGTCTAACCGCGTTCTCGCGTCATCCCGTTTGACACAACGTGCCGCAGAGGCCCCATTCCTCTGCGGCATTTCTCATGGAGGCTCGCTCACCACGGAGACGCCGTCCGCAGGGGCGGCTCCAGCCGCCGACGGAGTGACTACCGCCCCCGCGCGTAGGTTTGGCCATCCATGCGTTTGATGAGGCCCTTGAGCGAGAGGTAGGTCAGGCTCTGGAGGATGACGGATGCGTCGAGGCTGGTGCGATCGATCAGTTGATCAATGGTGATGGGATCGGCGGTCAGGTGCTGGATGATGAGCTGCTGTGGCTCGCTGAGCGAAGGGAGGATGGGCCGATCGGCGGGTTTTTCGGCGTGCTGCTCGGTGGCCGCCGGTTCGCGCACGGAGTCGGGGAAGGGGTGGAGTCCGGCCAGGATGTCTTCGAGGCACGCCACAAGGATGGCGCCGTCGCGGATGAGCTGGTGGGTTCCGGCGGCCATCAGGTTATCGACCCGGCCGGGCAGGGCGAAGACGGGTCGGCCCTGGTCTTCATTTGCCAGGCGCGCGGTAATCAAAGCGCCGCTCCGCTGGTCCGCTTCGACCACAAACACGCCTCGCGCCATGCCCGAAACAACGCGGTTTCTGCGTGGGAAATTCTCGGCGGTCGGGGAGGTGCCGAAAGGGAATTCGGAAATGACCGCGCCGCGCTGTGCGATTTGTTTGAAGAGGTTCTCATTCTCCGGCGGATAGGGCACGTCCAGCCCGGAGCCAAGCACGGTGATGGTCCGTCCGTCCGGATGCTGCAGGGCTCCGCGGTGGGCGGCGGAGTCGATGCCTCGCGCGCCGCCGGAGACAACCGTGAAGCCAGCGCCGGCGAGGAGCGCGGCGAAGCGTTCGGCCTGTTCGCGGCCGTAATAGGTGCATCGGCGAGAGCCGACGATGCACAAGGCGTTCAGGTCGCGGTCTTCGATGGACCCGAGAACGTAGAGCACAGGGGGGGGGTCATGGATGTCTTTCAGGAGCGGGGGATAGGCGTCGTCATCCAAAGCGATCAGCCGGGCGCCAAGCTCGGTGGCTTTTCGGATTTGAGTGTCGGCGTCCGCAGCCGCGGTTCTCAGCGACTCGGCGATGCCGCGGGCTTTTGCTTCGCCGATGCCTTCGATCTGGGCCAGGTCCGCCGCCGGAGTGAGGCACGCCTTCTCGGCCGAACCGGCGTACTCGACGAGCCGGCGGATGAGCACCGGCCCCAGGCCTTTGGTCAATGAGAGATGCAGGTAGTCACGCAGCGCCATTCGACTTGATCCCCGTTGGGTGAATAACGCAAGGAATACCAGATTGGCTGGTTATCGCAAGCTTTCAACCGCGGCGCGGACGAGATCGGGGGCGATATCATCGCGAATGGTGACCGATCCGATGGCCGTGGGCAGGACGAAGCGGATGCGGCCGGATCGGGCTTTCTTGTCGAAGCTCATGCATGCCAGCAGGTTATCGACGGGGAGGGTTAGTCCTCGTGTCGGCAGGCCTGCGGCGGCGATCACGTTCACAATGCGATCGACCGCTGGCGGATCGATCATCGCGAGCATGGCTGCCATGCGAGATGCGGCGATGATCCCGAGGGCGACGGACTCGCCGTGTGAGTAGGTGTAGTTGGAGACGGTTTCGATGGCGTGGCCGAATGTGTGGCCGAAGTTGAGGTGCGCTCGGTCGCTGTTCTCGAGAGGATCATTTTCGACGACTCTCGCCTTGATGGCGACGTTGTGAGCGACCAGATCAGCCAGATAATCGACATCGATCGCAATCGCCCGGAAGATGTTCCGCTCCAGTTCGGCAAACCCTGGGGCGTCGCGGATGATGTGATGCTTGATGCACTCGGCCAGCCCGGATCGCAGTTCTCGCGGCGGGAGCGTTTTCAGGGTGTCCGGATCGATCAGCACGGCCAGGGGCTGGTGGAATGCACCGATGAGATTTTTGCCGAGCGCGTGGTCGATTCCGGTCTTTCCGCCGACCGAGGCGTCGACCATGGCGAGGAGGGTTGTGGGGATTTGGATGAAGGGGATGCCGCGGAGGATGGTGGCGGCGGCGAAACCGGTCATATCGCCGACGACTCCGCCGCCGAGGGCGAGCAGGGGGGTCGAGCGGTCGAGGCCGAAGGGGATGATTTGGTCGTAGATAGTGGAGAGGGTTTTGAGGTTCTTGTGCTGTTCGCCGGCGGGGATCGTTGCGGTGATGGTTTGGAAGCCGGCGGATTCTAGAGAGGCGGCGAGGGTGGCGGCGTAGAGGGGAGCGACGTGGGAGTCGGTTACGATGGCAGCCTTCTGTGATTTGGTCAGAGCGCGAAGGTGTGGCCCGGCATCCGAGAGCAATCCCGGAAGCACGGTGATGTGGTAATCATGGCCGGGGATGTTCACGCGGACGGTTTTCGAATCGGAAGGCATGGAACGATTGTAGCCGGACGCACTGCCAGAGCCAGATGGTCGCGGCAATCGCTGGAGCGGGGCTGACGAAGCAGCGCAATGCACTACACGGTCATTCCCTGCTCTTTGTCCCTGGCTTGCTGTGCTTTCATTGCATCCCATTCATCCAAAGTCAGGTTGGCTTCTCTGGCCTGGGAGCCTTTGTAGTCGCCGACGATGCCGGTCATTGCCATCATCTCGATCAGACGGCTGGCGCGGGAGTAGCCGATGGTCAGACGACGTTGCAGGAGCGAGACGGAGCCTCGCTTGGTTTCGAGCACGATGCGGACTGCATCGTCGAACAGATCGTCCTGTTCTATTTCCGACGGGTCGATCTTGGACTTGATCTGAACCAGTTGCGGCTCATACTGCGCCTCGGCTTGCTCGCGTATCAGCTTGACTGCCTCGCGCATTTCGCGGTCGTCGATGTAGGTCCCTTGCGAGCGGATCGGCTTGGAGCAGCCAGGTGGGAGGAAGAGCATGTCGCCTTGTCCGAGGAGCAGTTCGGCGCCGTTCTGGTCGAGGACGATTCGGCTGTCCATTCGGCTTTGGACGCGGAAAGCGATTCGACTGGGCATGTTTGATTTGATGAGGCCGGTGACGACGTTGGCCTGGGGGCGTTGGGTTGCGACGATGAGATGGATGCCGATAGCGCGGGATTTCTGGGCGAGTCGGACGATGGAGGCTTCAACTTCCTTGCCGCTGGTGATCATCAGATCCGCCAGCTCGTCGATCATGACGATGATATAGGGCAGGAATTTCGGGATCTTTGCCTCTTCGTCGAGGCTCGAGGGCTTGAAGCGTTCCATCAGCTCTTCGTGGGTGAGCTTGTTGTAGCCGGCGATATTGCGGACGCCGGCCTCGGCGAGGATCTCGTAGCGTTCGTCCATTTTTTCGCAGGCCCACTCGAGCACGGAGCAGGCGCGGCCGCTGTCGTTGATGACGGGGCACATCAGGTGCGGGATGTCCTTGAACATGGCCATTTCAACGACTTTCGGGTCGATGAGGATCAGTTTCACGCGGTCCGGTCGCTGGGTGTACATGACGGACATGATGATGGTGTTGATGCAGACGGATTTTCCGGAGCCGGTGGTGCCGGCGATGAGGCAATGCGGCATGGCGGCCAGGTCGGTCACGAGCGGCTCACCGGATACATCCTTGCCCAGAAAAAGCGGCAGCATCATCTTCCGCGTGGCTTCCGGGGCAAGCTGCATCAGCTCCTTGAGTCGTACTTTCTCCTTCTGGGGATTGGGCACCTCGATACCGACGGTGTTCTTCCCTGGCACTGGCGCGACGATACGTACGTTGGTGGCTGACAGAGATCTCGCGATGTCATTGGTGAGCTGCGTGATCTGGGCGACTTTTATGCCGGCTGCCAGCGACAGCTCATACATTGTGATGACCGGCCCGGTGTCGATCTCGACCACGTGAGCATCGATATTGAACTCTCTGAGAGCCTTTTCGAGTTCTGCCGCCTTTTCGCGGACGTATTTCTCCTGGGACTCGGCGAACCCGTGTTCGGCTTCGGCGAGGCAATCCCATCCCGGAAGATGGTAAACCCCAAGCTCCCGCGGCGGGGGCGGCTCGGTCTGCCGAAGCTTGATCGGCGCCGGCAGGCGCACGATCAGGTCCGGCTTGGTATCCGCAGGGTTGTTCGGGTCGGCAGCGTTCGGCTCTGTCGCGATATCCTGTGGTTCTTCAGAAAATGGTTCCGTCTCAGCTTGAGCCTGAGCCGGCTGCGCCGGTGCAGGCGGCGGCGCGGTCGCTGCCACGAGATTTCGGATGATCGGCGCGGGTTTCTCGACGACCTGCTGGTCGGGCGGTGGGACGATTGCGGCTGCCGAAGGCGGCGGTTCCTGCTCGTCGGCGTATCCGGTATCCACCGCCACCGGCGATGGATCGTCATTGTCATACGCCAGATCAAGCTGCTGGCCGTTTACCGTCAGGTCGGCCGATAGCCTTGCCCCGCCAAGCTCAAGGTAGTTTCGTCTCAGGACGGCCGCGGGCTTCAAGGGGCCTTGATCCTCATCGGTCAGCGTGCCGCCTGGGGACTTCCTTGACTCCGCGTTTGATGCAGCCGCATCCTTGGTCACGAATCGCGACAATGACGGCAGCTTCGGGAATGTCGCGAACTGCCAATTGATATTCGGTGTGTGCTCCTTCACTGTGGCCACGGCATGGCTGAACAACCCTGGCGCGCGGATGACCAGGTCATCGGCGGACAGGAGCAGGCCGACGAGAAACGCCGTGATCAGAATCAATGCTGTGCCTGCGGTGGAGAAATGGGTTCGGAGAAAGGTGGAAGCGCCGATTCCGAGCACACCGCCATCGCCTTCGGGGAAGCTGCTGGAGGATCCCGGCCGGATCAGATGCACGAGGCCTGCAAAGGCGACGGACAGCAGAACCAAGCCGATGGCGCGGAGCCAGAGATCGGACACGCGGGTGCCAAAGAGATACAACGCCAGGCAGATTCCGGTGAAGAAGAGGATCGGGAAGACGCCGGGGCCCACGGCGCTGAGCAGGTGATACGCGATCAGCGACCCAGCAGGCCCGCAGAGGTTGCGGATGGTGGTGTAGGGGTAGGCACGATGGCTGGGCCAATCATCGGGGCTGAAGCTGGCGACCGCCAGCAACATGAACACCCACAGGGCGATCCCCACGAACAGCCACAGACGACGATGGAGGTTTTGACGATCCATTTTTCGGGTTGATGCCAGTTGTTAGTTGCCAGCGGTCAGACTGGCCTCTGCGCAGACTGTAACAGTAGGAATAGATCGGCTTTTTGAGCACGAAATGGTTAGCGGACCTTCCCCGAATCCTCGGCATTCAGTGGCCGGTGTGTCCGAAGCCGCCGCTGCCCCGAGAGGTCTGGTCAAGGTCTTGCACTTCAAGCACTTGCACATCGGGGACCGGGCCGATGAGCATCTGCGCCAGTCGCATGCCGCGTTCGATGGTGAACGCCGCCGGCCCGAGGTTGATCAAGGGCAACTGAACCTCGCCCCGGTAGTCGGCGTCGATGGTTCCCGGCGTATTGACCAGTGTGACGCCGTGTTTTGCCGCAAGTCCTGACCGTGGACGAATTTGCGCTTCCCACCCTGGAGGTACGGCCATCGCAAACCCACAGGGAATCAACCGAATGTCGCCGGGTTTGAGCATGACCGGCTCTTTGACGGCTGCAGCCAGGTCAAACCCGGCCGAATGCGCCGTCATCTTCCGCGGCAAGGGCAGATCCTCATTGCCGGGCAGCCGTTTGATCTTGAGTTGGAGTGGGTAGTGCGGAGGCATGTGTGTTGTGGCGGGCTCAAAGGCCCTTGCCTCCGCGTTCGTTCGGAGGCAGGCAAAGCCTGTCGACGGTTTTGGGCATGGTGGCGGGGTTCGTCAGCATGCTCATCACCTGATCCAATATCTTTGCCGCCTCGGACATTCGCCCCGGCCCGGTGTTTCGGCAGGCGAGCCAGCCGTCGTCGGGGCCGATGAAACGATAGCCTAGGCGAGTCAGTTTTTGAACGTTTTCCTGCGTGATGGGGTTGGTCCACATCAGGTTGTTCATGGCGGGGCAGAAGACGACGGGGCACGCCGCGGCGTTGATCATGGTGGAAACCAGCTCATCGCAGATCCCCGTTGCCGCTTTTGCGATGATGTTGGCGGTGGCGGGCGCAACGACCATGAGGTCGGCTTTCTCCGTCAGGGCGATGTGCTGCACGTCGGACGAATCCGGCAAATCCCACGTATTCGTGGGTACCATCCGTCCCGACAGCGTCTGAAACGTAAGCGGCGTTACGAACTTGGTCGCCGACTCGGTCATCACCACTGTCACCCCCGCCCCGCGCTGCACCAGCTTGCTGACGAGTTCGGCCACTTTATACGCGGCAATTCCCCCGGAGACCGCGACAATGACCTCGCGGCCGCCAAGAACCTGCCCGGTAGCAGCAGGCAAACTGGTCTCCTGCTCGCTCATACGCCTGCTATTGCGGCTTCTTAAGGCCACTTTGCTCGTAGTCGATGGCAATCTTGTTCTGGAGGATCTCTTGGATCACCACTTCCAAGTCCGTCATGTTGTCCCGTTCCACCAGGGCGCGGGCACCGTCCATCAGTTCGAACATCCGCTTCTGAATCAGCGCCGTCAGCTTGAAACGTCCGCCGACCTTGTTGACGATCTCATCGCTCTTCAATGCTTCGATCATAAACTTTTTCCTCTAGCAGCCTCAGGCTCGTGAAGAACGCTTCTGTCGGACAATCCCGACGATTTCCTCGACGGCCCGGTCCAAATTGTCGTTCACGACCATATGGTCAAAGGCACGGCTGCCCTTGGCCATATGAATTTCTCGCGTTGCAGCCCGAAAGCGTTGGGCAATGTCCGGCGCACTATCCCGGCCACGATCGGTCAAGCGGCGCAGTAGTGTAGGCTCATCCGGGGGCAAGATAAAGATCAACAATGCCTGGGGATACTGATACCGCACCTGCAAAGCCCCCTGGACGTCGATCTCCAACAGCACATCGCGCCGTTCGGCCAGTTGGTCCAGAGCCGGGTGTTTTGGCGTGCCGTAGTATTTGCCGTACACTTGGGCATATTCCAGAAACTCATCCCGATCGAGCCGCCGGAAGAACTCATCGCGGCTGACGTGATCGTAGGTCTTGCCGGTCTCGTCGCCGGGCTTTTTCGGCCGAGTCGTTGCGCTGACGGTATACGAAAGGCTCAACTGCCCCGTCAGCCTGCGCGAAATGGTGCTCTTGCCGACGCCCGAAGGGCCGACGAGCACGATCAACAGTCCAGGATGTTCCGCTGAATCAGCCATATAACCCGTTGTCAGTGGTTCGTTGCCAGTTGTCAGTCGCTTGCTCTGGCACCTGGCAACGAACAACGGGCAACTCTTCACTCCACATTCTGCACTTGTTCTTTCAGCCGGTCGATCGCCCCTTTTATCTCGACGATATGGCAGGCGATCTCTGCATCATTTGCCTTTGACGCGATCGTATTGGCCTCGCGAAGCATCTCCTGGGTGATGAAATCCAGCTTGCGTCCAGCGTGCTCGCCGGCACGACATGACTGCTCAAACGCATCCAGGTGGCTCCGCAGCCGCTGAATCTCCTCGGCGATGTCCGCGCGCTCCGCAAACACCGCCACTTCTTTTAATAGTTCTGCCTGGTTCACATGCAGCTCGGCCGTGCTCACAAGCTGGTTTACCCGCTGTGTCAGGCGGCGATGGTAATCCTCGATAACAAACGGAGCCCGCTTTTCGATGTCTGTCAGATGCGTCGAGATCAGTTCCGCATGCTTCATCAGATCGGCAAACAGCGACTGGCCTTCGCGCTGTCGCATCGCGATGAGTTTTTTGATCGCCACCGTGGTCAGTTCGCGCACGACTGGCCCATGCGCCGCTATTTCATCGGTCTCATCGCGAGGCTCCTGGCAGACCCCTGGCAGTTGCAGCAGGCTTGCCAGATCAATTTGGACCAGCTTGTCCAACTCGCGGACGGCCTGAAGCTGTCGCAAATAGCTCTTGAGCGCCGGCATATTGATGTGGTACGCCGCCTCCGCGCTGTCTGTCCGCATCTTCACGATGTAGGTGATCGATCCACGGCCAAGGTCCTTGCGGAGTATGGTTTCCAACTCGGGCTCGAGGCCGCTGACATTCTCTGGTAGTTTGATGCAGGCTTTGAAGTAGCGGTTGTTGAGAGAGCGGATCTCGACGGCGTAGTGCGTGCCGTCGCGCTCGCCCGATGCGTCGCCGAAGCCGGTCATACTGACAATCATGAAATGGACCTCGGGGGTTAAGGCGAACAACGACAAAGCACATTTGGCAAGAGAAACGCCATAGCTCTATGCCCACTATTGCTCGACGGGCGGGCCGGCGGGTGTTTGGACTGGCGTGGTGCTGCCGCTGGCATTCGCAGCAGGTGAAGTGCCATATTTGTTTGCCAGCAGGTTCAAAATGATCGCCAGCAAGAGAAAAATGCCAAAAATGACGCTCGTTGCCCATGTGAGCACGTCGCCGGTCTTGGATCCGAACGCCGTATTCCCACCCATACCGCCAAAGGCGCTGGCGAGCCCGCCACCACGACCCTTCTGAATCAGGATCAGCAGAATCAGGATCAGAGCAACGAAAATGAACAGGATCATCAGGATATAGAACACCGCACTAAACATGTCGGCTCCAATCGAATCAGGCGAAAACGTACGTCCGAACAGGAGATAATACCACGCACAGGCATGGTTTAGCAACCGTCCGACGCAAGACCTGGCCGCTCTTGGCCCAATGATCCGCGGCAGGAAGCCGCCGATGGTTTACTTGGCCGCGTTCACAATCGCCAAAAACGCATCCGCTTTCAACGCCGCCCCGCCGATGAGCCCGCCATCGACATCCGTCTGGCTCGTAAGCGACTTGGCATTCTCGGGCTTCATGCTGCCGCCGTACTGAATGCGTACGCGGTCGGCGTAGTCCTTGTTCCACATCGTGCCGAGGGTCTGGCGAATAAACGCGTGAACCTCCTGCGCCTGCTGGTCCGTGGCATTTCGCCCGGTCCCGATCGCCCACACCGGCTCATAAGCGATCACCATCCGGGCAGGGTCATCCATCTTCCGCGACAGCTCATTGAGCTGGGCCTGCACGACTTGCAGCGTCTGGTTGGCGTCCCGCTGTTCGAGTTTTTCGCCGACGCAGTGGATGAGGATCAGCCCACCGGCGTACACGGCTTCGGCTTTGCGCGCTACCAAGGCCGACGACTCGCCGATCACATGCCGGCGCTCGCTGTGGCCTGTCAGGCAGAACCGGACCCCCAGATCCTTCAGCATTTCGACCGAAATCTCGCCGGTGAACGCGCCGTTCTTCTCAAAATACACATCCTGCGCGCCCAACAGCACCTTCGATCCCGCCAGCGCCTGTCCCACCGCGTGCAGGTAAACAAACGGCGGCGCCACGCCCACGTCCACCCGCGTCGGTGCGCCCTTGGCGACGGCCTTGGCCAACTCCACGGCGGTCGCCTTGTTCGTGTTCATTTTCCAGTTACCGGCAACAAATGATGTGCGAGCCATAAGGTGCTCCTATTCCCTCGCTTCTGATTTTGCGTAAAGCAGGGTGTGCTTCAGCACACCACTGACTACATCGTCGATGCAAACTCCCTCTTAAAAACCCGCACGATCTGTTTCAACTGTCCCATCATCTCGGCGAATTGGTCCGGCAGCAGCGCTTGCGGCCCGTCGCACTGCGCTTCCGACGGACAGTAGTGAACCTCGACGATAATCCCGTGCGCCCCTGCCGCCATGCCCGCTGCCGCGATGGCGGCCACCAGGTCCCGCCGCCCGGCTGCATGGCTTGGATCGACAATCACCGGCAGATGCGACCATTCATTGATCACCGGCACCGAGGTGATGTCCAGCGAGTACCGAATGCTGTCCTCGAACGTCTTGATCCCCCGCTCGCACAGCACCACGCTCCGATTTCCCTGGCTCAGAACGTACTCGGCCGACAGCAGCCAGTCTTTTACCGTCGCCGCCAATCCCCGCTTCAGAATCACCGGCTTCTGCGTCTTGCCGACCTCGCGCAGCAGATCGAAATTCTGCATGTTTCGCGCCCCGATCTGAAACGCGTCGGTGTATTTCTCGATCAGCTCCACCTGCCGGGTGTCCATCACTTCGGTGCAGATCGGCATCTTCAGCTCATCACCGCACGCCCGCATCCATTTCAGCGCCGGCTCACCGAGCCCCTGGAACGAATAGGGACTTGTCCGCGGCTTAAACGCCCCGCCCCGCAGCATTGCCGCGCCGCGATCGCGCACCTCCCGGGCAATGCGATAGAACATGTCCTCATTTTCAACCGTGCACGGTCCTGCGATGCACACTGCGTGCTTCCCCCCGATCTTCACCTTAGCGGTCGCCTTGCCCCCTACCTCGACGACCGAATCATCCTCATGAAACTCGCGGCTGGCGAGCTTGTACGGCTTCATGATCGGGACGACCCGCTCGACTCCATCAAGCGCCGCCAGATGGCTCTGGTCAATATTCGCCTCTTCCCCGACCGCCCCGATGACCGTCCGGAACTGCCCGCGGGACAGGTGCGGCTTGGCCCCCATCCGCTCGATCTCCGCCGCCACACGATCAATCGCGGCGTCAGGGGCATTCGGTTTCATGACGATGATCACGGCTGGCTCCAACTGCTCTTTCCGGTGCCGCCAACCGTAACCATTTGATCCAACAAGTCTTGCGCCAACGACAGCGCGCAAGTACGGTCTTTCCACGGCGGACGAAGGGGCGAATCCTAGTCCAAACTCACACCCCATACAAGGGCAACCTGTTCGCTGGCTGACGACTGGTCCCGCACCCCTGTCCCTTTCTTACACCACCCGATTCTGCCGAATCACCTCCGCATACCAGTGCGCGCTGAGCTTGGGAATGCGTTTCTGCGTCTCATAGTCGGTGTAGACGATCCGAAACCGCTTGCCATACCCCTCGGGCCAATCGATATAATTACCCAGCACAAAGGAGAACTATGCGAATCGCCCGCTTCTTGTCCGCCGGCAAGATTCATTTCGGCCAGATGCTCGACGACTCAACGGCTTTGGTCATTGATGGCGACCCCTTCGGCCTCCACCGGCTCACCACCCGCCGAGTGAGAATCGAGAAGCTCCTGGCGCCGCTGGTCCCCACCGACATTTTCTGCATCGGCCTGAACTACCGCGAACACGCCAAGGAAAGCGGCGCCCCTGTCCCCGAGCATCCGGTGCTGTTCATCAAGGCCGGAAACACCCTCAACAATCCGTTCGATCCCATCCTCATTCCCCGCCGATCCCGGATGATCGACTACGAAGGGGAACTGGCCATCGTCATCGGCAAGACCGCCAAATACGTCTCCCGCGCCCGCGCACTGGACTACGTCTTTGGGTACACGATTGCCAACGACGTCTCCGCCCGCGATTGGCAACGCCAGAAAGAACTGGGCGGCGGCCAGTGGGCCCGCGGCAAATCGTTCGACGGGTTCTGCCCGCTGGGGCCTTGGATCGTGACGAGGGACGAGATCACGAACCCCAATGCGTTGCACCTGCGGACCACGCTCAACGGGCAGATCATGCAGGACCACACGACGGCCGACATGATTTTCGACGTCCCCGCGTTGATCGAAAGCCTCTCGAGCACCCTAACCCTCCGCCCCGGGACGGTAATCCTCACCGGCACCCCGCAAGGGGTCGGCATGGCCCGCACTCCCCCCGTGTGGCTGCAACCGAACGACACCATCACCATCGAGATAGAGCAAATCGGCCGCCTGGAAAACCCCGTCCGCCCCGAGCCGCCCGGGACCGATTAGAGCACTGCCGGCTTCCTTGCCGTGATCTGCAAGTGGGACGCTTTCCCCGCCGCCGACTGATCCTTCGCCAGCTCATGCTCGAGCGTCAACAGACGTTCCATGTACCCCTCCTTCGCAAGAATGGTCTGGTGCTTCCGGATCGGCAGGATGGTCTTCCCCACCACCGATACCACGTCAAACCCCGCCCTCTCGAAGATCGCCCGCAGCGTCCCCGGCGTGAACATCGTCAGCTCAAACTGCTCCCTGGCGTCATCCGTCAGCCAGCGCGTCCGCGAGGTCCGCACAAACTTTTCGAGCCCTTCTACGTCCCCTTTTTCCAGAAAGTGATCGACCGCCGCCACCTTGCTGTCCGCCGTCGCAATCACGACGCCCCCCGGCTTCATCACTCGCCAGATTTCCCTCACCGCCCTGGCTGGATCCGAGCAGATCGACAACGGATCTCCCATCGCCACCACCAGCGAGAACTGAGGCGCCTCCAACGCCGACAGATCCACAATATCCGCCACCAGCAGTGTCGCTTTCTTCGCCCTGGGCCCCATGGCCTGGACCTTTGTCCGCGTCTGCTCGATCATCCCCGCCGAGTGATCAACAAACGTTGTGCACAACCCCGTCTTGAGCAACTTCAACCCCCACTTCCCCGTCCCGCACCCCAGATCCAGGCACTTCTCTGACAGATCGCGCGGCACAAACGGCTTGATCGCCCGCCAGGTCAGCTCGTCATGAAACTCCCAATACGCATCGTCATAGATGCGGTCATAATTTCCCGCCACGCGATCGTGGTAGCGCCGCGAGGCCTCAGAATCTCTCGCCCGTCTGCTCATGAGCAACCCACCAGCCAACGACCAACAATAATCAAAAAACAACAAACGACAATCAACCTCCGTATCCTCCGTGTTGAGCTACCCCTCCCTCGCCAGCTTCACAAACATCTCGCCCCTCACCTCGAAGTTCGGGAACTGGTCATAGCTGGCGCATCCTGTGGAAAGCAGCACCACATCGCCCCCTGTCGCGATCTGTCTGGCCACCTTCATCGCCGTCGGCAGATCTCCACACTCATACACCCCCGCCCCGGCCGTCTTTGGCGAATCATGTGCTGTCTGAGCGTCGAGAATGGTCTTGGCGATGGTTGCCCCGGTCTTGCCGATGCACAAGACCGCCTTCGCCCGCTCGACCAGCGCCGCACACATCGCCGTCAACGGGATATGCTTGTCATATCCCCCCACAATCTGGATCACTCGCTTGGGCTCAAACGACTCCATCGCTGCGACGGCCGCCTCCGGAATCGTCGCGATCGAATCGTTGTAATACTTCACCCCGCGATGCTCATGCACCAACTGCAGCCGATGCGGCAGCCCGCCGAAGCCCCGCACCGCCTCCTGCGCCTCGGCCCACGACACATCAAACACCCCCGCCGCCGCGAACGCCGCCTGCGCATTGAGCTGGTTGTGTTCCCCCGGCAGTTTCAACTCAAAGCGCTTGCGATTCTCCAGCCCATAAAGGATCACCTTGGCCGGCGTAGCGCTTATGAACTGGCTCAAATCCCTGCACATCTCATTCAACACCGCGAAATCAGTCGTCGTCTGATACCGCAGCATGTTCTTCTTCGCCTCGACATAATTTTCAAACGTCCCGTGCCGATCCAGATGATCCGTCGCGATCAACGTCACCACCGCCACATGCGGCGACCATTTTGTCTGCCCCAGATACTCAAGCATGAAGCTCGACAGCTCCAGCACCACCAGATGCCCGGTCTCAATCCGCGGCAGTTCAAACAAAAGCGACTTGCCGATATTTCCCCCCACCCAAGTTGTATACTTCTTCTCCAACATCCTCCCCAATAGCGCCGTCGTAGTCGATTTGCCCTTCGTCCCGGTGATGCCGATGATCCTCGCAGGACACCTCTCAATGAACAACCGAATCTCGGTCGTAATCGGCACCCCCTTCTCCCTCGCCGCCGTCAGAAACGCATTCCCCGGCGGCACCGCTGGCGACGGCACCACCAAATCCGCCCCCGCAAAGTCCTCTTCCCGATGCTCCCCCAGCCGATACTCGATCGGCAACCCCTCCAACTCCTTCATCGATGACGCCAACACCTCCGCGTTGGCCTGATCGGTCACCAACACGCTCGCCCCCTGCTCCACCAGCCACTTAGAAACGGCAATTCCCCCACCGAACCGGCCGAGGCCCTGCACCACAACGCGTTTGCCCTTCAGTTCACCGCTATTCATGTTCCATCCAGCTTTCAGTCTTCCGTAATCCCTTCTTCCCCCTCGCCGGGTACTCCGGTAGGGGGTATGCTAATGCATGCCGCTCATTTCTTCATGTGAGTCTCGCAGGCAATCCGCCACACTACGCCTTTTCCACGACGCCCACCAAATCCCCCCTCATATCCACCACCGCCCGCTCGACGCACTTCTTCCAATCCCCCACCCCCTCATACTTTTTCTCCCGATGCGCATACAGAATCGACCGGCTCGCCGACACAATCGCCCCCTGGCCATTGATGAACGCCGCGCGCGTCATCTCCGCCGTTGCCCCCTGCGCCCCATACCCTGGCAACAAAAAGATCGACTTCGGCAGCCGCTTCCTCAAACTCTCCATCGTGTGTGTCTGCGTCGCCCCCACGACGGCCCCAATCGAACTAAACCCGCTCGCTCCCACCATTCCCTCCGCAACGGGCGCCAACTTGTCCGCCACCATCTCCGACCAGCTCCGCCCATCTTGCAACAACACATCCTGAAAATCCGCCGACCCCGGATTGCTTGTTCTCACCAAGACAAACAGCCCCTTCCTGTACTCCTTGGCCGTCTTCACAAACGGCTCCAGCGTATCCAGCCCCAACATCGGATTCACCGTAATCGCGTCCGGCGTGACCATCTCGTCCTGCTCCCCATAAGGCCCATCCGCCAAATGCCCCGCCGCATATGCCGACGCCGTTGATCCAATATCCCCTCGCTTCACATCCCCAATCACCAGCAGCCCCAGTTCCTTCGCCTCCTGCACCAGCGAGTAATAGGCCTCCACCCCCTCCGCGTAGTACTTCTCAAAATACGCCGACTGGAACTTCACAACCGGCACCAGCGGTGCCACGATCTTCAGCACCGCCGCCGTGAAATCGAATATCGCATCGATCGCCCCCTCGGCATCATTCGCATCGCGGTCTTCGCAGCTCCCCGCCACCGCATCGGGCAACATCTCAAAGATCGGATCAACTCCCACACAGATTGGCGCCTTCTTCTGGTCAATCGCCGCCACCAACCGATCCGCAAACGTCTCCGCCATCGCATCTCCAAAAAAGGGGACGCAGGTCTTTTCCCCCGTCGCCCGGTACTCCGGGAGAGGGTCGGGGTGAGGGTTCTGCGCAACTGGCCGCAAAGCTCCCAACCCGCTTCAGCAAAACCGGATCATACCTCAACCCCCTCTTCAAACAACGCTCAAGCACTTGGCTACCCTACAGCACTTTCGACTGTCGTGGCATGCGGGCCGTGCGCGCCATCTCCGCGAACTTCCTCGTCCTCAATCGGCGTCCCAGCGTGTGCTCGACGTGATCCGCCAGCACCCGGTTGATCGGATCGGTCTGATGCCGTGTTAGGCCAGGCAGCCGCCTCGACTCCTGCCCATTCACCTTCATCACGTACTGCAACACCGCCAGCAGCCGGCCATTGATCGCCGCCCGATGCGGAAACTCCGCCTCACAGTTTCGGCAGACCATTCCCCCGCGCGCCGGCACGAACGACACGGTTGCATTCCCCCCAACCGGCCCCCCGCACGACACGCACGCCCCCAACTCCGGCAGATACCCCGTTTCCCGCAGCAGATCCATCTCAAACGCCACAAACGTTTGTTCCACCCGAGGCGTCCCCAATTCCAGCAGCGTCGATTCCAGCCGGCCGAACAGCTCCGGATGCGGATCGTGTTCCTCAATGAGCAGGCTGACCAGCTCGGCCGCATAGAAACCCAGGTACAACCCTCTCAGGCTCTTGCGCATTTCCAGATGTCCCTCGCGAAGCTCCCATTCGGTGAGCGTTGCCATTTCCTTCTCTGGCCGATCCGTAAACACGGCCTCGCCCACATCCAGCAGGTCCACTCCGCCGCCGAACTTGCTCGCCCCAGCCTTGGTTTTTCGGTGCGCCCCCCTGGCAATCACCCGAACGACCCCATGCTTCCGCCCAAACAACGTCAATATCTGCGACGTCTCGCTGTACTCCACCTTCCTCAAACAAACACACCGATCCTGCACGAATGCCATAACCCGGATTATACGGCCCCCGCACTCCCCAATCACCCACAGGGCGACTCTCTTCCGCCCGCCAGGAGGCGGCGAGGCAGCTTAACCCGCTGCCAGTGCGCGGTTGATTCGTTCAATGGCTTCGTCAACCTCCTTGGTGTTCTTGAAGCCGATAACCACGGCGTCGATTTCGGGCTGGGCCATGACGAAGCGAATGGCTTTTTCGCGATCTTCGGGATTCTGGAACTCACCGTTTCCGACGAGTTTCATGCCAATGACGCCGCGGCCCTTGGCACGCATGGTCTTGATTTCCTTAAGGACCGGCGCGATGTCGTCGCCGGACTTGTTCCAGTCTTGTGCCGGGCCGTCAATCCATTTGGCCTGTGGGTTGACGCGCACGAGATGGACATCCGTCCAATCCGAGGCGGTGGCACTGCGCAGCGCGGGCAGGCTGTGGCAGGAAACGCCTTTGGCGCTGATCCACTTCTTCGCCTTGGCGTCATTGAAGCCGTCCATGATCCGCTTCCACGGGTCGGTCCAGCCGTCGTTGACCATGCAATGAACGAGCATGCTGTCGATGTAGTCGGTATTGAACGCCTGGCGGTGGCGGTCAATCGCCTTGAGCACATCCTGCGGCTGGCCGGGGATTTTGGACTGGATGAAGAGTTTTTCACGCGGCAGGCCCTTGATCGCGCCGCCAATCCAGTCGAAGGTCGCGTAGCTTTGCGCGCAGTCGAAATAGGTAATGCCGCGATCGTAGGCGTAGCGGACCAGGTCGTTGAATGCCTGCTGCCCCAGCGCCTTCTGCACGTTCCCGCTGTTGGTGCCCGTGCCGAATCCCAGCCGGCTGAGCTTCAGACCGGTCTTGCCCAGCGTCACCTGGTCCACCGCTGTTCGTACCTTCGCGGTTTCAGCAGCGGAGAGAAGGCTCGGAGACAAGAACGCGGCCCCGGCAAGGGCAGCCGTTCGCTCAAGGAACTGCCGACGTGACGGCCTGCGTGCCGTGTTTCTTGTTGATAGCGATGCCCGCGTGTTTGCCAGTATCTGTTCTTTCATGGTTCGCTCTCCGGTTGCACGAAAAAGGGATAGCCGCCGACATCAACAGTATAGTCACAGCCCACCGCAACTGAACAGACCAAAGGCAGAGAATCGCCTGCACCTCATCACCGGCCGAACGCTCGGCATAGTGCGGCGGGCTCCTCGAGTTCCCCGGAGCGTCATTCTGCATCAGCGCGACGAACGTGAACTGACCCATTGCTTGATTTCTGCGGTCAAATGGCTGAAGATTGCGAGAATGATGACAAACACACGCTCACACCGGTTCTGGAGTCTGGCTGTTGGCGCTGCTGTGCTGGCGATCGCCGCCACATACGCCGCCAAGACGCAGGCAGGCGAGGACAACAAAGTGGTCTTTCACGACTCCTTCAAAGCGAAGCTCTCGCCGGGATGGAGTTGGGTGCGAGAAGACCCGAAACATTGGCGTATTGGCGAACAGGGCCTGGAGGTCCACGTCCAGCCCGGGAACATGTGGGGACCGCCGAACAACGCGAAGAACGTTCTGGTCCGTTCGGTTTCCGACCCCGGGCGCGACCCGGTGGAGATTACCGCAGCCGTCTTCAATCGTCCCACGGCCCAATATGAGCAGGTGGACCTGGTCTGGTATTACGATGACAGCAATATGGTGAAAATTGGCCAGGAACTGGTCGATGGGAAAATGTCCATCGTGATGGGCCGCGAACAGAACGACAAGACACGGACCATCGCCATCATCCCCCTGGATTCCGACAGCGTCGAATTGCGATTCCAGGTGCGCGGCCAGCGGATTCGCGGCCAGTTCAAGACCCCCAAGGGCGACTGGCGCGATGCCGGTGAGTGCGACCTGCCGGTAAAAGGCCCGCCGCACATCAGCCTGCAGTTCTATCAGGGCCCAGCCGCCGAAGAGCACTGGGCACGTGTTTCGGCGTTCACGATCCGGCAGCTTGCAGCCCTACAATGAACGGCCTATGACTCAACGAATCACCACATCATCGGCGGCGGGTCCGATCCGGTCGGGCCCGATCGTTGTCATCGGCTCGATCAACATGGACCTTGTGTGCCGTACGCCAGTCATGCCGGCGCCCGGTCAAACCGTCCTCGGGTCGGACCTGGTCACCATCCCCGGCGGCAAAGGTGCGAACCAGGCGGTCGCGGCGGCCAAGCTCGGCGGCGACGTCCATTTCGTCGGCCGCGTCGGCGACGATGACTTTGGCCAGCGCCTGCTGAATGGCCTGAGAAACCATCACGTCCGGACCGACCATGTCACCGTGACCGAGGGTGTCTCGTCCGGCTGCGCGCTGATCCTGGTCGACAAGAAAGGTGAGAATTCGATCGTCGTCGCGCCCGGGGCCAACCATCGGCTCACGCCCGAGGATATTGACGGCGCTGGCGAACTCATTGCCAAAGCGTCGATCGTTGTCATGCAATTGGAAATCCCGCTCAAGACGGTCAGACACGCCATTGCGAAATGCCGGGAACTCGGCGCGTATACAATCCTTGATCCCGCGCCCGCTCCGCCGAAGGGGCTTAGCCGCGCGTTCTACGATGTCAACATCCTGACGCCGAACCGGAGCGAGGCCGAGGCGCTGCTCCAGACGCCGTCGCTGGGGCGCAGCCGGCGCGCCAAACGGCCGGATGGCAAGCAGATCGGGGCCGAACTGCTCGCGCGGGGGCCGGATACGATTGTCCTCAAACTTGGCGAGAAGGGTGCGATGATCCAGGACCGGCATGGGTCCATTCACACGATCAAGCCGTTCAAAGCGAAAGTGGTGGATACAACGGGGGCGGGAGACGCCTTCACCGGGGCGCTTGCGGTTGCACTTTCGGAAGGCAAACCGATGCACGACGCCGTCAAGTTTGCCAACGCCGCCGGTGCTCGCTGCTGCGAAGGGTTCGGCGCGCAGCCGTCCCTGCCGACCCGAGCGGCGGTGCTGAGTCTGCTGGCGAAGCGTGCGTAAGCTGGGGATACGGGCCGAGCTGTGTCGGCCCTGTTTCTGCGGTTAGCACTCTTGGCGTCAGTGCCTATAATTTGCCGCCCATGACTGGCCACAGCCGATCGACCCATCGGCACCTGACGCTTACGCTCTGCACGGTGTTGCACGCATTCACGCACGCGTACCAGGCGATTCTCGTCCCGCTTTACCTGTTGATCGTCGTCGACCTCGGCCTCTCCGGTGTCAAATCGGCCGCGCTGATCGTCACCATGTGCAACCTGGTGTATTTCCTCCTGAGCTATCCGGCCGGAATCCTGGCTGATCATTTCAACCGAAAGGCGCTCCTGGGCGTGGGGTTGATCGGCAATGCGCTGGCGATCATGCTGCTGGCCTGTACCCACCAGTACGCGCTCATTCTGCTGCTGGCGGCGACGGCGGGTGTCTTTGGTTCCCTGTTTCACCCCGCCGCCAATACGCTGGTCCCGGCGCATTACCCGGACTCGCCGGGTATGGCCATCGGCCTCATGGGGATTGGCTCGGGTCTCGGTTTCTTTGTCGGGTCGCAATACTCCGGGTGGCGCGCAGAATCGATCGGTGCGCCGTATCTGGGTCTGGCACGGTGGCAGATCCCGTGCGTGGAGCTGGCGATCGCGGGCGTTCTGTTTGGCGTGGTGTTTCTGATTTTCGCCCGCGAGGTTCCACATGCTCTCGAGCACAATTGCCGTCCGCGTATGGGGGCCGCGCTCCGCCGCCGGGTGCTGTTTATCGCGTTCGTCCTTGGCTTTCGTGATTTTGCTGGAGTTGCCACGCTGTCGCTGGTGAGCATCTACCTTCAAAAGGCGCACGGCTACAGCACGAAGCAGACCGGATGGATCCTCGGGGCGATGGGGTTGGTCAGCATGCTATCGACGCCGCTGTCGGTTGCGGCGACGGCTGGTCGGCGGCGGCTGCCGGGGCTGGCAGTGCTTGTCATCGCCGCCGGCGCCACGCAGTTTTTCGTCCCGCACGTACCGGTTTCGTGGATCCTCGTGGTGCTCATCGTATTCCAAGTGTTCCACCTTAGCAGCTATTCGGTTGCCGAGGTTGCCATGGTTGAGCTGGTTGATCCCGCCCACCGCGGCCGGGCTGTGGGCCTGCTGTTGACCGTCTGCGGATCGCTCGGAGCCACGTCGCCATGGGCCATGGGACTGTGGACCGACCTGCTGGGCGCACGAGCAAAGACCGCTGCCGGGTATACGGTGCCCTTTGCGGTTCTGGGGACTCTGATGATATTCTCGGCTCTGGCCGTCCGCCTCATGACGAGCCTTGGCACGATCCACGAATCGGCGGCGTCGGACGCCATGATCGCAGCGTCCGGTGAGCCGTCGGTGTAGCCTGTCAATCCGCGCTATTTCGCTTTCAGCTTCCCCACGACCTCGCCCCGCGGCAGGGGGGTTTGCTCGCGGGTTGCCAAGTCCTTCAAGACCACCGTTCCGCTGGCCAATTCCGTCTCGCCGACCACTATGCAGAACCTTGCCGTCTCGCGATCGGCCACCTTGAACTGTGACTTGATCGACCGCGGCGAATAGTCCATGTCCGCGGCCAACCCGGCGTCGCGCAGTTCGCGCAAGAGCGCCCATTGCGACTCTCTGGCTGCGTCGCCGTGCGAAACCAGCCAGATCAGCGGCTTGGCGTCCCGCGGCAGCTCCACGCCCTGCGCCGCCAGCGCCATCAGCAGTCGCTCAATCCCCGATCCAAAGCCTACGCCCGGCGTGGCTCTGCCGCCCAGGTGCTCGGCTAGATTATCGTATCGCCCGCCACCGCCCACCGCGTTCTGCGCCCCCAAACCGTCGGCCACAAACTCCCAGATCGTTTCCGTGTAGTAATCAAACCCTCTGACCAGCGTTCCATCGACCGAAAACGGCACGTCAGCCTTCGCCAGCAGTTCTTCTGCCCGTTTCAAGTGCCGCTGGCTCTTTTCCGACAGACTCTCAAACGCGGGCGGCACACCTTGACACGCCTCAACATCCCGCGGGTCCTTGCTGTCCAAGATCCGCAGCGGATTCGTCTCCAGGCGGCGGGCCGAATCCTCGCTCATCTGTGATGTCTTGGGGCTGAGGAATTTAACCAGCACATCGCGGTACCTGGTCTTGCTGTCGCCGTCGCCAAGGCTGTTGATCCGAAGCGATAACCCCTTCAAACCACACCGCCGATAGAAATCCATCTGCAGCAGAATGCACTCCACATCCTGCTCGGCTTGAGCGATCCCAAACGCCTCCACCCCAAACTGGTGGTGCTGCCGCAGCCTCCCCGATTGTGGCCTCTCATACCTGAAATTCGGCCCGAAATAATAAACTTTCTGTCTCGCCCCCTCCTGCGCGATCAGTGAGTGCTCGATCATCGCGCGCACCACCCCCGCCGTCCCCTCCGGCCGAAGCGTGATCGACCGCCCGCCACGATCGTTGAACGTATACGTTTCCTTGCTCACGACGTCCGTCGTCTCCCCGACGCCCCTGTGAAACAACTCCGTGTGTTCGAAGATCGGCGTCCGAATCTCCTGAAAGTGATAGACCTCCGCCATCTCGCGGGCGATCCGCTCGACCGCCCGCCACTTCCAGCTCTCCTCCGGAAGAATGTCCATCACGCCTTTGGGGGCCTGTATCTGCGCCATAGTCAGTCACCTGCCTCGCAAGCCGTTGCTTCATAATGAGCATGCCCACGCTTGCGTGGGCATGGCTCCGAATTTCAACTACAATTGAGCGCCAATCGCCCGGCTAGGTTGCCGACGATTCGCTGCCCGGCTCGGTGGCCTTCTGCTGCTCCGCCGTCGGCTCGACTTCTTCGACTTCCGCGGTCTTGAGGATATTGTCGATCGCCTTCTCCTCTCGGATTTGCACGTAGAGGTTCATCAGCGTCGTGCCGTCCTTGGCCATCTCCTGCTTCACCTTCTCCGGGCGCTTGCCCTGCTGAAGCGCGATCATCGAGATGCGGCCGTTCAACTCGGCTTCGCTGACGTCCACATCCTGATCCTTGGCGACCTGCTGGAGGATGAAGAAGGTCTTCAACTCCTTGACGGCCTCTTCCTCGGCGCCCATCTTCAGCCGCGAGACGTTGGCCTCGATCTGTTCGCGCGGAACGCCTCGCATCATCAGCGATACCGCCCTGCGGCTGACCACCCGGTCGGCCTGCCGGATGGAGAGGCGGGTCGGGAGGTCCACAGTCACATTCGTCAGCAGGTGCACAATCACCTGGTTGCGCATCGCCTGCTGAATGTCCGTCTGGATGCGCTCTTCCATCTGCTCGCGGAGAGCGTCGCGCAGTTCCTTCTCGTCCGTGAACCCAAGGTCATCGAGGAACTGCTTGTTGATCTCGGCGGCCTCGAGCCGCTTAATGTCCTTCACCGTGATGTCGATCTGCAGTTCCTTGCCGCGGAGCGATTCCGTCGGGTAATCAGCCGGAACCATCAGCTTCACGGTGCGCATGTCAGTGGGCTTCATCCCTTCCAACTGCTTGGGGAGGTCTTCGACCTGAATTCCCGCCAGGCGCCCCGGCCGCACCACGATCTGCGCCTCGGGCGAATGATGCACCACGTTGTTGTCGACCATCGCATGCACTTCTGCGATGATGTAGTCGTTGTCCTGCACGCCGCGGTCCTCGACCAGGATCAGCGTCCCCTGCTGTTCCCGCAGGTTCTTCATGGCCTGGTCGATGTGCTCCTCGGTCACCTGGATCTTGGGCTTCTTCACCTTGATGCCCTTCAGCTCCGGCAGCTTGATCTCCGGCTGAACCTCGATCGAGAAGCAATAGTTCAGTGGCTGATCGTCCTTGAGCTGGATTTGCTCCGGATTATCAAACTCCGGCTCACCGATGACCTGGAGCGAGTTCTTCGCCACCGCCATCTCATAGCTTTCGCTGATCAGCGTCCGCCGTACCTGATCCCTGATGTCCGCGCTGAATTTCTTCTCCAGAAGCTTCTGGGGGGCATGGCCTTTACGAAATCCCGGAATGGCCGCCTCCTGCCGCAGTTCCTTGAACTGTTCGGCAATCTTCTTGGCAACCTCTTCCTTGGGGATTTCGATCCAGACTTTCTTCGTTGCCGGTCCGGCATCCTCAATGCGGATGCTGTACGGCGGCTCCTGAACAGCGGTCTCCGATGCTCCACTCTGGTTCTCGTTCTCAGCCATGACAATCCTCTGAAGGCCAGTCCCAAAACCCTCCAGGCCGCCCGCAAACGTGCGGGCCCCTCAGGTTTCGCGAAGGCCTTATGAACAAAGCTGCGATGGGGGCCTATCCCACCATCGCGAGACCTGCTAATGTAACCGCAGTACGGCTATTTGCAAATAGTCAAAAAGTCGGAGATCGCCTTCTTGCCAAACGCAGGGAAAATCGGCAATGATGCATTAGGAGCACGTGATGGCTGAAGAGAAACCCTCTCTGCATATTGATTCGGATTGGAAAAAACAGGCCCAGGACGAGAAGAAACGCCTGGCCGAGCAGGAACAGCAGCGCCAAGCCGCCCCCCCCAGTCCTGCGGGTGTGGTGGCCAGTTCCGGTGCGTCGGCGGCGTCTGCGGGGCGAGCTCAGGCGCACAAGGCCGCCGCTGCCCAACCCGGCCGGCGAGAATTGCCCGTGCCGAGCTTTGAAACCCTTGTCCAGTCGATTGTGACCCAGGTTCTGTACTACCTTGGCGAAATCGGCGCCCGCGGCGCCCAGCCCATGCTCGACCTCGACATGGCCAAGCACCACATCGATACCCTTGGCGTCTTGGATGAGAAAACCCAGAACAATCTCACGCCCGAACAAAAGCAGATGCTCGACACCGCTCTGTATGAAGTCCGCATGCGCTATATCAGCGTCGCCTCGCGGTATGCCGAATTGCCTTGATGAGGAATCAACCAACGGACCTGCCAGTTCACTGTCTAATGTACAGAGCCGGAGATGAATCGCCGGCTGCGGTCTAGCTGTAAGGAGTCTCTCCGGGCCACGACCATGAACAGTTTGATCTCATTCTTCTTCTTCGTGCTGCTGCTTCTGGGTTGTTCTTGTGCGGTCGCTCAGAGTCCTGCTCCGGCCCCGCTCTCGGCCAGTTCCCCGCTCGACCAGATCCTCGACGCCCTCGACGCACGCGGCAGAAACCTCAACGACTTCTTCGCCGACGTTTCGCTGTCCCAATCCGATACGCTCGGCTCCGGCGTCTCCACTCTCTCCGGAAAAGTCTTTTACCAATCCAAGCCCGACGCCGACGCCCGGATGCGCGTCGCCTTCGACACTCGCAAGGTCGGCGCCAAGATCGACAAAGACTCCAGGCTCGAATACCTCCTGGACAAAGGCTGGCTCGTCGAACAGGACTACAAACACAAGGTGCAGGTTGATCGGCAGGTCCTCAAGCCCGGCCAGAAAATCAACCTGCTTAAGCTCGGCGAAGGTCCATTCCCGCTGCCCATCGGCCAATCCCGTGCCGACGTTCTCAAGATGTTCGATGTCAAGAAGATCGAGCTCGCCAAGGACGATCCAGCCGACACTGTCCACGTCCAGCTCAACCCGAAGCCCGGCACGCAATTTGAACGCAAATTCAAGAGCATCGATGTCTGGGTTGACCTGAAAACCAACTTCCCCTGCCGAATCGAGACGCTCGACCGTAACCAAACCGAAGTGCGCACCACCGACCTGTCCAACATCCAGGTCAACCATGGCCTGGAAGCTCGCCAGTTTGCCCTCGACAAGACTCCCGATACCTGGACCCACCGCACCGAGGAAATGAGCGAGTAACCCGGCCCCGCTCGCCTGTCGCGGGTCCCCGATATCCACCGGCCTGATTGGACATCGCCTTTGTACCGGCGATAATCAATGGATCTCCCCGCCCCGGCGCGGGGCTCCCGTCCGCTTGGCTGGATCGGAGAGTTTGTTGAAAGTGAAGAGTCGGCCTATGACCGTCCAAGAGTACTTCCGCAACATCTACGACAACGTCAAGTCGATCACCATCGGCATGAGGATCACCCTCAAGTACTGTTTCCAGAAGACCGCGACCGTGCAATACCCCGAGCATCGTCTGTCGCTTGCCCCACGCTACCGCGGCATCCACGAATTCGACGCCGACAAGTGCATCGCGTGCGATCAGTGCGCTAAAGCCTGCCCGGTCGATTGCATCTACATCGACAAAACCGCCCCACGCAAAATCGACAAAGCCACCGGGAAAGCCGTCGGTGGCCAACTCCTCCGCTATGCCATCGACTATTCCAAATGCATGTTCTGCGCCCTCTGCACCGAGCCGTGCCCGACGGATTGCATCCACATGGGCAAACTGCACGACCTTTCGTCGTACTCCCGCGAGGATGTCGTCGTCGAGTTCGCCGAGCTGCACAAGCAAGGCCTTCACACGCCTGTTCCCCTCTGGATGCAGCGAAACGAGAAGAAGATCCCCTGGGTCAAGGAAGAGTACGACCGCGTCAAGGCCGGACGCGAAGCCACCCACGCCGCCGACATACCGGCGGTCAAATAGCCGCTCTGTGGTGCAACCGACCTGTTGATCAGTCTTTCGGTGCATCCTTATCGAGGAGCACTTTCCCATCGTCCACGCCCGCCGCGTCCTGATAGCCCGCGCCGATGATCCCTGACAGATCAACGCGAGGCCTGAGGTTGCCCTCTACCGCGCCGGCCATGTCGATCAACTTCGCTTTCGTCAGCCCCGCCTTCTTGGGCAAAGCGATATGGATACGATTCTCGCTCAACGGCGCGCGGATGATGTGCAGTTCCTCAAAGACCGCCTCATACGTCCGCACCATCGACCCGTACAACTTGTTTGACCCTGAGCCCCAGACATTGCTCACGACGATCCCGCCGTCAGCAAGCTTGGCCCGCACCGCAACCATGAACTCCTTCGTCGCCAGCATATAGGGGATGCTGTCCGACCCGTATGCGTCCAGGAAAATGATGTCATAGCGGTTCCGGGTGTCTTCAATGAACTTGCGGCCGTCCCCGATATGCACCTTCATCCTCTGATCTTCACGGAAATTGAAGAATTTCACCGCCACCGAAAGAACCTCCGGGTCCAACTCGGCCACGTCAATGTACGAGTCGGGGCAGTTCCTCCGCAGGAATGTGGGCATGACCCCGCCGCCAAGACCCACGATGAGCATCCGATTCGGCTTCGGCTTCACCGCCAGCGACGACATGATCGCCCGCGCATAGGCATGAACGAGGCGACTCGGATCCTTCATGTCAATGGATGTCTGCTCCGCGCCGTTCTCCTCGAAAATCAGACTGCGCATCCCGTCGGAGTCCTCCCGCACGATCACGACATTGTATTCGGACTTCTTCTGATAGAGGTTGCGAGTCTCCGCTGATACACAGGACGCGGCATGCAGATAAGCGGCCAACGCCAACACGCCAAGCACACATCGCCGACTTCGTTGTACCATGGTCCAATCCCTCATATAGCCCATTATCCGGCGGATCATACCCGCCTTTGCGGCAGCACGCACGTTGCCGCCGAGCCCGCCTGCGCCAAAGGCTCCAGCGGCGCCCCCGTCCTCAATCTCATCGAACGCTAATTACCCTTGTGCCCCCGTCCACCTCAGCACCGGCTTGCGCGCCGCCCCCACTTCGTCCAGCCGACGCACCACCTGCCGCACCGGCGCTTCCTTGAAAGGCCTCGCATCCCGCTCGCTCTGCTCCGCCAGCTCCAATAGCGTCTCCGCAAACCCATCCAGCGTCGCCTTCGATTCCGTCTCCGTCGGCTCGATCATCAGACAATCATGCACCGGAAAATGCACGGTAGGGGGGTGATACCCCCGGTCGATCAGCGCCTTGGCAACGTCCATGATCGTCACCCCACGATCAATGATCGCCCGCGGCACCGTAATGAACTCATGCGCGCACGGATTGCTCGCCATCGGCGACCCGTCCTTCGGCCCAAACGGCAACGCGTACACGTGCTTGATCCGCTGCGCGACATAATTGGCCGCCAGCACCGCCGTCTCCGACACATCCCTCAACCCCGCCGCCCCGCACGCCCGGATATACGCATAGGCCCGCACCAACACCCCCACCTGCCCCCAGAACGACCTCACCTTCCCGATCGACTTCGGCCGATCGAAATCCCACGCGTACTTCTCCCCTTGCTTCACCACCTGCGGCACCGGCAGGTAGGGCGACAATTCCTTCCGCACCGCGATCGGCCCCGCACCGGGCCCGCCGCACCCGTGAGGCGTGCTGAATGTCTTGTGCGTGTTGTAGTGCATGATGTCCACGCCAAAATCCCCAGGCCGCGTAATGCCCATGATCGCGTTCATGTTCGCACCGTCCAGGTACAACAGCGCGCCCGCCCGATGCACCATCTCCGCCATCTGCGCGATCATCCGGTCGAATTTCCCCACCGTGTTTGGATTCGTCACCATGATCGCCGCCACCTCATCACTGAGGTGCGTTTTTAAATCCTCCAGGTCCGTCAGCCCATTGCTCAGCGACTTGATCGTCACCACGCTCGCCCCGCACATCGCGCACGACGCCGGATTTGTCCCATGCGCCGTGTCCGGCGCCAAAACGATCCGCCGTTTCTCCTGCCCTCGATCCGCGAAATACGCCCGGATCACCTTCAGCGCCGTCCACTCTCCATGCGCCCCCGCGCACGGCTGCAAACTCACCTCATCCAGCCCCGCGATCTCCGCAAGATACATCCGCAACAGATACAACAACTCCATCAGCCCCTGCACGTGGTGCTCCGATTGCAGCGGATGCACATTTGCAAACCCCGCCAACCCCGCCGCCCACTCGTTTACCTTCGGGTTGTACTTCATCGTACACGATCCCAGCGGATAGAAATTCCCATCCACCGAGAAACACCGATGCGCCAGATGCGTGTAATGCCGCACCAGGTCAAGCTGCCCCACCTCCGGCAGCCCGCTCTGGGTGTACGTGCTCAGAGCCGGATCAAACTCCGCCTCCGGCACGTCGC
Organism: Planctomycetota bacterium; assembly: GCA_026693085.1. Taxonomy (GTDB): domain Bacteria; phylum Planctomycetota; class Phycisphaerae; order Tepidisphaerales; family Tepidisphaeraceae; genus JAPLNB01. Next base: position 27,348 of record JAPLNB010000260.1, on the reverse strand, counting down.
ACTCGGGCAGATCCACCGCGGATGCCCCGGGAGTCGATATCTCAAACAACAGCCGCTCACCGTTCTTGTTCATGGTCTCTCACTGTATGGGCCCGCGTTACTTCAGAACGCTCACCAGCCGATCCATCTCTTCTTTCGTCCGTTTCTCCGTCACCGCCACCAGCAGACAGTTCCCCAGTTCCGGATAATCCTTCCCAACCGCATATCCTGCCAGGATCCCCTCCGCTTCCGCCTCCGGCAGAACCTTCTCCACCGGCCGCTTCAATTCCACCAGCAGCTCATTGAAAAACGGCTGCTTTGGATACTTCAGCGACACCCCCGCAGCCTTGAGCTGATTCGCCAGGTAGCTCGCCTTGTTAAAACAGAGCTGCGCCACCCGCCGCATCCCCTTGGCGCCCATTGCGGCCATGTACACACTGGCCCGCATGGCCATCAGTCCCTGGTTCGTGCAGACATTCGACGTCGCCTTCTCCCGCCGGATGTGCTGCTCGCGCGTCTGCAGCGTCAGGCAAAACGCCCGCCGGCCTTCCGCGTCCACCGTCTGCCCCACCAGCCGCCCCGGCATCTTGCGCACATACCTTTCCTTCGTGGCAAACAAGCCCAGGTATGGCCCACCGAACCCCATCGGCGTGCCCAGCGCCTGACCCTCGCCCGCCGCAATGTCCACGTCCATCTCGCCCGGCCGTTTCAGCAAACCCAGCGATATCGGATTGAAAACCTGCACTGCCAATGACTCATTCGCTCTGGCAAACCTCGCCAGCGTTTCCACCCGTTCCACGTGCCCAAGAAAGTTCGGCGACTGCACGATCACCGCTGCCGTATCCTCCTCCAATGCCGCCTCAAGCTCCTGCGAATCCGTCACCCCATGCTTGAGCCCGACCTCTTCGTACGACAGTGGCATACCCGAGAGATAGGTCTGCAAAACCCGCCGGTAATCCGGGTTCACGCCCCGGCTGACCACAATCTCGCGCTTGCCCGTCGTGTTCGCCGCCATCAGCGCCGCCTCGGCCACTGCCGTCGCGCCCTCGTACAGCGATGCGTTGCTGACGTCCAAGCCCGTAAGCTGGCAGACCATCGTCTGAAACTCGAAGAACGCCTGAAGCGACCCCTGCGATGCCTCCGCCTGATACGGCGTATACGCCGTCAGGAACTCGGCCTTCATTGCCAGGTGATCCACCACCGCCGGAATGAAATGATCGTATGCGCCAGCGCCCAGGAAACACACCTGCCCATCGGCCGAGCTGTTCTGCGCAGCCAGGTCCTCCAGATGACGCCGCAGCGCCAGCTCATCCATGCCCTGGGGTATCTTCAACTCTCGCTTCAGGCGCAGCTCGTCGGGCACCTGCCTGAGCAGGTCTTCCATCGACGATGCGCCCACCGCCCGCAGCATCTCGTCTCGTTGTTTCTGCGTAATCTGAACATAATCCATCCCCCAATTCTTAGCCCTTGCCCAGAATTTTGCAATTCATAATCCCCGTAGCGCTAATGCCCTGCCTTCTTGGAATACTCATCCGCCGCCAGGAGCTTGCCCATCTCGCTCGGGTCGCTCATCTTCACCTTGAGCATCCAGCCGGCCGCATACGGGTCTCTGTTGACCACGCCAGGGTTCGCTGCCAGCTCTTCATTAACCGCCGTCACTTTGCCGGATATCCCGCTGATGAGGTCGGCCGTCGCCTTGACCGATTCAATCTCCCCGAACGGCTGGTCCGCCTTCACCGGGTCCCCCACCTCCGGCAAATCCACGAACGTGATATCCGTCAGCTCGTCCGCCGCGATCTGCGTGATCCCGATGGTCACTGTATCGCCCTGCACCAGGTGCCACTCATGCGTCTGAAGGTATTTCCGATCGGTAGGAAGAGCCATAATCTTTTTTTCCCGTCTTTGAATCACCACCGCGCAATCAACAACCCATGAATCTCATGTCGTCGGCTTCTTGTAGAACGGCAGTTTCACCACGTTCGCCGGAATCATAGTGCCCTTCAGATCGACCGACACATTCGTTCCCTCTGCCGCGTGCTCAACCCCCACGTAAGCCATCGCGATCGACTTGTGCAACGTCGGCGAGAAGGTCCCGCTTGTCACTTCGCCGACACTCTGGCCGTCTTTCATCACGACCGATCTCTGCCGGCCAATTCGTTTGCCGTCCAGTTCCAGCCCCACCAGCTTCTTCCTCAAGCCATGCCGTTCAATCGCCCGCAGCGAGTCCGCCCCGATGAATTCCTTCTTCAGATCCACCGCCCACCCCAGCCCTGCCGACAGCGGGTCCATTGTCTCGCTTAGCTCATGGCCATACAGCGGCATGCCTGCCTCCAGCCGCAACGTATCCCGCGCGCCCAGGCCGGCCGGCTTGATCGTCGCATCCGGCTTGCCCATCGAGCCGCCAATCATCTTCATCATCATCCCCGCGACCCTCGCCGACAGTACAATCTCCACGCCGTCCTCGCCTGTGTATCCCGAGCGAAAAACCGTCAGCCGCACCAGCATCACGCTCGTCGTCTCGAAGTGATATCGCTTCAAGCCCCTCAGATCGATCGGCAGAAGATCCGCCAGCTTGTCGATGACCTTCGGCCCTTGGATCGCGACCATCCCCGTTGATTCGGTATTGTCCGCGATGTCCACGTCGTAATTCGTCTGGCTTCGCACCTCTGTGAAGTAGCGGACGAGCTTGTCGTGGTTGCCGGCGTTGCACACCATTATCCAGTCCGAGTCGTCCCGCGATACGATCACGTCGTCCAGCACTCCGCCAGACTCATTGCACACCAGCGAATACCGCGACTGCCCTACAACCTGGTCGCCAAGATGGCGCGTCGCCACGTGATCCAGAAACCGCTGGGCATCCGGCCCGCTGAACGCCAGCCTCCCCATGTGCGACACATCGAAGATCGATCCGCTACGCCTCGTCTGCTCGTGCTCGTCCACGATCGACCGATACAGCAGCGGCATCTCCCAGCCCGCGAAATCCACCATCCGGCCACCGGCTGCGACATGAAAATCATAAAAGGGCGTTCGCTTAAGCATGCGACGTGCAAAATATCCCCACCAGCCGGCGGCGTCAAGCTGGGAACTGAATAGTGCCGCCTTACTGCTCCTCCCGCGGCCGGCATAGCCCTGAGATCGCGACGATCAATTCATCCTGATCCAGCTTCCCGTCCTTCTGGTCGTCGGCCTCATTAAACGCCTGCTTGGCGCCCGCAAGCAGCTCGTCCAGACTCACTCGCTTGTCCTTGTTCTTATCCGCTTCCCGGATGATCGCCCGTGCCAGGAACGCCCCCGGCCCTTCCCACCGCCACTCAATCCCAATCCCCCGCCGCTGCGGGTTTCTTCCCCTCCGCCCGCCCAGCGCCTGCGGCGTCAGATCATTCAACGCCTCTGCCAATGTCGATTCGTCCAAACTCCCACGCTTGCTGAGGTCGGTCTCCACAAAGAACCTGGCAATGCCCGCGGTCAATTCGGCCTCCGTCAGCCCACCTTCCTTCGCCGGATGCAACGCCTTGAACATCGCCGCCGCCAGCGGCAACGCCAGGCCGTTCGCCTCTTTCCTCGCCCGCGCCGCCGCAACGTCCTGCCACGTTGGCACATACCCCTTCATCTTGCCTTCCAGTTGCGCGCTCACGCATTCCACTCGCTTGGCCACGAAGATCTTGATATCAGGCATCGTCGATCCCAGCCCGCCAAGCTCCCCAGCCTTGGGCGTCGTCTTGCCCTCGGCCTTGGCGATTCCCTCAGCCTTGCGAATCACTGCGTTCATCTCATCGACCCGGCGATGCAGATACTCCGGCGAAAAACTCGTCGCCATGATCCGCTTTACGTGCTCGCGATATGCCGTGCGATATTCCTCGATCGCCAGCACCCGCTCAATCAACGGGCTTCGCCCCAGGTAGGGCCGATCGATGCTGAAATTCGTCTGCTGCTCCAGCGTGTTGATCGGCCCCCACCCTCCATAGGACAAATGCATGTCCCATGGCATGAAATGGACCCGCTGGTCTCCGGGATTCACATACATCAGGTAGTTGTGCCCACCCGTCAGGAAGCTGTCCAGGTTCGATAGTAGCGCATTGACCGCGATGAACCGCAGAAACTCGTCCACCGCCAGATACGAGTGGATTTTCTCCCGAAACTCCTCGTTGCTCGCCTTCTGAACCAGGCGCGTGAATTCGACGAACCGCTGCTTCGTCTCCGCCGTCGCATCCGTCTTCACGCCATACGCTTCATAAGGCGCCCACTCCTCGCCAAAGTACGGCAAGCCCGCGGCGCCCTCAGGTTTCAGCAACAACCCCTTGCTCGTGCCGAAGTGTTGCTTGAGATAGGTGTTCCCCGTCTCTTCAATCAGCGTGTAAAACCCGATGCATTCCCGATTGTGCACGCCTTCCACCGTCAAATATACCAGCGCAAACGACGTTCGCGGCGAAGGTATCCCCGCCCCGCGGAAAACCTCATACGACAAGGCCTCGCGAAGCATGGACGCATCGAAGGAATTGTTGTTCAAATTCAATTGGGTCAGGCCGCAAAACTTCTGCCCCTCCACAAATCGGTCAAAATCCAGCTTGAAGGGCCGCTTCATCGCCCTGGCCGACCCCGCGTACGATGCGTTGCCCTTGAAGCGGATGCCGACATCCTCATAGGCCTTGCCATCGAAGTCGACGCTCCCACAGATGTACGCAAACTCCTGCCCCCTCGACTTGCGATTCGGGGGCTTCACTTCCGCCGGCGGAGCTTTCGCATTCGCCGCCGGCCTGGTCGCGGGCATCGTCGCCGGTCGCGTTGCCGGCGAAAAGATGCCGGCAAGCCGCGATTGCCCGCGCTCCGCTGGCTGCATCGCCCGCCAGTCGTCCCCCGTCATCCGCAGATGCAGGATCCACAGCCGATCCGTCGCGAACACCTCATCCGCAGGCCGCGTCGTGGGTTTGGTCGTCGCGGCCGCCGCATTCGTTGTGCAGCAGATCAGCAGAACTATGCACCCACAAATCCATCCGCAAGCCATCGCGCTACCTCGTCCGTGCACCCTACCGCCAGTCCACCCGCCCAACCAGCCGACTCGCCTGCCAGTTTCGACACCCAACGTCCAGCGTTGTTCCCTCCGCTTGTCCGTTTGATCACCATCCGCGTCAATCGTCGTCCGGCAGGTCGGTCCGAAAATCCGCATAGGCCGGCCGATGGTCCGAAACATCATCGACCGCCCGCGCGCGGTCGGTCGCGTAACGCAGCCTGTCAAACTGGATGACTCCGACCCGCCCGGCAAACTCGCGCGTGAAACGCGGGTCGATCAGAATGCTGTCATACGCCTCGGTCGACGAAAGATTCGTCGGCTCCCGGACCAGACGCTTCCAACCTTGATTCTCAAAATAGCGCAAATACCCGTTGCCGTGAAACTCATTGAAATCGCCGAGCACGATCACGTCTTTTTCCTTCGATCCCGCCGCAAGCTGCCGCGCACCACTCGCGATAGCGACGACTTCCTGCCTCCGCCGGTCGTTGGCGCCGGCCTGCCCAAACCAGATGTGCACAGTAACCAGGACAAAATCGAACTGGCCAGCGCGAAACGTCGCCATGTACGGCCGCCGCGCAAACGCCGCCGACGCATCAACAAGCTTCGCCTGCCCGATCAACTCAATCACGTCGCTACGGTACAAAAAGGCGAATCGTTCGTTATTGCCCGCCCCGTCGCTGATAACGTGCCGCCATGGCTCGTTGAGCTGTCGCCGCAGGCGTTGCACCGTCTGCCCTTCCTGCTGAACCTCCTGGATCGCAACCAGATCGAACTGCGACGACTTGATGATGTCTGCGATCGCAACCAGGTCCGGCCGCGCTCGCTCCGAAAACTTGCGGAGATTCCATGTGCCGATCCGGATCGGCCGATTGACGGCCTGGACAGTCGGCCGGGTCGTAGGCGCCGAACCCGCAGGGTGATACCTGCGCCACAGCACGATCGACACCGCCAGCGCAACCATGAGAAACAGCACCACCCATCCCACCAGCGGCCAAGATCGATTGCGGCGCCAGCGCCTCCGTGCCATGCGATCATCATAACCGCAGCACGATTACCGGTCGACTTCGCCCATCACGATGTCAATCGAGGCGATAATCGCCGCAATGTCGGCCAGCATCACATTCCGGCAAAGCTCGCCCGCGACAGCAAGGTTCACAAATGAGGGACCTTTGATCTTGACCCGGTACGGAACCGGGCCGGCCTGCGACTCGATGTAGAACCCCAAATGCCCACGCGGGTTCTCGTATTCGCAGTACACTTCGCCAGCCGGCACCTTCATCGCCCGCGGGAGCTTCGCGCGGAACGCCCCGTCCGGCATCTTCTTCGCGCACTGCCGCAGAATCCGGCACGACTGTTTCATCTCTTCCATCTTCACCCAGTACCGGTCCCAGCAGTCGCCCACAGTCCCCTTGGCGCCCTGGCCGACCGGGATGTCAAACTCAAGGTCCGAATAAACCGAGTACGGCCGATCTCGCCGCAGGTCCAACGGAATCCCGGACCCGCGAATCATCGGCCCCGAGCACGCGTAGCTGACCGCCATGTCCTTCTTCAGGATCCCGATGTTCGCGGTCCGCTTGATGAAAATGTGGTTGAAGCTGAGCAGATCATTCATCTCGTCGATCTTCGGCTCAAAGTAATCCACGAACTCGATCAGCTTCTCCATAAACCCCGGCGGCAGATCCCACGTCACCCCGCCCACATTAATATACGACAGCGTCAGCCGCGCCCCGCACAGTTGCTCAAACAGGTCCAGAATGTACTCCCGGTCCCGGAACGCATACAAAAACGGCGTGAAAGCCCCCAGGTCCAAACCATATGACGCGAACGACACCAGGTGCGACGCAATCCGGTTGAGCTCCACCGCCATCACCCGGATGTACTCCGCTCGCTGAGGCACTTCAATGTCCGCCAGCTTCTCAACCGCCATCGCCCACGCATGGTTGTTGTTCATCGCTGCCAGATAGTCCAGCCGGTCGGTGTACCCAATGTACTGGTAATACGGCAGGTTTTCCGCGATTTTCTCCTTGCACCTGTGCAGGTACCCCAGGTGCGGAACCGCCTCCAGCACCAGCTCCCCGTCCGTGCGCAGCACAATCCGAAGCACGCCATGCGTCGATGGATGCTGCGGACCCATATTCACCAGCATCTCTTCCGATTGAACATCCACATCCTCATCGGCCGCCCCCGGCATCAGGGCGTAGTTGACCACGCGGGTGGCAGGGCCTTTGGTGTCGTTCGTGAGGTCGCTCGCGGTCGTCATACACATCACTCCAAAACAAAGCCCGTGATTCTAGAGCCAAACAGTGTGGTTGAAAAGATGGAGCGAGGTGGAAGCAATAAAAAACAAAACGAGCGGCTGCCGCCCTGTCGTCAATCCGCCGCAGAAACAACTCTCCACGTGCACAGAAAAGACAGACCGTTCACTTCGCAGTTGAGCTGCCGCAGCCAACTCGACATCACGTGATTGCAGTTGTGGATGCCCGAGTACGGCCGCGGGTCGCGCACGAAATCCAGGCAATACTCCTCATTGGCGTGCAGCGTGGAGATGTTACGCTCGAAAACAGCGTTCAGCTTGCCGCGCAGTTGCTCCACCTCAAAGCCAGAGACGGTGATCTGGTAAACATGCACCGCCGGTGCCTGCCCAAGGACCGAATCCAGGTCCGCCGACCCATACTCCCGTCGCCCCAGGGCCGCTGGGTTGCACCAGAGAACCGCGCGAAGCGCGTCCAGATTCCCCGTCCGCGCCAATGCATACCACGACCAGTCCCCGTACGCGTACCGGACAAGATGACCCTCCGGAGTCGGCATCACCAGGCTCGGGTGGCGACCATGATCCAGAAGATACACCTTCACCGCATCCGCCGGTGACGGTGGTGGGATGACCGTCGTCGTGCAGCCGATCAGCAAAACCGTTAAGAGCAGAATCGGCCACACACCCAGACGGCCAAGACGTGCCCACATGACGCCGCAATCGAGTCGCAACATTCCCATTGGTGTCTGGAGTCTATCACTCAGTGCCGCTCCGGCGAAAGGGCCAACGAACACCAACGCCACTGCCAATTCTCCAGTAATGATCAGAAAGCGAATTGGTGCGACATGGCAGCGACGCTCCGCGGATTGGGTGATTGTGAACGGGTCGACCCCGTGCAACAATTGCGCAAGTCGGCGACTATATACGCGTAGACGCCAGCCATCTGACGTTCGTACGCGGATAAGCAGCGTTGTTTTGAACTGCTTGCGGGAATGGCGTATGCTGGCGTGCGGATAGCGCGGGTTGCGCAATTCCGTGGGTTTCTAACGAGAGCGCACTTGTGAAGATCATCATGACAGTAATTGTGACCGCCGTCGTTCTGGGGGGCCTCTACGCCGGCGGACAGTGGTGGCTTTGGAAAAAGGCGGCCGCGGAAGCCCAGGGCACATCCGTACGCATTGAGTTCGCCAAAAAAGGCGATCTCGTCGAGATCGTCAGCTCGCCGGGGATCATCCAACCCGATGAGAGGGTCTCCATCAGCGCCCGGGTCTCCACCAGAATCGCCGAACTGCCAAAAAAAGAGTGCGACCCAGTCAAGAAGGACGATATCCTCATCGTCCTCGATAACAAGGACCTCAAGGCGCAGTTGAAGCAATCCGAGGCCCGCAAGGCCGCCCAGGAGGCGCAAATCAAGGTATCAGAGTCCAAGATCGAATCCGCCAAGGCACAGATCGTCGCCACACAGGTCGGCCTGACGGATGCCAAACGCGATCTCGACCGCCAGAGGAAACTCCTGGCCTCCAGCGATGTCAGTCAATCCACCGTCGATACCGCCCAGGCCAAGGTGGACCGGGTCGAGGCCGAACTCAATGTGGCCAAGGAGAACCTCGAAGCCGACCGCCGAAACCTCACCGTGATGCAGCACAACCTCGAGGCCGCCGCCGCCGACATCACTCGCGCCGACGACAACCTCAGCTATGCCACCATCAAGTCGCCGATCGATGGCGTTGTTACCAAGCTCAATGCCAAGGTCGGCGAAGTCGTGATGACCGGAACCATGAACAACCCCGGAACCGTCATCCTCGAAGTCGCCAACATGTCGCGCATGCTCATGGTTGCCAGGGTCGACGAAACCTCCGTCGCCAACGTCCAGGTCGGGCAAAAAGCCATCGTCCGTACCCCCGCTTACCCCGACAAGCTCTTCGAAGGCCGCGTCCACACCGTCGCCCTCGCCCACACCGACGACCGGGACGGCACCAAGTACTACAAGGTCGAAGTCCTCCTCAACACCGACGGCAAACGCATTCAGTCCGGCCTCACCGCCGATGTCGACATCGAAACCAAACACCACCAGAACGTCATCAAGGTCCCCAGCCAGACCGTCCTCGGCCGGTCTGTCGACAGCCTGCCCGTCGGTATCCGCGACCAAGCCGAGGTTGACAAAAAGAAAACCATGGCCCCCGTCGTCTATCGCTTCGTCGACGGCAAGGCCATCGTCACTCCCGTCAAGATCGGCGCCAGCGATATCATGTACACTATCATCGAGTCCGGCCTCAACCCCGGCGACCCGATTGTCGTCGGACCTTACAAGGTGCTCGAGTCCGTCCAGCACGATCAGAAGCTCAAAGAGGAAAAGGCCGCAACAACCCAGCCCACAACCAGGCCCGCCGCTGTGGTGGCAAAGTAAGACACAAGCGAGATCTCAGATGCCAGCCGTTATACGATTGGACAAGATCACCAAGGTATACAAAGTCGGGGTCGAGGAGATCCGCGCCCTCGACGGCGTCGATCTGGACGTGGGACAGAACGAGTACGTCGCCGTCATGGGCACCAGCGGTTCCGGCAAGAGCACCCTGATGAACATCCTCGGTTGTCTCGATCGGCCTACCTCCGGTGTCTATGAACTCGACGGCCAGGTCACCACCCAAATGGGCGCCGCCTCCCTCGCTCGCGTACGCAACGAATGCATCGGCTTCGTCTTCCAGTCCTTCGAACTCATGCCCCGCCTCACCGCTCTGAAAAACGTCGAACTGCCTCTCATTTACTCCCGTGACGGATGGTGGAACCGCCGAAAACGCGCAAAGGCCGCTCTCCAAAACGTCGGCCTCCACGACCGAATCAAACACAGGCCCAACCAGCTCTCCGGCGGACAGAAACAACGCGTCGCCATCGCCCGCGCGCTCGTCGCCAACCCCGCCATACTCCTCGCCGATGAGCCAACGGGAAACCTCGATAGCGCAACCAGCGTGGAAATCCTCGCCCTCTTCGAAGAACTCCATCGCCGCGGCCAGACCATCATCATGGTCACCCACGAAGCCGATGTCGCCAAACATGCCAAACGCATCATCCGCATGAGGGATGGCCGCATCGTCTCCGATCTCCCCATCGAGAAAGATGTCCTGTATCACGTCTCGCCGATCGAAAACGCCACCCCTGGCGAAAACGGAAACGGCAAGCATACCAACGTCGACGTGATGCCCACTGCCACCGCGGCCCAAAGCGAGACGCTCGTATGACCCTCCTTCGCCTGCCCCTTGCCGTGCTTCTGATCATCTACCAAAGCGCATTTCTCGCGCTCGGACAGATCTGGAACAACAAGGTCCGTTCCACCCTCACCACCATCGGAATCGTCATCGGCGTCGCCTCCGTCACCGCCGTCATCGCCGCCCTCACGGGTCTCAAGGCCAACATCCTCACCGAATTCGAGAACTTCGGAACCAATAAAATCTTCATCTTCCCCAACTACCGGATGGCCCGCTCCCACGCTGCCTGGCACCGAGTCCGCTTCAAGCCCGAAATCTTCGAAGGCATGCTCGAACATTGCCCCTCCGTCGCGGCGTTCACCCGCATCACCGAACAGAATGGCCGAACCATCTCCTTCGCCGGCCACTCAGAGGAAAATGTGAAATTCGTCGGCATCGAGCCGGATTGGCACAAGATCGAAAACCGCTCCGTCATCCAAGGCCGCCCTTTCACCCTCATCGACAACGAACACTGCCGCCCCGTCTGCCTCATCAACACCAAGGTCCAGGAGAAACTCGGCCTCGAGAAAGAGTGCGTCGGCCAATCCATCATGGTCGGCTCCACCCGCTTTATGATCGTCGGAGTCATCGAAGCCCGCGCTGAATCCTGGATGTTCGGCGAAAACTCCTCCGGCCTCGAGGTCTTCGCGCCCTTCCGCACGCTGCGCCAAGCCAACCCCTACTCCGGCGTGTTCGTCATCGCCGCCTGCAAATCCCCCGAACTTGCCGACGACGCCAAGGCCGAACTCAACTTCTTCATGCGAAAACAACGCCGCCTCCAGCCCGGCGAACCCAATAACTTCGGCGTCGATGTCATCGAACAATTCGTCCAGCAGTTCAAGAGCGTCGCCAGTGCCATCACCATGGCCGCCGCCGGCGTCGTCGGCATCAGCCTCATCGTCGGCGGCGTCGGCATCATGAATATCATGCTCGTCAGCGTATCCGAACGCACCCGCGAAATCGGCCTCCGAAAGGCCGTCGGTGCCCGACCCTCCGCGATCCTCCTCCAGTTCCTCGTCGAAGCCGTCGTCCTCTGCTGCTTCGGCGGCCTCATCGGTGTCGGCGCCGGCCAGGGCCTCACCAGTGCCATGGCCAGCATACCCGCGGCCCACTTGGGAAAAGCGTACATTCCCGGCTGGGCCGTCGCACTGTCGTTCGGATTCGCCGGTGCAGTCGGACTTATCTTCGGAATGTTCCCTGCAATCAAAGCCGCTCGCCTCGACCCGATCGACGCGCTGCGGCATGAATAAGGCTTCGGTGTTTCTGGAGAAACCATGGTGTGGAAGAGAGCGGCTTGCAGATGCGGTCCGGTCCCTGCGCTCAGTGCTTGGCTAACCTGCCTGATCCTCGCGGGCTGCGACGGGTCTTTCGGAACGGGTGCCACCGGCGAACTCGTCGTCCCCCGCGAAACCCTCCAACGCATCGACAACACCGAGATGCCCGCCATCGCCGCAACCCGGCCCGACACACGCCCAACAACCCGGCCCGCGGCACAAGTCCAGCTCACCATCGAAGAGGTCCGCCAAGCCGCGCTCGCCAACAACCTCGATCTGAAAGTCGAGCTCCTCAACCCGACCATCGCTCAGCAGGCCATCACCGAAGCCCAGGCAGCCTTCGAATCAGTCTTCAACACAAACGTCAACTACAGCAAGATCGACGCCCCCACCTCCAGCAAGCTCAACAGCACCCAGGACACCAGCCTGACAACCAACACCGGTGTCCAGGTCCCCCTCCGGACCGGTGGGACTTTGAATTTCAACGTCCCCGTCAACCGCTTTGAGACCAACAACGAGTTCTCAACCCTGAACCCCGCACACACCTCCGATTTCACCGCCGCAATCAGCCAGCCCCTGTTCAAAGGCGCCGGAACCGATGCCAACGCCCACGCCATCCGCATCGCGTTCTATACCTCGCAGCGGACCGAGGCCAGGACCAAACTCGAAGTCACCCGCGTCCTCGCCGAAGCCGACCGCCTCTACTGGCGCCTCTACGCGTCCCGCCGCGCTCTTGAGGTCAGGGAAAAAGAGCACGATCTCGCGGTCTCGCAGTTGGAACGCGCGCAGCGGCGCGTGCGCGCCGAATTGGCTGCCGAGGTCGAGGTCGTCCGCGCCGAGTCCGGCGTCGCCGATTCCCTCGAAGGCGTCATCCGCGCCGAACTCGACGCCCGCGACCGCCAACGCGAATTAAAGAGGGTCCTCAACCGCACCGACCTCGCCATGAACACCCCCACCATCGTCGTCCCCGCCACCGAACCCAACGCCGTCTACTACCAGGTCGATCCCAACCGCCTGGTCGATGTCGCCCTCAAACAGCGAATGGAAATGCTTGCCACCGAACTTCAGATCGCGCTCGAGACCGCCAATGTGAAATACGCGAAAAACCAGATGCTCCCCCTCGTCGTCCTGCAATACCAGTACAACATCAACGGCCTCGGCCCAACCCTCGGCGATTCCTTCACCATGCTCCGCGACAACGACTTCGACGATCACCAGGTTGGCGTCAGCGTTCAAGTGCCGATCGGAAATGAAGCAGCCCGCAGCCGCCTCCGACGCTCGCTTGCCTCACGCCTGCAGGCCATCGCCACCAAGGAACAGCAGGCCGCCACCATCGAACAAGAAGTCCTCGGCGCCGCGGACCAACTCGAATCGAGCTGGCAACGCATCATGGCCGCCAAGACCCGCGTCGCCGCCGCAACCCGCACCCTCCAGGCTGAGATACAGCAGTTCAACCAGGGCATGCGAACCTCCAACGACGTCCTCGACGCCCAGACCCGCCTGGCCAACGCCGCCCTCTCCGAAATCCAGGCCACCGCCGAGTACCAGATCGCACAGGTCGACATCGCCTTCGCTACCGGAACCGTCCTCGGAAAAGCCAAAATTGTCTGGCAGGCAACCAAGGGCCCCAAGCTTTAACGGGCTCCAACCCGGATTCAACACAAAACGAGCTGTCCTCCGGTGGCGGTGAGATCATCGGCCCCGCCGCCTCCCAACGCGATGTCGAGCTTTCCACCCGGAGTGTTATCTCACAGTGCGTCTTCTATCGACATTCCAAAGTCGTCATCTCGCGGCTTCACCCCGACCTGAAGTTCACTCCCGACGATATTGACGCGCTGGGCGACCCCATCGCCAACTTCTTGCTGGCTGCCCTGGCCAACTGGCCTGTCGGTGCCAGAGGAAGCAAGCCATAAACCTCATTGCCCTGAAAATGCTCGTCGGCGACCGCGCCAAGTACATCGCCATCGGCACGCCCGTCGGCCAGGTCGTCACCGAGGTCTACATGAAAGTCGGCGACAAGGTCAAAGCCGGCAAGCCGCCGTCAACCAGGCCCACGTCGATGTCGATCAGCGCCTCATCCGATCCCCCATCGACGCCCAGGTCCTGCAGGTGAAGATCCGCCTCGGCGAATACGCCCAGCCAGGCCCCCTCGCTACCCCCTTGATGCTCCTCGGCGACATCGACACGCTGTACGTCAGGGTCGATGTCGATGAGAATGACGCCTGGCGAGTCAGGAAGGACGCCCCGGCTATGGCATTTGTACGCGGCAACGCTGACTTGAAAACTCCCCTTAAGTTTGTCCGCGTCGAGCCCTATGTCGTGCCCAAGCGTTCCTTGACCGGCGATAGCACCGAACGCGTCGATACCCGCGTCCTCCAGGTCATATACAGTTTCTATAAGGGTAGCCTCCCCATTTATGTTGGGCAGCAAATGGACGTGTTCATCGAAGCGCCGCCGCTTGGAACAACGACGGCCATCAGCGCCACTCGCAGCAGCAGCGGCCAAGGAGGTGTGCGGTGAACTACCGGAACGGATGGAGAACCGGCGGCTTGGGTCTGGTCATGATCGCGCTCGCGGTAGGGGGGTGCAAGGTGGGCCCAGACTATTGCCCGCCCCAAACCACGCTCCCGACAGATTGGAGCGAAAAGATCGCCGGCGGCGCAACCACCCAGCCCGTGGCCGTTGTCCAATGGTGGAAAACCTTCAACGACCCCGTCCTTGATGCCCTCGTTCACCGCGCCGTCCAGTCCAACCTCGACCTCAAAATCGCCGCCTCACGCATTCGCGAGGCTCGCGCACAACGCCGCATCGTCGTCTCCGGCGAGTGGCCGACCATCAATGCCTCCGGCTCATATCAACGCACCAAGGGCAGCGAAAACACCGGCTTCGCAGACACCGCGGCACTCGGCGGATCCAATGCCACCGGCGGCGCCGGGACAACCGCTGTGCCCGCCACCGGATTCAACCCCGCAATCTTCTCTGCCGAACGCAGTCTCTGGCAGTTGGGTTTCGACGCCTCCTGGGAACTCGATGTCTTCGGCGGCATCCGCCGCGCCGTCGAGGCCGCCGACGCCGATATCGGAACCGCCATCGAAGGACGCCGCGATCTGCTGGTTTCACTCCTTGCCGAAGTCGCCGCGAACTACCTCGATCTGCGAGGCATCCAACGACAGATCGACATCACCACCGCGAACGTCAAGAGCCAGCAGGATACCGTCGAACTCACGCGCACTCGCTTCAACGCCGGCCTCACCGGCGAACTCGATGTCGTCCGCGCCGAAGCACAGGTCGCCACCACCGCCGCCACCCTGCCGATCCTCCAGACCTCGGCCCGACGCGCCATCCACCGCATCGCCGTCCTCACCGGACAACTCCCCGGCTCGCTGTCCGATGAATTGTCCAAGGTCTCTGGCATGCCCTCCACGCCCCCCGACATCCCCGTTGGCCTGCCCTCCGACCTCCTTCGCCGCCGCGCCGACATCCGCCGTGCCGAACGCCAACTCGCCGCCGCCACCGCCCGCATCGGCGTCGCCACCGCCGACCTGTTCCCCAGATTCTCTCTGACCGGCGGCATCGGCCTCCAAAGCGACCAAGCCAAATCCCTCTTCAACTCCAGCAGCAATTTCTGGTCCATCGGCCCCGGCGTCCGCCTGCCCATCTTCGACCGCGGCCGAATCCGCGCCAGGATCCAGGTCGAAGATGAACGAACCTCCCAGTCTCTCGACTTCTACGAAAACACCGTCCTCCTCGCCATGGAAGAGGTCGAAAACTCGCTCGTCTCCTACGCCCACCAACAAACCCGCCGCCAGTCCCTCGCCAACGCCGTAAAAGCCAATCGCCGCGCAGTCGATCTGGCCAACGAGCTCTATACCCACGAACTCGCCGGCTTCCTCAACGTCCTCGACGCACAACGCGCGCTCTACATCTCCGAAGAACAACTCGTCATCAGCGAACGCGCCGTCGCCACCGACCTCGTCGCCCTCTACAAAGCCCTGGGTGGCGGCTGGGAGGAGGGGAAAGAAGCGATGACCGATCAATGATGAACGATGAACGGAGGGAGAGGTACGATGCGAGAGAGGTGGAATGATGAGACAGAGATTGGCGGTCGTCATGCTGGGGTTGGTGGTGGGGTTGGGGACGGTGGCCAGAGGAGCGGAGAAGAGGCCGGATGAGGCGGGGGGGGTGTTTGATGGGACGGCGGGGGCGGGGGCCCGGGGCGGGGCCGATTGGAAGGCCGGAAGAGTTTGGGTTTGTGAAGGCGGAGCTTGAGTTTGACGGCAAGGCGTACAAGGACGTGGGGGTGAGGTTCAAAGGCAATTCATCGTTCAAGGCGACGGGGGGTGGGATGAAGTATCCGTTTAAGCTGGATTTCAACCGGTTTGCCGAGGGCCAGACGTTTCTCGGGCTGACGTGCGTGAATCTGAGTAACAATGCGATGGATGCGTCGCAGATGCGGGAGACGCTGGCGTATGGGCTGTTTCGGGAGATGAAGGTGCCGGCGGCGCGGACGGCGTATGTGAAGGTGTATCTGACGGTGCCGGGGAAGCTGGAGCGGGAGTACCTGGGGGTGTACACGATGGTGGAGGATGTGGGGAAGCGGTTTCTGAAGGATCGCTTTGGATCGAGCAAGGGGCTGCTGTTGAAGCCGGAGGGGACGCGGGACTTGCCGTATCTGGGGGACAGGTGGGCGGCGTATGGCGATCGGTATGATGCCAGGACGGAGGGGAATGCCGCGATGCAGAAACGGCTGATCGAGTTTGTGAAGCTGGTGCATCAGGGGAGCGACGAGGAGTTTGGCAAGAGCCTCGGCGAGTTGATGGAGGTGGACGAGTTTCTGCGGTTTGTGGCGGTGAATGTGGTGTTGTCGAACCTGGACAGTTACCTGGTGACGGGCCACAACTTCTATTTGTATGTGCATCCGGAGACGCTGAAGGTGTGGTGGATTCCGTGGGATCTGAACGAGGCGTTCGGAGGTTTTGTGCCGGCGGGGCCGCCCGATGTGCAGATGGATTTGAGCATTGATCGGCCGTGCATTGGGGCGAATCGGCTGGTGGAGCGGGTGCTGGGTGTGAAGGAATACCGGGAGGCGTATCGAGGGCATCTGAAGAGGATGGTGGAGGGGGAATTTGCGGTGGCGAACATGAACGAACGGATCGCGGGCGTGGAGAAGATGATTGCGGCCGCGATGGAGGACGAGAGAAAGGGCGGGCGAGCCGCGGGGAGGGTGGGTGGATTCGGGCAGGAGATGGCGAGGCAGAAGCCGGCGTTGCGGGTGTTTGTGAGCAGGCGGGTGGAGTCGATTTTGACGCAGTTGGGCGGAAAGAGCGACGGGCAGGTGTTGCGGCAGCAGGGGCCGGGGTTGGGGCAAGGGGGAGGATTGCCGGGGGAGTTGGGCAGGCGGATGATGAGAGGGGCGGACAGGAATCGGGACGGGAAGGTGACGAAGGAGGAGTTGATGGGTGAGATTGGGCGGCTGTTCAAGGATGCGGACAGGAACCGGGATGGAGTGGTGGATGAGCGTGAGATGACAGAGGCGATGGAGCGGATGTTGCCGCCGCCACGCCCGCCGGGGGGTGGGCCGGCGAGATAGGCGAGGGCTGTTCGCGGGAGAGCTTCCGTTCGAGTATGGGCCAGACCGAGGTGAAGCGATGATTCAGTTATCGGTGGTGGTTGGTTTGGGGTTGGTGGTGGGGATGGGAGCGGCGGCGTGGGGACAGGAGGTTGGGAAGGACTCGGTGATGTGGTGGGCGGGGGCCAAGGAGGGGGAGGCGGATTATTACTTGGCGTTCAGGGGGAGTTAAGAGGTGGAGTCGGACGGGGAGGGCGAGAGTAGGGAGGTGGGGGCGTCGTGGTTCAGTTTGTGGGTGGATGGGGAGTGGCTGACGGAGGGGCCGGGGAGATTTCATGTCAGTGCGCCCGAGTGGCAGAGCAGGAATATGAAGCTGGGGAGGGGGAAACATGTGGTGGCGGTGCAGGTGCATCACATTGGCCTGGCGACGCGGATGCTGGAGAGTATTGCGGGGTTCTTGTGGTGTGAGGTGAGGGTGGCGGGGAAGGTGCTGCCGGTGCAGTGGAAGTGCGCGAAGCTGGGCGGATACGGCTCAAAGGTGCGGCGGGTGAATGCGCAGTTCGGGTGGATTGAATGGTGTGATACGCGAGGCGTGCCGGGGGGATGGAAGAGTGGGGGGTTTGATGATTCGAAATGGGAGAAGCCGGCGGACGTGAACCGTCGCTTGGGGAAGATGCAGGAGTTGTCGATCGGGAGCGTAAGGCGGTTTGTCCATGCGGGGAAGGTGATTGGCGAAGGGGAATTGGCGGAGATGTTTGGGTATGAGCGGGATGATATTCCGGTGAGGTTCTTTCTGAGGGATCTGGAGTGCAAAGAGGTGCCGGCGATGGGTGTTTGGAAGAGGTATGACCTGGGGCGGGTGAGACTGATGAAGCCGAGGTTTGTGTTGGATGTGCCGGCGGGGGCGGTGGTGGAGTTTGGGTATAGCGAGGCCTTGAGCCATGCGAGGGTGGGGCCGTGGATTACGTTGTCGGCGAGCGATTCGTGCAATCTGGATCATTATGTGGCCAGGGGCGGAGTGCAGGAGTTTGAGCCATTGACGCCGAAGGGGGGAAGGTTTGTGGAGGTGCATGTTCTGGCGCCGGTGGAGAAGGTGAAGTTCGTGAAAGAAGAGTTCGTCGAGAGAGGCTACTACGATGGGCCTGAGGGGGCGTTCAAGTGCGGAGATGAGCTGCTGGAGAGGATTTGGAACGTCGGGATTGAGACGTTTCGGGCGTGTGCGGAGGATGCACTCATCGACAACCCCACCCGCGAACGCGGCCAGTGGGCCGGCGACGTCGTCGCCGTCGGTATGGATATCGCCGCCGCTGCTTATTCCGATCTGCGACTCTGCCGCCGCGGCCTCGTCCAATCCGCACAGTGCGCGCGCGAAGACGGTCTCGTCTCCGGACTCTGCCCCGGCGGGGGGGCTTACCTCTCCACCTACGCCGCACAGTGGATCTCCGCCTGCATCCACTACTGGGAGCTTACCGGCGACCGCGCACTCCTCGACCAACTCTTCCCCGTCGCCGAACGCAATGTCGCCGCCTTTGAACTCGCCATGACCGATCACGGCCTCCGCGACAACCTCGCCTGGGGCTTCGTCGATTGGGGCTATGTCCGAAACGACGGCCCATCCGATATCGCCGTTGATCTCCATTACCTTGCCGCCCTCCGCGACATGCTCCGCTGGTGCCGCGCCATCAACAAAACCGATCGCCTCGCCCATTACCAATCCCTCGAATCCCGCCTGGCCGCCATCATCACCCGCTGGTTGGAATCGCAAAAAAACGGTGACGAATACGATTGGCCCCGCATCGGCTACCACCGCGCCGCCCTCACCATGCGACTCGGCTTCTTCCAGGAACCCGCCAAACGTCCCTGCATCCAATTCATCAAGTCCCACATCCTCGACTGCTTCCCCAACAACCCAGCCGCCCCTCGTCTCAGCGACCCCAACGCCAACAACCCCCGCCTCATCACCCCCTACTTCGGCCACTACGCCTTGCCCCTGCTCATCGAAGCCGGCGAGATGGATTTCGTCCTCGACCAGTATCGCAGATGCTGGGGCTGGGCCCTCGACGACGGCCGAACCACCTGGCTCGAAGTCTTCGACACCCGATGGTCCCATTGCCACCAGTGGGCGGGATGCCCAACCTGGCAACTTTCACGCTACGTCCTCGGCCTCCAGGCAAGATTCGACCTCGGCACAAATCACTTTGCTTTCGACCTCCGCCCCGGCTCCCTCCCGTCCGCCCAAGGCGCGGTCCCCCTCAGAAGCGACCAAGGCCTGATCAAAGTCACCTGGCAAAGACAACCCGACGGCCTCCACTACCGCCTCCAAACCCCACGCCCCCTCTGGCTCCATTTCCCCAGTACCCCCACCCCCATCCAGATCGATCGCGAATACGAAACAGTCCTCCGGCAGGGGGGGTAGGGGGGCTGTTATGCCATAATCACCGGCGGCGCCACATACGCGCTCCTCACCTTCCCCCGCCCATCCGCGCTGCTCTTCAAATCGCACGGATGCGCCTCCTCCCCCAGCCCCCAATCCTCCGCATACTCCAGCGAGATCTGCCCCAATTCATCCAACGTCAGCGGCGGCT
Organism: Planctomycetota bacterium; assembly: GCA_026693085.1. Lineage (GTDB taxonomy): Bacteria > Planctomycetota > Phycisphaerae > Tepidisphaerales > Tepidisphaeraceae > JAPLNB01. The sequence continues at coordinate 7,440 of JAPLNB010000260.1, read as the reverse complement.
TCCGCAGCGACTCCACCGCCTCCTGAACCTCCAACTGATTCAAGAACGTCCCTGTTATGCTCGTCAACGCGCCATGCATCAACAGCCACCGGCACGCCAACTGATGCACCGTCATCCCATGCCCATCCGCATACTTCCGCACCTTCTCCAGCTTCTTCAAACCATACACCTTCCACGCCTCATCCCTGAACTTCCGATGGTCCTGTGGCCCGATCACCGTCTCCAGCTTCACATTCCCCTTCAAGATCCCGCTGTTGTCGTGGACTCGCGCCAGCACCCCCACCCCATACGCGTTTCCCACCTCACAAAACTCCCGCCCCGGGTTCTGCTCAAACAGGTTAAACACCGTCTGCACCCCCTTCGCCCCCTTCTCCATCATCGCGACAAACCCCTCCTCCCTCCACCCGATCGCCGGCCCCAACGACACCCCCCATTCCCGAATCTTCCCCTCATCCCGCACCTTGCCAAGCTCAGCAAACAAATCATCCCGGAACTGCGGCAGCTTGATGTTGTGCGCCATGTACAGATCGATGTAATCCGTCCCCAGCCGCCGCAGCGACTGCTCCAACGCGTACCGCATGAATTTCGGCGAAAAATCCTGCTTCCGCTCCCGATGCGACCCCGGCGACCCCGGATCGGAGTAAAAGTCATATCCAAACTTCCCCCCGATCTCCACCCGCTCCCTCGGCACGCTCTTCAAAAAGCTCCCAAACACCGTCTCCGCCCGACCGTTCCCATACGCATCCCCATTGTCAAAGAACGTGATCCCCTGCTCATACGCAAACCGCATCAACCCCGCAGCCGCTTCATCCGTGTAATGCCCCCACCAATCCACACCCGCGATCCAGCACCCAAACGAGATCGCCGACACTTCCAGCCTGCTATTGCCAAACTTCCGACGCTCCATGATGTCCACCTTCGTGCCCCATGGGTCTACCCAAGCATAGTCCGCTCGCGCCCACCTTTCCAAACCCCCATCTTGTGATCCCCCTCCACCCACCTCCCTCCCGGAGCGGTCGGGCCGCACGCCCACCTCTTCTCCCCCTCCCAGAAGTTCCTGCCTCCACACCACAACACTCCGCCCCGAAATCCAGTATCATTTCCAGGAGTCGGCCGAGCTGGCCGAACAACACAAAAACCGTTTTTCTGGATCACAACATCGCCATGAACAAGAAACAAACCACCAAAGAGGTCAACCGTCGTCAGTTCCTCGGCGCCGCCGCCGCTGCTGCTGCCGCCTTCACCATCCTTCCCCGCCACGTCCTCGGCGGTCCCAAATTCGTCGCCCCCTCCGAAAAAGTCAACGTCGCCATCATCGGCGCCGGCGGCCAAGGACGTACCAACGCCCAGAACCTCTTCAACGAGGACGCCGCACAGATCATCGCCCTCGCCGATCCCGCCGAACAGACCGACCTCGGCCGCTTCTACTACGGCGGACTCGGCGGCCGAAAGCCCGTCAAAGCCGAAATCGAGAAACACTACTCCAAAAAAACCCCAAACTTCCGCTGCAAAGACTACGTCGACTTCCGCGAAATGCTCGATAAAGAGAAATCCATCGACGCCATCCTCTGCGCCACCCCAGACCACCTCCATGCCTTCGTTGCCATCACTGCCATGAAGATGGGCAAACACGTCTACTGCGAAAAACCCCTCGCCCACAACATCTGGGAAGTCCGCCAAGTCGCCAAAGTCGCCAAGGAAACCGGCGTCGCCACCCAGATGGGCAACCAAGGCCATTCCCAGGAAGGTCTCCGCCTCACCGCCGAGTGGATCGCCGACGGCGCCATCGGAACCGTCAAAGAAGTCCACGTCTGGTCCGACACCGGCCGCTGGGTCGATCACTTCGGCCGCCCCGCCGGCACCCCGCCCGTCCCCGCCGGCTTCAACTGGGATCTCTGGCTCGGCCCACGCGAATCCCGCCCCTACAACCCCGAATACGCCCCCTACAACTGGCGAGGCTGGTGGGCCTTCGGCACCGGCGCCATCGGCGATATGGCCTGCCACAACATGGACCCCGCCGTCTTCGCCCTCAACCTCCAACACCCCACCGCCGTCGAATCCTACTCCACCATCGTCGATGCCGAAGTCGTCTCCAACGGCTCCATCTGCTATTACCGCTTCGGCCAACGCCTCAACCTCCCCCCCGTCACCCTCACCTGGTACGACGGCGGACTACGCCCGCGAACCCCCGATGGCATCGACCCCGATGACGCCAAGCAACGCATCGGCGAAGGCGGCAACGGCATCCTCTTCATCGGCGAAAAAGGCTACATCACCGGCGGCGGCTGGGCCGGCATGCCCCACCTCCTCCCCCTCTCCCTACACCGCGAATACAAACGCCCCGGGAAAACCCTCCCTCGCTCCAAAGGCCACCACACCGATTGGCTCATCGCCTGCAAAGGCGGCACTCCTGCCAGTGGAAACTTCGAATACTCCGCCAAACTCACCGAAATCGTCCTCCTCGGAAACGTCGCCCTCCGCACCGGCAAGCCCCTCGTCTGGGACGGCCCCAACATGAAAGCCACCAACGCCCCGGAAGCCGACAAGTTCATCAAGGAAACCTACCGCAAAGGCTGGGAGATCATCTAACATGAACACTCACAACCAACCCTCTCGTCGCACGTTCGTCACCGGCGCCCTCGTTGCATGTGCCGCTGCGTCCGTCCCCACTCACCTCTACGCCGCCGCCGAACTCGACTTCCCCCTGATCGATCTCCACGTCCACCTCGACAACAGCTCCATCGCCCAGGTCCTTCCCCTCTCAATTGAACGCAACGTCAAGTTCGGCATCGTCGAGCACGCCGGCACCAAGGAGAACAAATACCCCGTCGTCCTCAGCAACGATGACCAACTCCGCGCTCGCAACAAAATGCTCGACGACAAAGGCGTCTACAAAGGCATCCAGACCGAATGGCACGACTGGGCTAAGTGCTTTTCCAAAGAAGCCCTCGCCGAGCTTGATTACATCCTCACCGACACGATGACCTTCCCCGGCAAGGACGGCTCCCGCATCAAGCTGTGGGAAAACGGCGTCACCGACCGCGTTGACATCTCCAACAAAGAGGCCTTCATGGACCGCTATGTCGATTGGCACCTCCAAATCATCAACGAGCAGCCCATCGACCTCCTCGCCAACGTCTCCTGGCTCCCAGCCCCCCTCGCCGACCAATACGACGCCTTCTGGACCGACAAACGCATCCAAAGGGTCCTCGACGCCGCCCTCAAACACCGCGTCGCCATCGAAATCAGCTCCAGTTTCAAGCTCCCCAAAATCAAATTCCTCAAAGCCACCAAAGAAGCCGGCCTCAAGTTCTCCTTCGGCTCCAACGGCCGCTACCCCAACATGGGCAAGCTCGACTACAGCATCCAATTGGCCAAGGACCTCGGCCTCAAAGCCTCCGACATGTTCACCCCAGCCCCCAACGGCCAACGAGCCGCCCAACGCCGCAACTATTGATTAACACCCAAAGAATACCCGCCTGCAATAAACGCCCCATGCATTTGCATGGGGCGTTGAGTTCTTCGCTGGCCATCTTCTCCGTGTGCTACGTGCTCGCCATCGTGAGCAAAAACTCGAATCTGCCAAAAACCTACGCCCCAGGATGCACCCACGGCGACCGATACGCCCGCTTCAACATCCGCGTCGCCTCCTCATCACCAACCACTTCCAACTTCGCTGGATCAAACTTCAGTGACCGCCCCAGCTTCATCGACAGGTTCGCCAAAATGCAGCTCGCCGTCGAAATATACCCCTCCTCCACGTCCGCCACCGGCCGCCCACCCGTTTCCCGGCACTTGAGCAAATCCTTCATGTGCCACCGGATCGCCGACGCCACATGCCGCTCCAAATCCTTCTCCGTCCGGTCCTCCGGATACTTGTCATACTCCAACAACGGCTCCCCACGCATCGTCGATTCCGTCTTCCCCGCTGGATAAAAGTCGTACCCGTACACGCTCGCCTTCAGCGTCCCCTTCTCCCCGTACAGAATCCCCGCCCAGGAATACTTCGGGTCCGGCGCATCCCCCCACGTCCGATGAGTCCACGTCACCTTCGTCTGGCCGAAATCAAACATCGCCGCCTGCGTATCCGATATGTTCGCCTTGCTCGCCTTGTCCACCAATATCCCACCCGTCGACGAAACGCTCACTGGCCACCCCAGACCCAGCATCCACCGAACCATGTCCAGCATGTGAACGCACATGTCCCCCACAATCCCGTTCCCATACTCCATGAACGCCCGCCATCCGCGCGGATGCGCCATCGGGTTATAAGGCCGCTTCGGCGCCGGTCCCTGCCACATCTCCCAATCCAGATAATCTGGTGGATCAGAGTCCGCAGGGTTGCCCCGCGCCCGCATTTTGAAATAGCAGCAGACCTCTGCGTACGCCACCTTCCCCAGCAACCCCGGCTTGATCACCTTCTCGATCGCGTCAATCAAATGCGGCGTGCTCCGCCGCTGCGTCCCGATCTGCACCGTCCGCTTCAGCTTCCGCGCCGCCGCCAAGATCGCCGCCCCCTCCGAAATGTCCACGCTGATCGGCTTCTGCAGATACAAATCCGCCCCCGCTTCCATCGCTGCGATCGCCGCCAACGCATGCCAATGGTCCGGCGTCGCCACCTCCACCATGTCCAGATCCTTCTCCTTCAGCATCTCGCGATAATCGGTATAGGTCCGCGGCTTCTTCTTGTTCAACTGTCGCGTCGAAATCAACTCCGCCGCCTCGGCCAGCATCTTCTTGTCCACATCGCAGATCGAAACCACCTCCACCGGCGCCACCTGGATCAGCCGAAGCAAGTCCGCCTTCCCATACCACCCGGTCCCGATCAGCCCCACACGCAGCGGCTTCGGATCCGCCGCCCCAGCCACATACCCGCCCAACGCCGACATCGCCACCGCCCCCGCACTCGCCTTCAGAAAATCTCGACGGTTCATGTCAATCCTCCAGAACAAGAACAAGAGCCACACGCATCCCGATGCCACCCAATGTACCCGCCCGCATCGCGCTTTGCCATCGATTGCACCGCCGGCTCATAGCAGCGGGATATTCTGTTCCCGCAGACGCTGACGCATATCCTCCGGCCAGATCGAGCACTGAACCTCGCCGACGTGCATTTTACGAAGGTAGAACATGCACAGCCGCGATTGCCCCAGCCCACCGCCGATTGACAGCGGCAGCGACCCCTCCAGTAGTCGGCGGTGAAACAGCAGCTTGGCCCGCTCTTCCGTCCGAGTCAGCGCGAGCTGTGTCTTCAACGCCCCGGGATCCACCCGGATCCCCATCGACGACAACTCGAACGCGCGCCCAAGAATCGGGTTGTAAACGAAAATGTCGCCGTTCAGCCCGTGACCCTTCGGCGTCCGCGTTGACCAATCGTCATAATCCGGCGCCCGTCCGTCATGCGCCTGCCCGTCCGCTAGCGCATGCCCGATCCCAATGATGAAGACCGCGCCGTGCTCCTTGCAGATCCGGTCCTCTCGCTCGCGCGGGCTCAGCTCGGGGAAACGCTGCTGCAGTTCTTCGGCATGCACGAAGTGAATCTCCGCCGGCAGCACCGGCTTGATCGTCGGGTACGACCCGCCCACGTGCTCCTCGGTGCGCCGGATCACCGCGTAGATCTGCCTGACCGTCCATTTCAGAAAATCGAGGTTCCGCTCTCCCGCGGTGATCACCCGCTCCCAGTCCCACTGGTCCACGTAAATCGAGTGCAACGCGTCCAGCGTCTCATCCGGCCGAATCGCGTTCATGTCGGTGTAGATCCCTTCGCCCGGCGCAAAACCGTAATCCCCCAACGCCATCCGCTTCCATTTCGCCAGCGACTGCACGATCTCTGCTCGCCGATCGTTCAGCCCCTTGACCGGAAACGAGATCGGCCGTTCCACGCCGTTCAGGTTGTCGTTGATCCCCGTGTCCGCCGCGACGAACAAAGGCGCGCTCACTCGCAGAAGATTCAGGCTGCTCCCCAGGTTCGTCTGGAAAAACTCCTTGATTACTCTTATGGCCCGCTCGGTGGCGCGAAGGTCCAGCACCGGTTTGTAGCATCCGCAGGGTGTGTCTGACTGCATCCGTCTCTCCTGGTAGATAGCCCAATGGGTCCGCTAAGGATAGTGGAATTCGCCACCAGGGGAAGCGCTCGCCGTTGCCATCCATCGAATGGGCGTGCCCAAATTTCCGGGAGATGGCATAATAGAGGCGTTGGACGGCGGAGTCGGGCGTTTTTACAGGAGTAAGCCATGGAACGGCTATTGACCATGGACAAGGAGCAGTTCATTTCGGAAATGCAGGCCCAAGTGCGTCAGATCCTCGGACGGGTGGCCGACGCCGTGAATAACGCCAGCCGTAAGACGCTGGGAGAGAAGACGGAGGCGGGGAAGAAGTGGGTGCATGAAGTCCTGCACGCGTTGAGGCACGAGGGCTACGAGCCGTTCTTCCAGAAACTGGTGGACTGGCGCAGCGGGCTGCGAGGCGGCAAGCGGAAGGAGGCCGATCGGCTGCTCAATGATCTGGCCGAGCGACAGGCAATGATGGACTATGCGGAGTGCGAAAGGCGGGGCTGGGACGTGGGGACGGCCCGCTCGCTGGAGCAGGCTCCCGCTACCGCGGCGTACTCCTGCAACATCGTCGGCAGCTTCAGTTCCTTCAAGTGTGCAAAAAATGTCAGGTTGCATTTCTGGCCACAGTAACGAGGTTTTCTCGCTTTTTCGGAGGACCGGAAAAGCGCCGGATGATTTCCCGAACCCGCCTTCGTCGCCAGCAGGGGCCGGATATGGGGACACTACTCATTTTGGGGGCAGAAAACCTCGCCGCCACCCCCGTCCCCTTCGCCTCCATCCCCTTCCCACCCCGCCCAATCCCCCACCCTCCCCAGCCACCCAAAAATCCCGCCAAATCCCCTAATTGCCACCCAACACTTCTATCAGCCAAGCAGCCTCCGCTGAACACCCGCCGAAAAAGCCCTATCCCCCCGAATGGCCTGATCGCCTCTTCTGCCGACCTCCCCCTGACCCCAACCAACCGACTATCTCCGCCCCCTAACAATTCAGGCCCTTTTTTACTTGACATTGCCACTCTTCTGTGGTATAATGCCTCCGTGGCAGGCCGGACGCGGTCCCCCTGCCGGGTCGGGGGGCAAATCCCCTCTTCCAGGCTCTTTGACAATTTCATTCCGCACCGCCTCAGCCCCAATCGCCCGCTCATATGCTCGGCGGTCACTATGTGTCGGTTTTGGTCGTTTTCGGTCGTTTTCGGTCGGTTTTGGTCGGTTTTGGTCACTTTGGGGTCGGTTTTGAACGGTTCTATTAAACAGAAAACCACTCAAACCCCCTTTCCAGCTCATCTTACGCTTTTACCCCCCTCCGCCAAACTTTTTTCCACCTCCCATTGCCGGATATTGCCTCCAAACACTGCCCCTCACCCCATCCATACCCCCGCTTCCCTCAC
>JAPLNB010000259.1 GCA_026693085.1 Planctomycetota bacterium | reverse complement strand
CGCCGCGGGAACCGCCTGCACCGATCTCTCATGGTGCACCTGGGCCTCACCGACTCCCAGCACGCTCTTCTCGTCTCGAGAATTTACCTCGATGCCCCATCGCCAGTAGTACCACAGGGCCACGGTGGCCGCGGGGATCGACGCCGGAAGGTTGGTCAGCAGCAGCCAACGGGCGAGCCTGTTGCCGCGTTCGTCGCGGACCTCGCTGACGACCAGCCGCAGGCTCAGCGGCTCTCCGGCAACGTTCTTGTGCCTGGCCTTGCCCGTGCGCTTGTTGACGCGGTGGATGCGTGCCGGGCGATGCAGCACCACCCTCGTCTCGGCGATGAACTGCTTGGCCGGCTTGCCTTGGAACTCGACCGAGCGCGTCTCGCTGAACGCCTGACGCCGCTTGAGCAAGGTGGCCACGGCGTCGAGGCGACGCTCCTGCCCTTCGTGCCGCACCCGACGTTGGTTGTCGGCCCGGACCAGGTACTCCCGGTTCGACCGCTGCCACTTGCGGAAGTGCCCGACGCTGTCGGCCTCGCGATCGATGATGAACACCGGTGGCTTGCCCCAGGACGCCGTCAGGGCGTGGACGTGCTCGATCACCGGAGCCAGCCCGTCCAGCGCCGACCGCGAGCGGAGCGGGGCGTCAGCGCGGGTGGAATGCACGCCATCGGCGGCCCGCAGGTCCAGGCAGAGTGGGGCGATCGGCGAACCGTCGCGGTCGGACACCGCCAGCGCGGTCAGCAACTCGTAGCCCAGGTCTTGAAAATGGGCCAGCTTGATGCGATTGGTTTTGGCGTGGTGAGCGCCGTAGTGGAGGTTGGACCAGTCCAAGGGGACCAGCAGACGCTGGTCGCAGGCGTCGGCGACATCGGCCCGGGCGCACTCCATCAGCGGCCCGGCCAGTTGCGGCAGGGTGACGCCGGCGTTGCCATAAAAGCGCCATGCCGCCTGGGTAGCGGCGAAGGACCGGCTCAGCGACGGGTCGGCATGAAGGCCGGCCGCCGCACGATGGGCGGGGGAGAGGTGCGACACGAGCAGTAGATGATACCGCTGGGCGTGCCGGGCGTCGCCCCCGCAAAACGCGGGAACATGCGGAATATTATCGGTCGCTCATGGCTCGGAACTTGTGTAGATACTATTGGCGCGGCCGTGGGCTTCTATCCATAATCAAAAGAAAGACTTACTGCACCGCGACATCGACGAACGCCGCCACGCTGTTCAAGTCCTTGAGGGCCTGTGGCGTCGCATTGATGGTCGCCATGTCGCCGCAGTCCAACTTCGGATGCACCTTATTGGGCCGCTTGGTCCAGATGCATCCGCCGCGGCGTTTCGGCAGCGGGGCGAAATTGGCGCTGCGAACCGCGATCGGCTCCGCAACTACCTTGTCGCCCATGAACAGACGCCACAACGTTTTGCGCGCCGAATCACGGTTAATCGTCTTCTTGATTGTCACCCGGATACTCTGTCCAGGCTTTGCCTCGATAGCCATATTCACACTCCAACTGCAGCCACCCCGCCGCCGACCGTAAAGAGGCGGAGAGTATAGCCATAGGCCGCCCAAAGGCAAGGGCTCGGCAATGACTTGGCATTCGGGCGGGTGCTAGCCGCCTTGCAAACCATCCCCCTGACCGATACAACGTGTCGCTCTATAGGCATCCCCGCAGGACTGCGGGTTGTGGAAAGTACGTGAAGTTTTACCTGATTGACAAGATCGAGAGTGTGGAGCCGCAGCGTCTGGTGGCGTACAAGCATGTGACGCTGGCAGAGGAGTATCTGGCGGATCACTTTCCGACGTTTCCGGTGCTGCCTGGGGTGATGATGCTGGAAGCGATGACGCAGGCGGCCGGGTGGCTATTGCATCAGCGGCGGGACTTTGCGTGTTCGATGGCGGTGCTGCGGGAAGCGCGGAACGTGAAGTATGGCCGGTTTGTGGCACCGGGCAGCTTTTTGCGGATTGAGGTTGAGCTGATGAAGCTGACCGAGACCGGCGGGACGTTCAAGGCTGCCGGCACGGTGGAAGGCGCCGGGGCGTTATCGGCGCGGCTGGAATTGGCGTATTTCAATCTGGCTGAGAAGCAGCCGGAACTGGCCGAGATTGACCGGCGGGTGCAGGCGCAGAACCGCCGGCACTGGGCGTTGATCGCTGCGAAGGTGGCGGCGGTGACACCGTTGACGTGATCGGCCGGCGCGGACGGCAGATGATAGAGGATAATGGAAAAAGGACAGACTATGGCAATGTCGCGTGATGAGATTTATCAGAAGGTTCAAGGGGTCCTGGTTGACGCGTTGGGCGTTGATGAAGAGGAAGTGGTCCCCACCGCGACGCTTCGGGGTGATCTGGGGGCGGAGAGCATCGATTTTCTCGACATCGCGTTCCGGTTGGAGAAGGCATTTGGGATCAAGATTCCGCGGGGGGAGATGTTTCCGGAGGATGTGTTCACGAACCCGGCGTTTGTGGTGGCGGGCCGGATCACGTCGGAAGGCATGGCGGAGTTGAAGAAGCGCATGCCGCACATGGATTTCACGCAGTTGGACACGGACCCGGACATCAACAAGATGCAGTTCACCGTGGATACGGTGGTGAATTACATCGAGAACAAGCTGAAAGCGTGAGAAGTTGATAGTTGGTAGTTAGTAGTTAGTAGTTGGTAGTTGGTAGTTGATGGATCGAAAGCGACCGACTTCTACCAACTATTAACCACCCACTATCAACTCGCCACTGACAACCATGCGATGGATCTGGATTGACAAGTTCACGGAGTTCAGGTCGCGGGTTTCGGCGACGGCGGTGAAGAACGTGTCGCTGGCGGAGGAGCATCTGCACGATTTGTATCCGGACTTTCCGATCATGCCGCATAGCTTGATTATTGAAGGGATGGCGCAGACGGCGGGGATATTGGTGGGCGAGGCGTCGAACTTTGGTGAGAAGGTGATTCTGGCGAAGATCGGGCGGGCGACATTTCACCGGCTGTCGCGGGCGGGGGATACGCTGGAGTTTCACGCGAAGATCGACCAGTTTTCGGAGCAGGGCGCCAGCGCGTCGGGCACGGTGACTTGTGGGGGGCAACTGGTGGCGGAGATCGAGCTGATGTTCAGCCACATTGACCAGAACCTGGCGGGGTTGGAGTTTCCGGAGCATAATTTCGTATTCACGGAGCAGTTCACCGAACTGCTCAAGACGTACCGTACAGGGCGCAGCGTCGCGTTGTAAGCAGCGAGGGAAGGAGTACCGCAAGTGATTGGCTGGCTCATCCTGATAGCGGCCGTGGTAGCAATGTACAGGATCGCCGACATTGAGGGAAAATCGGGCGTGCTCTGGGGTACGATCACGTTGATCTTCTGCCTGGCCATGACTTTCCTGCTGCCGGGCTGGCCACTGGTCAACGTAGGCCTCGGTGGCATCCTTTCGTTCATTGCAATGTTCATCTATAAGGTTGTCAAAGACTGAATTGCTGAGCGTGCCATCCATGCGACGAGTCGTTATCACAGGTATTGGTGTTGTTTCGCCCGTTGGGATTGGCGCGAAGGCGTTCTGGCAGAATCTGCTGGCGGGGCAGGTGGGGGTTCGGCGAATTCAGTTGTTTGATCCGTCGGGGTTTCCGTCGCAGGTTGCGGGGGAGGTGCCGGCGTACAAGATCGGCGACTTCGTGCCCAAGAGCTACCGGAAGGCGACGAAGGTGATGGCGAAGGACATCGAGTTGGCGGTGGTGGCGGCGGATGATGCGTTCAAGGATTCGGGGTTGCAGTCGAAGGCGTATACGGAATCGCCGACGTTTGATTCGAAGCGGTTCGGGTGCAACATCGGGGCGGGGCTTTTGAGCGCGGAGTTGAATGAACTGACGGCCGCCATGCACACGGCGAGGGATGGAAACAAGCTGGATCTGGAGAAATGGGGGCGGGAGGGGATGAGCCAACTTACGCCGTTGTGGCTGTTGAAGTATTTGCCGAACATGCTGGCGTGCCATGTGACGATCATTCATGAGCTGAAGGGGCCATCGAATACGATCACGTGCGCGGATGCTTCGTCGCATTTGGCGATTGGGGAGGCGTTTCGGACGATTCAGCGAGGCGATGCGGATCTGGCGATCTGCGGCGGGGCGGAATCGAAAGTGAATCCGATGGGGCTGGTGCGGCAGTGTCTGTTGAAACGGACGTCGAATACGAAGAACGATACGCCTGCGGAGGCGGTGCGGCCTTTTGATGCGGATGCGACAGGGTTGGCGATCGGCGAAGGGGGCGGGTTGCTGATTCTGGAAGAATACGAACGGGCCAAGTCACGCGGGGCGAAGATTTACGCGGAGTTGGCGGGGTTTGGGGCTTCGCAGGACACGCACAAGATCACCGATCCTGATCCCACTGGGCACAGTTATGCACAGGCGATCAAGAAGGCGTTGGCGGACGCGGGCGTGGGGGCTGGGGAGATTGGGTGCCTGGTGCCGCACGGGCTGGGGATCGCGGCGTTTGATCGTGCGGAGTTGGCGGGGTTGAGGGTGGCGTTGGGTGGTGCGTTGGAGAGAATTCCGTTTGCGCCGGTGAAGGCGCAGATCGGGAACCTGGCGGCGGGGTGTGGTGTGGATGCGGCGGCGGCGGTGTTGGCGTTGCAGACGGGGCAGATTCCGCCGGCGATCAACACGCGGAAGCCGATTGACGGTGTGAATTTGAACGTCGCGGGTGAATCGCGCTCGGCGGCGGTGAATGTGTCGGTGAGCACGGTTTATAGCCTGGGTGGGCAGAACGCGGCGTTGGTGTTCAGGAAGGTGTAGATTCCGGATCGGGGACCACGGCACATTGAGAGGAAGTGGTCCGCAGTTCGGACCCTACGAGTATGAATAGAGTTGTAATCACAGGAATCGGCTGGATCACTCCGATGGGCCATGACATTGAGTCCGTCTGGAGGCGGTTGTTGAATGGGGAGTCGGGGATCAGCCGGACGAGCTTGTTTGATGCTTCGACGTTTCCGACGAGCATTTCGGCGGAAGTGAAGGATTTTCGGTTGTCGGAGCACATTGCGAGCCTGGATCAGCACGCGGGGTCTGGGCGAAATACGCAGTTTGCGTTGGCGGCGGCGGCGCAGGCATGGAAATCGGCTGGGCTGGACAATGCGAAGCTGGATCTGGATCGGGTGGGGATTTATCTGGGATCGGGGGAAGGGCCGCTGGACTTTGGGGCGTATACGACGGCGGCGTTGGCTGCGTGGCAGGCGGAAGCGAACTCGCTGAACAGCGTGAAGTGGGCGCAGACGGCGTTTGAGCTGATGAACGTGACTCGGGAGTTGGAGCAGGAGCCGAACATGCCGCTGTCGCACTTGGCGCTGCTGACGGGTGCGCGTGGTCCGGCGTTTAACTGTTTGACGGCGTGCGCGGCATCGACGCAGGCGATTGGGGAAGCGATGGAGATTCTGCGTGAAGGTCGGGCGGACGTGATGATCGGTGGCGGGGCGCATTCGATGATTCACCCGTTGGGAGTGACGGGATTTAACCGGTTGACGGCGTTATCAACGATGAATGACGATCCGCCGCGGGCGTCGAGGCCGTTTGATGCGCAGCGGGGGGGATTTGTTCTGGGCGAGGGGGCGGGGATGATGATTCTGGAGACGCTGGAGCATGCGCAGCGTCGTAACGCGAGGATTTTGGCAGAGGTGGTGGGGTACGGATCGACGGCGGATGCATTTCGGATTACGGACCAGCATCCTGAGGGTGAAGGCGCAATTGTGGCGATGACGGAAGCTTTGCACGACGCCGACCTGGCGCCCGCGGACATTCACTACATCAATGCGCATGGGACGGGGACGCGGGAGAATGACGGGAACGAGACGGTGGCGATCAAGGCGGTGTTCGGGCAGCATGCGAAGAACGTGCCGGTATCGAGCATCAAGTCGATGATGGGGCATTTGATTGCGGCGGCTGGGGCGGTGGAGTTGATCACGTGCGTGCTGGCGATCCGGGACCAGGTTCTGCCGCCGACGATGAACCTGCATAATCCGGACCCGGAGTGCGACTTGGATTACGTGCCGAACGAAGCCCGGCGGGCGCGATGCGACGTGGCGATGTCGAACAGTTTTGGATTTGGGGGGCAGAACGACACGATTATTGTGCGACGGTTCGTTTCGTGAGGGGTTGGCCGGGGCTGACTGATCATTTGGCACGGCTTAGTTATCAGCCCACATTGCCGGTACGGACTGCATAATCGCTACACCTTCATGCGCGATTCCTTCAGCTTATTTAAACTGCGTGGTTTCGGGGGCGGGGTGGTTTCCCTTTTCAGTCGATGAATCGTACGTCAGAGGAGGTAATGCGTGTTGGCGATGGAGGTGATCAATGTTGCGTAAGCACAGCAAGCACGGCTTCACGTTGGTTGAAATACTGATCGTCGTTATCCTGCTGGGCATCCTGGCCTCGGTGGTATTGGCGATGTTCCGGCCGGCGACGACGGACGCACGGCGGGCGGCGTTGAGCGAGAACCTGGGGATTCTGCGGGCGCAGATCCAGTTGTACACGCTGCAGCATGACGACACGTCGCCGGATTTGAGCACCACATGGGATCCCTTGATCGCGCAGACTGCGGACAGGGGCGGCAACGCTCGGGGTCCGTATTTGCCGTCGATCCCGCGGAATCCGCTGAACAACAACACCGACATTGCAATCGTAGCGACGGATCCCGCGTTCGGGGATGCGGTGAGTCAGGCGGGTGTGGGATACGTGTACAACCCGAACAACGGTTTCATCTGGGGAACGAACACTGCGGGAGACAAGGTTTACAACGAAGGTAACCCGCAGGACCCGAACAATTAGCCAAGCCATTGGACGTTACTAAGGCACGCAGGGCCCGTAGGCTTATACCTGCGTGCCTTATTCTTTTGACTTCGCCCGTTTGACGCGTTCTCGCGGTGCTGGTAGATTTCCCGCTCCCTTGCCCTTGGTGCTGTGGCAAACGTGTTGCGTTTGCCGTCGTATGGCTGTTCCCGGGGCCGGTTCAAAGTATTGTGGCTCTCCGCCAAAGTCGCTGGTAAATGCCGGGTTGGCAGGTCAGTACCCTCGATATTGACCCAGAAACGCGGTTTTCGGGGTACTGACCCAAGCCGAATCAGCGGCGTTCGCGGAGAGCCAGTATTGTCAAGCGGGCAAACTGAGGTATAGCATGCGAGCAAGCGACATTCGAAGAGGGCAAGCCGTCGTTATGGATGGCAAACTGTTCGTCGTAACAAGCGCTGATCACAACACGCCCGGGAACCTCCGCGCCAAGGTTCAGTTCAAGCTCCGCGACGTGATCAAGGGGACGATCATGGACAAGCGTGTGGGCGCGACGGATGACATTGAGACGGTTAACCTCGACCGCCGACAGGTTGAGTATCTTTACTCGGACAACGACGGGCACGTGGTGATGGATCTGGAAACGTACGACCAGACGAGCGTGCCGAAGGAGACGTTTGCCGAGGACATTTTGTATTTGAAGCCGAACACGCAGATGATGGCCTTGTTCTACAATAGCAAGGTTATCTCCTATGAACTGCCGAAGACGGTTGATATGAAGGTGACGGACACGTCGCCGGGGATCAAGGGCGCGACGGCGACCAACCAGCTCAAGGATGCGACGCTCGAAACCGGGCTGAAGACGCGTGTTCCGCCGTTCATTGAAATCGGTGAGATTATTCGCGTGAACACGGAGACGGGCGAATATCTCAGCCGCGCCTGATCGGCACTGTATAACACCGAAACAGAACTGGAGAGGTCCACTGCGGGCCTCTCGAGCCGTTTATGCGGATTTGTCTTGAGATTAATGCCCGCCGCAGCATGAAGGCTTGGCGGGCTGGGCATCGACGGCTTCGCGAATCGGGATAAGGACCTTCAGGATGGCTTCGAGGACGCGGATTGGGCTCATCAGTGCATCGACCGTGGCAATCTTGTCCTTTGGATAGAAGCCGAGGACGGGTTGGGTTTCCTTTTCATAGACGGCGAAGCGGTTGCGGATGACTTTTTCGTCGGCGTCGTCCTTGCGGCCTTCTTTGATGGCGCGCTTCTTGAGACGATCGACCATCATATCCATATCGCTGACGTTGAGGGAGAGGATCTTCAGCACGTCGATGTTGTCAGCGAGCAGTTCAGCCTGCTTGACGCTGCGGGGGATGCCGTCCATCACGAGGATGTCGGTCGGCGGATTCAGCTTTCCTGCATCCACCAGTTTCTGCATCGACTGTGTCCAGAGGTTGACGGTGAAATCATCGGGGACGAGGAGTCCCTTTGAGGAGTACTGGGCGGCAACTTTTCCCATTTCGCTGTTCTTATCGAGTGCGCGGAAGAGGTCGCCGGTGGAGGTGTGCATAAAGCCGAGGATATTGCCGATGACTTTGCCTTGAGTGCCTTTGCCGCTGCCTGGGGCGCCGAAAAGCAGGATGCTCTTGTACTTCATAATCCCATGGGTCCCTTCATGTCTTGGTTGCAGCCCTCACGAGGCCGCCGAAAGGCCGGCATTATACAGGATAACCCGACGACGTCAGCACCCGAGCGCTGCTACGCCATCACGATCTGCTCTTTCTGGCGATCGAACTTGGCGACTTTGCCCTGGCGGTGGGCGAGTGCGGCCATGATGAGGGGGGTCTGGGTGTGATAGGCGAGGTCGATGGGGCTGAGAGTTTGTTGGG
Organism: Planctomycetota bacterium; assembly: GCA_026693085.1. Lineage (GTDB taxonomy): Bacteria > Planctomycetota > Phycisphaerae > Tepidisphaerales > Tepidisphaeraceae > JAPLNB01. The sequence goes on along the minus strand of JAPLNB010000259.1, from coordinate 19,477 downwards.
AGCCTTTGCGGCAGGCGTCGAGAAAGGTTTCCCAGAAGAGGATGAAGTCTTCGCGGTGAGCGATGGGGAATTTCTGGGGCTTTTTCTGGGAGCCTTCGGCGGGGGTGAAGATGACTTCCTTGCCGAGGAAGGTGAGGGTTCCATCCCAGCCGCGGATGGTGGGGAGGCGGCCGGCGGGGCCCATGTAATCGTTGCCTTGGGTGCCGAGGACGGCGACGGTGATTTTTTCGGGGTAATCGATGAGGAGGTTGAAGGTATCGGGAACTTCACGTTCAGCATAGCGGTACATTCCTCCGGAGGCGACGACGAGGCTGGGGAAGGTAACGCCGAGCATGCTGACCACGGGGGCGAGGATGTGGGGGTAGAGGTCGGTGACGGGTCCGCCGGCGTAGTCTTCGTACATGCGCCAGCGGAAATAGCGGCTGACATCGAAGGGGCGTTTGGGGGAGTCGCCGAGGAAGGCTTCCCAGTTGAGATCGGGGCCGGGCTGGGCGTTGGGATCATCGATGGTCATGCCGCGTTCGCCCCAATCGCCGACGCGGAAGTAGCCGCACTCGGCGTGGATGGGCTGGCCGATGAGGCCTTCCTTGATGAGGCGTTTGCCGACGTGCCAGGAATCGTCGGACATGAACTGGGTGCCGGCCTGGAAGGTTTTGCCGGATTTTTTGACCTCAGCGGCAAGTTGTTTCATGAGATCGAACTGGCGCCAGTGGGTGACGGGTTTTTCGCAGTAGACGTGCTTGCCGGCGCGGAGGGCGTCGATGGCCTGGTAGCCGTGGAGGTGGTCGGGGGTGGCGATGCAGACGATGTCGACGTTTTTGTCGGCCAGGAGCTGGCGGTGGTCGGAGTACATCTTGGCTTTGAAGGCTTCGCCGGCCTTTTTGAGGCGAGGGCGATAGGCGTCGCAGACGGCGACGATTTCGACGGCGGCATTGCGCTGGGTCTTGAGGTAATTGACGGCATCGAGGTGGGAGTAAGCGCGGCCGCCGACGCCGATGTAGCCGACGCCGAGTCTGGCGTTGGGGGTATTGGATTCGGCCGCGGACGCCAGATGGGGGATGGCGGAAGCGGCGGCAAGCATGGCGGCTGTGCCGAGAAAATCCCGGCGAGTGGAACCTGTGTTTTCGGACTGCATGTTGGTCACTCCTTCTTGGTTCGGTCGACCATTTGAACCCACTTCTGGTACAGCGCATCGATCGTCTTCGCATCCACCTCCCCATCCCACACCGCCACGCCGTAGCGCAGTTTCAATTTCTCCCCCGCCTTCAGCGTCATCGGTTCTTTCCAGAGGTTCAGCGTCGCCGAGATGTACGAAAACGGTTGCGTCATGGTGAACCACGTCGCCGGGTGTCGCGTGTTGTCCGGATCGTCAAACATCGCGACGGTGCGGTCGTAGCCATCCGCCTTGGCGGTGTAGGCGCACCAGGTGGCGCGGATGAGACGTTCGTCGCCGCGGACAACGACGGGGTCGGACTTCTTTTCGGGGTAGATCCACTTGCCGTCCTTGTCCATGGACTCGACGAAGCGCACGCCGAGGCCGAAATAGTGGCTGCCGGTGAGTTTGACCTCGGCCTTGGCCGCCGCCGGCTCCAGCGTGGTTCGCCATGTGAGGAGCGAGGCACCCAGCTTGCCGTCGCGATGCAACGTGATGGCGCGATACTCGGCAAGAACCTTCTCATCCTTGGGGCTCACCCAGTCGAGCCTTTCGGCGACGGGCTCCCCCTCCTTGTCAAACGAGCGATGCACCTGTTTGCCGCATCCCGGCGTTTCCGGCCAGAAGTCCACGCCATCCGCGGCAATCGCGAACATCAGCGCATGATGGTGCAGATGATCGTGCGGAGCATCCCGTAGCACGTTCACGCCTGCCGGCGAAATGAACTGCTTGACATAGGGCTTGAACGGCACGCCCCCGACTCGATATTCGAACAGCAACTGCTTTCCGTGGGCATAGTCACTGACCTGCACCCCGTCATGGGTGGTGAGAGTCAAGGCCGCACCCGCCCATTGACCGCACGCCAATACAATGACCGCCAGACACAGCAACCCGCGCATAAAAACCTCCAAATCCCCTCGTCTGTGCAACAATGACTATTCAGCCGGGATCTTCAGTTCATCCAACGTCTTTCGGAGCCATTTCAGGGACTTTTCGATCATGGGGCCGGCTTGGCCTTCGCATTCCATGCTGAGGACGCCGGTGTAGCCGTTGTCGCGGAGCAGGGCGAGACACTTTTTGATGTTGTCGGCGTTGACGCCGTCGCCGATGGCGCACTGGGAGACGGCGATGCCGGTCTGCTGGCCGCGAACGGCGGTGGCGAGGGACTCGGAGACATCTTTTACATGGACGTGGCTGACCTTTTTGATGAAGCGTTGGAGGAAGGCGACGGGGTCTTGGCCGGCGATGAAGGTGTTGCCGGTGTCCATGTTCATGCGGAGGCATGGCGAGTCGCAGAACGCGAGCATTTTCTCCATCATATCGGGCTTGGTGGTGAAATAGCCGTGCGGCTCGATGTTGACGATGATTTTGTGGGCCTCGGCGACCTCGATGATCTGTTCGTACTCTCCTTTCATGAGGTCGAGGGCGGCTTGGTCGTTGAGGCCTTTTGGGGCGTGGAGGCCGTCGGTGGTATCGACACGTTCGCAGCCGGCGAGGTGGGCCCAGGGGATGGCTTTCATGACATAGGGGACGCCGTAGATGGGGCCGTCCTTGCCGGAGAGGGGGAAGGCGGCATCGACCTGGGAGAAGCGGACGCCGTAGGAATCCATCTTGCGGCGGAGGAGGATGGGGTTTTCGTAGAGTGCCACGTGGGGTTGGTAGCCGAGGCCGTGGATCCAACTCACGCCGTCGATCAGGCCGCACTCGATGTAGTGGACGTCGTTTTTCCTGGCCCAGTCGAGGCACTTTTCGAAGCTGAAATAGGCGGAGTTGAAAGCGTCTGTATGAAAGCCGATCTTCATTGTTGCCTCCGATTACTTGCTGTTGGTGACGAGCATGCCGGCGGTCCAGGCACAGGCGCGGCGGTAGAGTTCGCCGACGCCGTCGGCGGCGAAGGCCTTCACGTCATGGCCTAGCACGCTATGGAAGACGCGTCCCTTGCCGTATTCGAGCACGAAGCCCATGGGGTAGTTTTTTTCATCGACCTTGGATCTGGCGGTCGCGAGGATTTTGATTTTGGCGTCGCTTTCGGCGAGGCAGGTGTAGAGTTCATCGACGGTTTCGAAAGGCTTCAGGCCGTTGGTGATGGGGTGCTGGGGGTCGGCGATATCGACGGTGAACTTGCCGTAGGGGTCGTGGGCGCGGAGCTTGGGGTCGTAGACTCGTCCGACGATTTTCTGGAACTCGGGCCAGTCCTTGAAGACGCCGCAGGCGAAGTGGACGAGGACGAGGCCTTTGCCGCCGGCGACGAATTTGCGGAGGTTCTCACGGGCGGCGTCGCCAGGGTCGGCCGACTCCCAGTTCATGTAGTGGAGGACGATCACGTCGTAATCGTTGAGCTTTGGATCGGCCAGGAACCTGGGATCATCCTGGATCGTGACCGACAGCCTCTTGTCCTTGCGCAGGAGGTCTGCCAGAACTGGGGAGGTTTCCTTCCACTTGTGGCCGGGGTAGTCGTTGCCGGTCAGAATCAACACTTTGGCTGCGGCGGGCTCGGCGGCATGAGCCGGCGGCCAAGCTGCGAAGCAGAGTGAGGCGATGATCAGACATGAAAGCGTGAAATGGTTCATGGATTTGGTCCTGACAACGAATAATCCCCTACCCAGATATACACGGTCTGTGTGCGCGAGTTGAACATGGCCGGAACGACTGTACTCCCGGCTCAGCGGCAAATCCAGCCTAAGCTTGCACTCGTCGCAGGAACAGGGTAGACCTGCGATAGCTGAAGGAGCCGGTCCATGGACAGCAAGATGCTCGCGAGGGTTTGCGAGGAGATGCGAGGGAGGCGTACGGACCAGTTGCTGGGGATCTGGGTGCAGAACGATCGCGATATCTGGTCGGCGGAGGCGTTTGAGGCCGTCCGGATGGTCTTGGTCGAGCGAAATGTGAGACTCCCTCCCCAAAACCGCCCTGCCAGAAACGTGCCACGAGCACAAGTTGCCGTGGACGCATTCTGGATGCGGTGGCTCAGAATGCTGCTGATTGGGGCGCTGGTCGTCGCCGCCGCGGATCTCATGTCGGGCATCGCGTACTTTGTTCTGGACTTTTCCACGCGTATCAGCTTGCCCAGACCGGGTGGCGAGATGCCCTTGGAGTTGGTGGATTGGTTCCTTGGTACGCATGGCATTAATCTGGGTGGTTCGCTCCTCTTGGTGCTCGGTACCTTTTGGTGCTGGAAGCGAAGAAACGCAGGCCGGCAGGCAATGATCATCTACGCTTGGATCACGCTGGGCCTGACAGCGCTGAATACAATTATGGCAGCGTACCGCGTGGCATTTGCGCGTGGGTCATTTAGATGGGAGGCCGACACCATTCAGCGGGCCGTTCACATGGCGGTCTTTCCGCTGGTCATCTTGATTTTCATGACTCGGGAGCCAATCAAGGAGCATTTTGGCGCGACGAAGCGGGGATTTGACCCTACTTTGTCTCCACGACCGATGCCGTCTGCTTCGTCGGAAACTGCGGCGGGGCCGGAAGCGTGACGGTTCCTGTGGCGGTCCATTCGGCGGCGCGGGCGAGGGTGGCGGCGAAGCCGACGCACTTCATGGAGTTGGCATCGTGGCCGAGGAGTGTGACGAACACGCGGCCCTTGCCGTACGCGACGGTCCACATGACAGGCTCGTTCTGCTTGGTCTGCTGGCCGACGGCGGTCGCGACGATCTGGACATTTTCGGCTGGACCACGGGGCGATTCCCATAGCTCGTCGGTGGCGTGTTTCCACTCGCGTGGGAGGGCGGCACAGATGGGGTGCTTGTCCGCTTGCATGGTCACGACCCACTCGAACATTTTGCCGTGCCAGGTTGCGGGACCGGTGCCTTTGGTTTGGCGGGCGGTGTTGCCGGCGTCGTCGACGTAGAGGCGATCGCCATCGCGCCAGCCCATGCCGACGAGGCGGGCGAATTCGGGGAAATGATCCATGCCGGAGGTGGCGGCGTGGGTGGCGACGAAGCCGCCGCCGTCGCGGACGTACTGGGTCAGTTCCTCCAGCCATTTTGTGGGGCAGGCCTTGACGCCGAAATCGGTGTAGTTGCTGACGATCGTGGCGTAGTCGGCGAGTTTGGTTTGGCCGAGTTCGCCTTGCATGGTGAGGACCGTGACCTCGAAGCGGCCGGTTTTTTCGAGGGCGGCGCGGATCATGGGGGTGGTGGATTTCCAGTCGTGGTTGTTTTGACCATCGAGGAGGAGCACTTTCAGCTTTGTTTCTGCCGCCGGAGCCGAAGCGCACATGCACCCAATCACCAGCAGCGCCAGCAGCGTTTTCATCGACCGCTCCGTTCCTGTCCCCGCTATGCGCTTGACGATAGCACATCCGGGCCGAAAATCGAGTGTATTGGCACTCCTCTCGTGGGAACGAATATGAGGTGATGCATGCGCACCATCCAGGCGGTTCTGATACTGCTGTTGCTGGCGTCACTCGCTCTGGCCGCAAGCGATAGTCCGCCGCCGGACCTTCTGGGCTTCTTCACCCCCCCACCGCAATACGCCAATGACTTCGGTGCTTACAAATCTCCACTGGTCTTCGCGGACGGCCACGCGGTCAAGGCCGCCGCCGATTGGCAAGACCGCCGGCAGGAGATCCTCAAGACGTGGCATGAGTTGATGGGCCCATGGCCAACGTTGCTGGAGAAGCCGCGCCTGGAATACGTCGAATCGGTGCGTCGGGAGAATTTCACGCAACACCGCATCCGGCTCGAAACGGCGGCCAACCAGATGGCGGCGGGTTATCTGCTCGTTCCGGAGGGGGAACCGCCGTTTCCGGCGGTTCTGGTCGTCTTTTACGATCCAGAGACGAGCATTGGCATTGGGAAGGCTGAGTTTCGGGACTTTGCCTACCAACTGAGCCGCCGGGAATTCGTCACACTCGCGATCGGCTCGCCAGGCGGAGACGCATGGAAACCCGACAGCGGGGGCGCTCGCTGCCAGCCGCTGTCGTTCTTGGGTTACGTGGCGGCCAACTGTCATACCGCGCTGTCGCAACTGACGTGTGTCGATCGCAAGCGTATTGGCGTGGTGGGGCACTCGTATGGCGGGAAATGGGCGATGTTCGCTTCGTGCCTTTACGACCGATTCGCTGCGGCGGCGTGGTCTGATCCCGGGATTGTGTTTGACGAGTCTCGGCCGAACGTCAACTACTGGGAGCCGTGGTATTTGGGTGATCAGCCGGGTGTTAAACGCAAGCCGGGCGTACCCAGCCGCGACAATCCGCGGACGGGGCCTTACAAGACGATGATCGAGACTGGCCATGATCTGCACGAGTTGCACGCGTTGATGGCGCCACGGCCTTTGCTGATCTCGGGCGGTTCGGAGGATCCGCCGTCGCGGTGGAGAGCGTTGAACCACACGGTGGCGGTCAACAGGCTGCTGGGCTACACCAACCGCGTCGCCATGACCAACCGCGCAGAGCACAATCCCAGCGCGGAGTCCAACGAGCAGATCTATCTGTTCTTCCAAAGCACGCTGGGTCGTCCAGCGGCTCGCTGAACGACCCAGGGTGCTTTGGTCAGATCGGGCCGAAGTCATCGGCGGTTTTCATGCTGGCGGTTGTCTTTTCTGGCATGCCCTTGACGCTCTGCGATTCTTGGCCGACCATGCCGTTGAGCACAACCCAAGAGGCAGCATCATGAACTCGCGCGAACGACTTCTGGCGGCGTTGAATCACCAGCAGCCCGACCGTGTGCCGGTCGATTTCGGCTCGACGGCGGTGACAGGGATACATGTTTCGGTGGTGACGCGGTTGCGGCGGGCAGTGTTGGGCGATGGGGATTATCGTGTGAAGGTGATCGAGCCGTACCAGATGCTCGGCGAGGTTGACGAAGAGCTTCGCAAAGCGCTGGGCATCGACGTTATCGGCATCGCCCCTCGCAAGACCCTCTTTGGATTTGAGAACAAGAATTTCAAGCCGTTCACGATGTTTGATGGCACCGAGGTACTGGTGCCGGAGAACTTTAATACGACGGCCGATACGAACGGGGATCTTTTGATCTACCCGGAAGGCGATACCGCGGTGCCGCCGTCGGGGCGGATGCCCAAGGGCGGGCACTTTTTCGACTCCATCATCCGCCAAGCTCCGATCGATGATGATAAGCTGGACCCGGCGGACAACTGCGAGGAGTTTGGGCCGCTCTCGGACGCAGATCTCTCGTACTACCAGCGATCCATTGACCGCCTGAGCACGCAAACCGACGCCGGGATCATGCTGACGATGCCGGGGACGGCGTTCGGTGACATTGCGCTGGTTCCGGCGCCGTGGATGAAACACCCCAAAGGCATCCGGGACGTGGAAGAATGGTACATCTCCACCATCAGCCGCAAGGATTACGTTCGAAAGGTCTTCGAGGCGCAATGTGAGATCGCACTGAAGAATATTCAGAAGCTGATCAACCTGTTCGGCAACCGCATCCACGCCACATTTCTCACGGGCACTGATTTCGGCACGCAGCGGGGGCCATTCATTTCGGTCAAAGCGTATCGCGACCTCTTCAAGCCATTCCACAAACAGGTGAACGACCTGATTCACCAGAACACGATGTGGAAGACATTTATTCACTCGTGTGGATCGGTTTTTCAGCTCGTGCCCGACTTTATCGAGGCGGGCTTTGACATCCTTAACCCTGTGCAATGTTCGGCGGCGCAGATGGACCCGGTCGAATTGAAAAGACGGTTCGGCAAAGACGTGACCTTCTGGGGCGGGGGGGTGGATACGCAGCACACGCTGGCATTCGCCAGCGCGGAGGAGGTGTATAGGGAGGTCCGCCGGCGGGTTGATATTTTCAACGAAGGCGGCGGCTTCGTTTTCGATACGATTCACAATATTCAGGCGAACACGCCGACGGAGAACATTCTTGCGCTTTTCAGGGCGCTGCAAGACAGCGCGGGGTGAGTTTTCGGTTACAGCGTCCACGGCTCGCGCATGGCGCGCGAGAGATAGCGATCGGCTGCGGGATCGTCTACGAACTGCTCCTTGTCGGGGTTCCACTTGAGTTCGCGACCGAGGTTCATGGCGATGTTTCCGATGTGCATGACGGTGCAGCAACGGTGGCCGATTTCGGCGGGGAAATAGGGGTCGCGGCGGGATTTCACGCAGTCCAGGAAGTTGCGGTGCTCGCCCGCGGGACAGGTGAAGAGCTTGGTGTCGCCGGGACCGATTTCGGAGTTGAGGATCTTGGGGGAACTGGCCTCGACCTTGCCGAGCCAGCCGTTGTTTCCCACCCAGCCGTCGGAACCTTCGAAGCGGAGGGAGACGCCGCCGCTCTTGACGAGCATCTGGACGCCGCTGGCGTATTTGTAGCGGAGGGAGAAGTCGTAGAAGGTGTCGTACAAGCCTCCTTCCCAGCGTTTGCCGGTGCCTTCGACCTCGATCGGGCCGGTGCGTTCGGTGTCGTTGGCCCACTGGGCGGTGTCGATCAGATGCGCGCCCCAATCGGTGAGCATGCCGCCGGAGTAATCGGAAATCCATCGGAAATTCCAGTGGATTCGGGCAGGGCAATAGGGCGCGAGGGGCGCGGGGCCGAGCCACATGTCGTAGTCGAAGCCATCGGGGATGGGCTTGGGGGTGGGGTCGCCTTTGTCGCCGGGGCCACTGGGCAGACCCACGATAATCCGCTGCAATTTGCCGATCCGCTGATTGCGCACCAGCTCGGCCATTCGATGATGACAGGCCATGGCGCGATCCTCGGTGGACAGTTGGAAGACGGCGCCGTAGCGTTTGACGGTGTCAGCCAAGATGCGGCCTTCGCGGACAGTGAGGGTGGGTTTTTCGCAGATGACATCTTTGCCGGCGCGGATGGCCATTACCGACATCAGCACATGCCAATGGTCCGGGGTGGCGAACATGACCGCATCAATGTCCTTGCGATCAAGAATCCTGCGGAAATCGGAGTAGACATCGCAGCCCTTATAGGCTCCGCTGCGCATCTGGGCGGCGTAGTGGTCCTCGACGACTTTTTTGCCCGCGGCCAGGTGCTGAGGGTCCACATCACAGACGGCGAGCACCTGAGCGTCGGATTGGGCGAGGAAGGCGCGGACGTTTTTGCCGAGGCCCTCTCCGCCGAGGCCGATGCAGCCCATGGTAATGCGCTCGCTGGCTGGCGGCTTTCCGTCGGCGCCGCGCGCGAGCGAGGGGATGATGTAAGGCGCCGCGACTGCGCCGACTGTGCCCTTCAGGAAGCCACGCCGCGTGAGGCTATTTTTGATGCTCATGTGCAGGACCTCGATGTCGCCTTTGTCGCTATTTTCCCAACCGCATGACACTTACATTGCGATAGGCGATGGGGCCATGATCGCCTTGGAACAGGATCGGCCCGAGCGGCTTTTCATCTTCAAACGCAGCGGCGCGCGTGGGGCCGGTGACCTCGATATTCTCGTGAATCAACTGGCCATTGTGCACCACTTTGACGAACTTCGCATTGGCGATCTTCTTGCCGGAGGCGTCGAACTTGGGAGCCTGGAAGACCACGTCGAACGACTGCCACTGGCCCGGGGGCAGGCTGGCGTTGATGCGTGGGGAATGGCCTTCGTGTTCGGAGTTGTTGATCCACCGTGGATAGACTCCGCCGCACTCAATGCCGGGGTATTTGTCCTTTTCGACGCCGAAGCTGTCGTAGACCTGGATTTCATACCGGCTCTGAAAGTAGATGCCGGAGTTGGAGCCTTTGGGGATCATGAATTCGATGTGGGCGGCGACGCCGCCGTGTTCGAATTGGGTGAAGACGTTGCTGGTGGTGCCTTTGGGGCCGTTGTAGACGGTTGGGGCATCGGGTTTGTCGCCTGCGGCGAGGGCGCGGTCGTTGTTGGGGTTCGGCACGATTGCGTCAACCGAGGCCCACTCGCCGGTGGGCTTGCTGAATGCGCTCAGATCGCCCGCGGCGGTCAACGAGTCGAAGGTCATGATCTGGAGGTCCTTGAACATGACCTCGACATCCTGGCCGGCATGTGCCTGGAGAGCGAATTTGCCGGCCAGACGGCCGGGGTCGTTGCGGATTTCGGCGCTTTTCATGCCGTTGACGTAAACGACGACGTTTCGGCCAAGCGCGGCGACGACCATTTCGTTCCAGTCATCCTGCTTGAACCACTTTTTCACATCTTCGGGCTTGGGCTGGACGACCCAGGCTCGGCCGTTGGTTTCGTACAGTCCGCCGGCGTCGTTGCGCCAGTCGATCTCGGCCTGGAAGCCGGTGACACCGCTGAAGCCTTTTTCATCGACCCGGAAATACAAGCCGCTGTTGCCTTTGATGGACTTGTACTTGATGCGGACGATGAAGTCCCGGTAGATGGCATCGGTGACGAGATGGCCGAACTCGCCGTCATTGGCCTGATGCCTGGCGACGATTGCGCCGTCCTCGATGGTCCATTTGCCGCTGCCGATGAGGTGCCAGCCGGTGAGGGTGTTGCCGTCCCACATGGGCTGCCACTTGCCGGATGCTGAGACGTCGGCAACGACATCGGCGGCATAACCGGTGTTGATTCCGATCCAGCCGATGACCAGAACAGCCACGAGCCACAGTTGCCGAGATTTCATTATGGCCTCCTGAAGACCAATACTGCACATTCGGCCAGATGTGGCAAGGATGGGATGCTATGTCGCTGTTCTACCCCCCTACCGCGGGGTGTCGCAGAGGGTAGCGCCCACGCTGGAGAGGAATTTCAGCGCGTTGTCGTGGTAGAGTTTCTGGAGGCAGTCATCCGGCAGCGCCAAGCCACGGAAAATCGGCTGGGCGTCGTCGGGGAGGTCGGGGTCATAGATGGGCGATGGGCCGACGTATGCGGTTTCCCAGAGTTTCCGGTGGGACCAGAAACGGCTTGCAAGGAAGTCCCAGTCGCGCTGATCTCCGGTCACGAGGTCGGTGCCGAAGATGATGCGGTCCTGGTTGCGGATGAAGAACTCCCTGGCCTCGTCGCGGCGGGCGCAGAGGTCGCGGACGATCCACTTGGTGGCACTGCAATCCATATAGAGGTTGGGATACCGGTCGAGGAGCCTCTGCAAGAGGCTAAGGTTTTCAGGGTTTCCTGCCAAGTGAGCGGCCAGCCATGGAACGCCGGGGTACTCTTGGAGCACGTTTTCCCACATGCGGTAGTGATCGTCGCGGGTGCCGAACTTGGCGGCGTCGGCGTATTTGGTTTGGTACCACAGTTCGGGATCGCCGATGTGGGTCATGATGGCCATCCCGCGGCTGATGGCTTCCTTGAGCAGGGGGCGGAACTGGTCCGAATCAAGGCGCCAACCTCTTTCCCAGGCTGGAGGCGCAAACCAGAACTTGGCAATGCGGCTGCCCATCTGGTGGAAGTCGGCGATGCGCTGGCGCCAGCGTTCGATGAACCCATCGCTCCAGTCATGCCATTTGGGTATGGCGATGAAATGCAGCAGCCCGGGCAATATTCGTTGCAATTCGACGGCTTCTTCGAGCGGCGTCATGGTTGTAAACCGTTCGAAGCCATAGTGCCTGGCCGCGTCAAACCACTCCATGCCATGACGTGAGGCAGTGATGTGGACGTGAGAATCGATGGGCGCGCCATTGATTTTGGGCCGGGGCATCGGGGCGTGGTAGTCCACGCCTGTCCGGTTGTGCTCGGACGGCTTTGTGGCTGACCGGGCAAGAGCGTTCCTTGTTGTCATATGACCACCGCCCAGAGGCTATGCCGGCTGCATCACGTTGTCCACATGGGGTGCTGTCCACTGGGGGCGCATGGCGGTGAAAGCGACGGCCGACCGAAGCGACCAAACAAAACGGGCTTCGCGACGGGTGGCGTCGCGAAGCCCGGAAATATTCGGCATTGATGAAGGCATCAGGTGTTGAAGGTGCCCTTGACGAACGTGACTGCTGCAAGCGGACTATTCGGGTTGGGCGTGAAGACGCTCTTGACGGGCTTTCCATCTCTACCGATCGAGAAGAACGTGCCCTTGATCTTGCCTTTCTTGTCGATCGTTCCTCGGAACTCGACATTGCCTATGTTCGTGGTGGTGACAGGCACCGGCCCCGGCATGGCAGTCGTGCCCAGTTGCCACTTGCCCATTCCCCACACGGTATTGCCATTGCGGTACAGGACGATCGGGTTGGCGGGCGTGCCAGTGGTCTTGTCCTCCGGAGTGGCAACGCCCACGTCATCCGTGCCGTACAAGCTCGCGCTCACCGTACTCTGAGCGCCCGTCCCGCCCGTTGACGTTGACACCGTGTTGAACACGTTGCCCATCTTCACATTCATGGCGAGCGTGCCGATGCCCTGGAGCGTTCCCGTCGCCTTAAACTGCAAACTGGTCAGAGTGCCGGCGCCGGTTGAAGCGGCTGGATTGTAGGTCGTGAGCGCCCCGCCGAGCTTGATGTTCGCCCGCATGAATTTTACTTTGTCTTCAGCCAAAGCCGGGATCAGCATGGCCGCATTTGGCGCACCCCAGCCGCTGGCCGCATCAAATCCCCGACCAGCAGGCCAAGTTGCGGTGCCACCAGCATCGATGTCGTAGAAGTAGGCGTCGGGGCCGCGACCGCCTAGCCTGTAGATGCGTTCCACCACGGTGTCGCCGAGTTTGGACAATTTCTTCTCCGCGCGCCGCTGGTTGACCAGTGCGAGCAGACCGGCGACCTGAGGCGCGCCGGCGCTGGTGCCGCCAACGGTGGCCCATCCGGAACCGCCGGCATCACCCATCGTGTTGTATACGGACACGCCGGTCTGGGGATCGGCGTTGTAGGAAATATCGGGGGTCCAGCGTTGCGTTCCTGGAAGGCCGCGGTTCTGCTGCCAGATCGGCATCTCGTACAGAATGCTGGGGCCGCAACCGCCCATGATCCATGGACGTTCCCCGCCCTGGACTGGGGCCGCAAGATCCGGATCCGTCCACACGGCAACTTCACCCGTTATCGGGTCAGGTGTTCCGGCCCCACCCACGCGGTTTCCGTAGGCATCCAACCACAGGGTCGAGCCGCCTATGGAGAGCACAGTCGGGTACGTTGCGGGGAAGCTCGGAACAGGATCGTCTCCGGCGGACACGACGAACGAAATGTTCTTTGTGTACGCATTATTGTAGGAGGCATCGAACATCCTGTTCCCCGCGGATTCACCCCCGCCGAGGCTCATGGAGATGACGCCGCCACCAAAGTGCCTGTTGAGGAGTCTGGTCGCGAAATCAACCGCCTGGGCGAGATCCCCGTTGAGGTTCGTGTCCGACTCCACCAGGATGATCGTTGCCGCTGGCGCTATGGCGTGGGCCCATTGAATGTCCAGCAGCGTCTCACCGTTCCAGCCTTCGTCGGTCGTCGGCCGCTGACCCGACGCGTAGACCTGCCAGAAGGTTTTCGCGGTTGGCACGGGCAGGCCGTAATGCCGGGAGAACGCCGTCAGATCGCGTTTGGCCGTCGGCGAGTAGTACGCATCGATAATGGCGATCGCCTGCCCCTTGCCGCGATTGGTATAATCCTTCTCGTCCAAGTCTCCGAGCCCGTAAGCGCGGCGCATCTGCGTCGGGCTGTAGCCTGTGGGCACGCCCGTGTAGTTGAAAATGGGAAAGCTCGGCGTGCTTTGCCGGTTGACGCGGTCATCGCCGCCGCCGCTGATGACCGAATCGTTCCCCACCTTTCCAGTGGGGTCGGTGCTGACCTGGTTGTGCCCTCTACCGGGAAAGATCTTGTCATCACCGAGTCCGGCCAAGAGACGGTCGTTGCCCGGGCCGCCGATCAGCGTGTCATTGCCATCCGCCCCGGTGACCAAGTCGTTACCTGCCCCGCCATCGATCAAGTCGTCCCCGAACGCGCCGCTGAGCGTATCGTTCCCGGGCCCGCCCTTCAGCGTGCACGGTATGGCAATTCGCTTGCCGACGCTCTCGACCGTTATCCGATCGTGGCCCGCGCGCCCATCGACATAGATCCCCTTCGCCTCCGCTTCGTCAATGAACTGCCTCTGGCGGTTGACATTCACCTGCAACTTCCCCGCGAACCGCGGCGAAGGCCATATACTGATGTCATCCGCCCGGTTCGTGCCTTCGATCGTCAGAATCCCATTCTGGAACGATACGGAAAGCAGTTGTCGCTTTTCCAAAGACTCGACCATGGCGTATACGGCAGAGTCCAGTTGCTTTCTTCGCGAGGTGCTTCTCAAGATGTGTCCCATCACTGCTCCTGACGGTGTGTCATAGGTGCGGAAACTCCGAGGGATTTCGCTAGCGATTATCATAACGGATGCGGCCGTCCGCTTCAAGCCGGACAAGCAGCAATCCATTCTCGCAAGAGCATTTTGGGTCATTTGTGACCCCGACGGCTCGCCTTCCGCTTTGCGACAGGCCTGTGGCAAGCCATCTGTGGGATACCCAACAGAACGGGCCAGCCGCGCTGCACGCCGCCATTGCTCACCCCCTTTGTCCCCGCTCTCGGCTGTTGTTATAGGCCCTCTTAAAGCGGTCCTCGGCTCGGCATAGCGGTCGCGGGGGCGGCTTCAGCCGACTTTCATGTAATACGCAAGAACGACGGTTGAAGCCGCCGCTGCGGGTCGTTCGCCACACTCGTGCAACGACCGCTCTATTTACCCGCCGCCTCGGCCACTATCGAGCCGCGCGCCCCCTTGGCATCCGGATTCTTCCTCCAGAACCGTCCCGACTTTTCGCACGAAATCGGCCGCATGGCGCGTGACTCAGCCGCAGCCACACGTTACAATGGCTGACGCTGTCTGGGTAGCGATCCGCACTACCAGGCGGGAAGTGAACGGCTTCCCGCCACAGGTTAAGCTAGATCCGTTTGCCATGGGAATACACCAGGGAGTTGCACATGTCATATCCGCGTCCTGTCGGAAAGCTGCCAGAGGCTTCTGCTTTGGCATGGTTCGAGAACCTGGAAGAACGACGGCTGCTCACCGTTTTCATCGACAATGGTTTTCTCATAGTCCAGGGAACGCAGTCCGACGATAAGCTCATCGTTTCCCTGGACCCCCACGACTCCAACACGCTCGTCGTTGATGACAACATCGATGACGACATAAATGGCAGGTCCTACCGATTTGACATCCACCAGCTCTCGCTTGACATCACCGGCATCATCCTGATTGGCGACTCCGGAAGCGACCTGCTCCAGATCGACGAAAGCAACGGTCTGATCCGCTTCGCCTCCTACATCGGGGGCGATTCCGGCGACGACACCCTTATTGGCGGCTGCGGGTTTGATCAACTCATCGGAGGCGACGGCGACGACTCTATCTTCGGCGGCGCCGGCAATGACCATATAGGCGGCGGCATCGGCGATGACACCATTGATGGCGGCGCCGGCTCAGATTACATCTACGGCAACGACGGCGACGACTATCTCACCGGCTCCGGCGGCCATGACTTCATCGACGGTGGCGCCGGTGACGACAATATCGATGGCGGGTTTGGCGATGACTACATCATCGGCGGCGCCGGCAATGACCTGATCTTCGGCGACGCCGGAAACGACACCATCGACGCCGGGCTCGGCGACGACCAGTGCTGGGGCGAGGCCGGCAACGACCTGATCCTCGGCGGAGACGGCGATGATGACCTCATCGGCGGCGTCGGCAACGACTCGCTGATGGGCGGCCGAGGCGACGACCTGCTGTCCGGCAACGCAGGCAACGATCAACTCGACGCCGGCGCAGGCACAGACGACTCGATCTACGGCGGCGCAGGTCGCGACACTTTTGTTGTCGGCAGGGCCGATCGCTACAAAATCCAGGACTTGCAGAAGAACTGGGATGCCATCGGCAAAATGACCTTCTCCAAAGGCCGAAAGCTCCAGGACATGCTTATCAAGTCGATGTACAGCCAGCCTTGATCCGCGAACATCACCCTGGGTTTTCTGATCGCCGCCGCACGAGCGAGGTGCGCGGTTGTGCGGGCGTTGTTTCTGAGTGATTCCCAAATCGCTGTGGCGCCTGCGCGGTACCCTCGCCTCATCTCCCGAAGTGCCGGAAGAGGCGGAATCAGGGTTTGGGGGCGGCTGGGGCTTTGAGCATCTCGGCCAGGTTGTAGTGGGTATAGCGGGTGTGGGCGGCGGGGTTTTTCGAGTCGGCGTTGGCAACCCAGAAATCGAGGGTTTCGGGGGCGAAGAGGATGGAGTGGATGTTGGAGGTCATGGCCACCGGGCGCAGCATCAGGTTGCGGGCGCCTTCGGCGTCCAGTTTGCCGTAGTTGTCTTTGACGCGCTGGGCAAGCGTTTCGTAGCGGGAGCCGGCGGAGATCAGGACCGTGTCTTTCATGGGGTGTTGGAGTTGGGGGTGGGATTCGCCGGGGCTGACCGTGACAAATTTCGTCGGGGTGCATTCGAGAGCGACCGCCTTCTTCGTGTTGCCGTCGGAGATGACATAATAGTATTCGCAGGTTCGGGGTGCTTTGCGGAAGATCTCGACTGCTTCTTCGAGGGTGGATGCCTTTTCCATGACATCGCGGACGAGTTGGGCCATGGGTTTGCCGTCCCAGTTGCCTTCGCCGCGGCCGCCCATTTCGCCGATGGAGATGTGCTTTTCGTTCATGGCGGAGACGGAGCCGACAAAGCCGGCGTAGCCGATGTTGACCCAGGCATTGCCTTGCTCGGGTTGGAAGACCATGACGGTGGCGTTTTGTTCGAGGCCGACGCCTTTGAGGTAGTCGAGGATTCGGCCGTGGTACATGGTGCCGTTGACGGTGGCCTCGCCGAAAATAGAGAAGCCGGAGCAGTGGAAAAGCTCGGGAAAGAAATTCGCCAGACGCATTTCGTATTTGCTGATGTCGGCGGCGGTGGCGATCGCGTCAATTTCGGCGAAGTAACGCTGGGACATGTGGGGTTCGAGCCGTTTGTAGGCGCCTTCGATGTCGATGAAGAACCAGGAGCCTTTGGCGAAGGAGCTGGCGACGCCGACGCCATAGAGCATGCGGTCGGCGACGTCGCGAACCTGGCGTTTGAGGAGTGTGCCGTGCTGCCGGCCCATGGCTTCTGGGGTGCCCTTGAGGAAGAGAACCCGGGTGCCGTCCCAGATTTCGAGCCGCCCTTGGTCAGTCGAGGCGATGAAGGCGCGCTGGCCGGTGGCGGGGCCGAGGGTGGGGATGTTGTTGCGAAGGGTGGATTGCGCGACATCGACAAACTTGGTGAGGTGGGAGAGGGCAACCTGTTCGATCTTGTCATTGGGTTTGCGCTGGAGCTTCCACTTGTCGGCAGGCCAGGGGTTGGTGAGTTTTGTGTCTTGGAGCTCAATTTCGATATTGATGCGCTTGCCGTCGGTGAAACGGATACGCGTGGGGAAGGCGCCGGGATCGGGCATCACCAGTTCGAGCTTGGCGGAGGGTAGGTTGATCAGTTGGGCAACGGCTTTGGGGGGGGTGAGCGAGAGCGTGTCGTTGGCGAGGAGTTCGACTTGGGAGAGCAGCGGCAGGGCGACGACTTGGGCTTTGAGCGAAAGCGGGAGTCTGAACGGGGGCAGGACGGTGCGGTCGATGTCGGTGGGATCGCCGGCAAAGCGAGGGAGATTGCGGTCGCCGATGAGGCCGAATCCCTTCTGGGGGAGATAAGTCCAGAGTTGCTGGGCGTTTCGACAGAGGGCGTAGGTTTGGTTGCGATAAGTGGCCGTTAACCGCAGATGGTCGGGCGCTTGATAGGCGAGGTCAAGCGTGGCGTTGAGGAGGTCATTGGGGAGGCCGTCCGCTTTGGTGATGACGAGGCGAGTGGAGAAGGTTCTTGGGGGAGTGTTGTCGGGCGGCTCAATGAGCGCAAGAGTGCGGGTGATGAGGTTGGCGAAGACTTGGGACGGTTGCGTGGTGGGAGGCTGTTGAGCAAGCGAGAAGTTGCAGACGAGCAACAGGAGCACGATCGCGAGTGTTGGACGGGCAATGCGCATAGACCACCTCAAGTTGAAGATTCGAGAACTATAGCCTGGGAAGTGGAGGTATGGATAGAGGCAAGGTGCGACACCGCGGCATTGGCGGCCATGGTAATCGGCTCAGCGTATTGAAAACCGACAATTCCAGTAGTTTCTATGTTTCCATCGCTTGTTCCACGCCAAGACGATGTCAGGAACGATCACTTCTGTTTGACAGAATCTCAAGAACCACTGAAATTTCCGGTCTGCAATGTTCAATCTTCAGTCTGCTCCCGGAACCCCAACTCCTCACCCGCGTCTAACCCCCCATGAAGCACGCACTTCTCCTCATGCTGGCCCTCCCCTCTTTCCTACCTCTGCCCGCCCTCGCGTTCACCCCCGACGACTACTCTGAACACATCGCCAATCTCAAGAAAAGCCTCCCGCCCGGCTTTACCGTCATCGTTCAGCCGCCCTTCGTCGTCATCGGCGACGAACCCCCCGCCACCGTCCGCCGCCGCGCAACCTCCACCGTCAAATGGGCCATCGATCGCCTCAAGCAGGACTTCTTCACCAAGGACCCTTCCAACATCCTCGACATCTACCTCTTCAAGGACAAGCAATCCTACGAGAAACACACCAGACAACTCTTCAACGACACCCCCACCACCCCCTTCGGCTACTACTCGCCATCCCACAAAGCCCTCATCATGAACATCGAGACCGGCGGCGGAACACTCGTCCACGAAATCGTCCACCCGTTCATCCACGCCAACTTCCTCAACTGCCCCGCCTGGTTCAACGAAGGCCTCGGCTCACTCTACGAACAATCCGCCGACGACGACGGCCACATCACAGGTCTGCCCAACTGGCGACTCCCCGCCCTCCAGAAAGCCATCAAGAGCCGATCCCTCCCCTCCTTCAAGGATCTGCTCTCCACCACCACCGACGACTTCTACACAAAAGACCGCGGCTCCAACTACGCCCAGGCCCGCTACCTCTGCTACTACCTCCAGGAGAAAAGCCTCCTCATCCAATACTACAAATCTTTCACAACCAACCAACAATCCGACCCCACCGGCTACCAAACCCTCCAGAAAACCCTCAACAACCCCGATATGCCCGCCTTCACCAAAGACTGGGAAACCTTCACCCTCTCCCTCCATTTCCCCTGAGGCCTTCGCTTTGCCCCACCTTCCCGCGCCTGCCCGAGCGGCGCTCGACCACCTGTAGCGGCCACCAGGTGGAAGGCAGAGCGTTTCCCGTTTGCGTGTACTCGATCACGGACAGCGCGGGCCATACGCCGGCCAGGCAGTTATGGACGCCCCCCTCCGGTCCGCCACCCAACGCTGCCGGGGCAATAGGTTTGCCGCCATCTTGCCATACCTTTATCTTGCCTTTTCAGCCCTGACGAACCAGTACTTGTCGCACCTCTGGGATCGGCCGTCGAGGCCGTGGGGCTGCTTGGGCGGAGCGAATAGCGGGAGGCGGGATGTTTCCTCGGAAATATCTCTTTTCGCACCAACGATTTTCTTGAATCCCTGTACTAAGTATATATACTGC
>JAPLNB010000258.1 GCA_026693085.1 Planctomycetota bacterium | reverse complement strand
GATCACGTCATCGCCGAGCTTGGCATTGAGGACGATGCCAGTGATGGCGCTGATGGCTCTCTGATCCAACGTGCTGCCGTCGGCCTTCAGGAGCTTGACGTTGGCGCCGTCGAGCTTGAGGCTGACGGTGTCGGCGCTGTCCGTGCCGTCGATGATCCAATCGGCGAGCGGGGGCGTCGGCTCCTTGGAGTCGAAGGTCAGGCTCAGAATATCCTGGGTGGCGTTCTCGCCGCCGGTGGCGCCTGTCCAACCGATGTACGCCCAGGTCCCGCCGAGGGCCTTCACCAGGTCCAGGGTATAGGTCGTCGTAAACTGCTGGCTGGTGACCGTATCCACGATCGTCTGCTTCAGGGTGGTACCGTTGTAGTCGAGCGTCACCTCATACACATTCCCGCTCAGGAATGCCAGGCCGGTTTGCGGTCCGTCCGCATTGACATCGCTGTTGACGTACAGGCCCGTCTGGCCCAACTGCCCGGCGTAGATGTCAAACTTGACGCCGACAGCCGGCCTGATCCCGTTGAATCCGAGCGAGCCGCCGCCACCGCCCAGTGCTGTGGGAGCCTGACTCTGCAGCGCAAACACGATGCCGTCCGCCGGGGTGCCAGATCCACCGCTGAACCGCAGCTTGAACTTGGCGTCGAAGGCCCGGATGTCATACCCGTACGTCGTGAATGCCGAGGCGGTCTGGTCGTTCAGGCTTTCCGTGAGGCGAATCAGGTTGTGGCTGTCGTCACCCGGTATGACGGTAGGCGGCGTGAGGGCAGGGTCGTTGAGCTGCCAGAGCGCCGTGTCGAAGGTGTCGAAGTTGTCAAAGTGCAGCGGCGGGGCCACGGTTACCACAGCGGTTGCGATGTTGCTGGCAGCAGTGGACTTGCCGGCGTTGTTGTAGGAGTAGACGCGATAGGAGTAGGTGCCGGCGGCGGGGGGATAATCGGTGAAGGTCGGGCTGCCGGGGTAGCTGGTCTGGGCGTAAGTGCGGTCGGCGATCTCGGTCCAGGCGCCTGTGCCGAGGCGGCGCTCGATCTTGAAGCCGTCCTCGTTGTTGGAGGCATCGACCCACGTGAGCTTGACCACGTTGGTGGTGGATTCGGCAGTTAGGTCCGTGGGCGCGGCGGGCCTGGTGGCGGTCTCGACGAGCCTGTAGATTTCGATGTAGTCGATCTTGTTGTTGGCCGCGTTGGTGCCGGTGGCGCCCGTGGCGGCGGCGAACTTGGCCTGTTCGGCGAGGTCGTTGGTGATGGTCAGTTTGCCGTCGGTCACCGTAACGTCAACGAACAAGCCGAGGTCATCGACGCCAGAGATGAAGCGGTTGCCGGTGTTGGGCTGTCCGCGGACAGCCAGGACGTTTTCGGCATCGATGGCGAAATAGGCATCGACGTTATCGGGGTCGCCGCTGGCGATGAGGATGCGGTAATCGCCGTTGGGGACATCGATCTCCCACATGTCGGCGTTGAAGGTCTGGTTGTTGGCCAGGTTCTTCTGCAGGTGGCTGAGGGAGTCGAGGCGTTCGTCGCCGCCAGAGTTGGCGGAGTTGCGGTTGCGGGAGTTGACGGTGTTGTCGGTGGGGACGAAGGTGTCGGGGACGCCGTCGCCGTCGGTGTCGGAGAAGAGTTCCCAGCCGAAGTAGTAGGTATTGCCTGCCACGTCATAGCTGCCGCCGCCGAATTGGTATCCATCATCGCGGACATAGCCCGCGACGTCTTCGCCACCGCTGACGGTGAAGTTGACCTTGATCCACTCCTGCTTGGGGCTGGGCATGGCGGACTGAACGGCGGAATCCGGACCTTCGAAGCCCTGCTTGACGGAGGACATGACATAGTAGTAGGTGGTGCGGTTGGTGACGGTGGTATCGACGAATAGGGAGCCGGTGACGTTGGGGGCGATGTTGGTGAATGGGCCGGCGGCGGAGGTGGCGCGTTTGATGTTGTAGGAGGTAACGCCGGGTCGCAGTTGCCAGGCAATCGTGACTTTGCTGTCGTCGGGTCCGACGCCAAAGATCGGAGCCGCGGGCAGTTGCTCGATGACGCTGTCGATGTTGGTGTAGTCGGAATCGCCGGCGGTGTTGCTGCCGCGGACGCGGTAGAAATACTCGCCGTTGGGAGTGCGCGTGAGGTCGGCGTCGGTCCAGGCGGTGGTGTTGGGTCCAACGGTGGCGATCTGGACGAAGTCGGCCTGACCGGGGCCTTTACGCTCGATCTTGAACTGGGTCTCGTTGATCGAGTTGTCCTGCCACGAGACGCGGATTCCGCCGCCGGCGACTGCGGTAGCGTCGGCGAGGCTGGGCGCGAACGGCGGAGCTTCGACGATGGTGTCAGCGGAGAGATAGATCTTGCCGGTTGCGCTCTGATTGACCCAACTGACGAAGAGCGTCTGTTGGGGGTTCTCCGCCTGGAAGTCGATGCTAAACATGTAGTTGGCCGGCTTGGAGGGGTCGCCGGCGCCTGTCACCGTCTGGCTGAATGGGGCGATGCTGCCGTCGCTCACACTCGCGGAGAACAGGCCCGTCGTGCCGACGTCGGCGGCCAGGTAGACATTGAGCCGCTTGGAGTAGTTCTGAGCGGAGACATTGAAACTGAATCCATTGCCCGCGCCGGCCATCGCGAGCGTGTCATCGATTGGGAACGGGCTGGCGATGGTCGGTGCGCCGTTGGTCCAGGAGAAGGTCTTGCCCGGCGTGTCGCCGAACACAATGGTGCCGCTGCCGACAGGGACAATGTTGGTGCCGACAGACTCCTTGATGACCACGCCGTACATATTCCGGCCCGCGTTATCCGGCTGGCGAAGAGTGAACGTGCCGGCCGAAAAATCTTTGTAATAGATAGAGAAATACTGCTGGATGTCGCCATTGGCTCCCTCGTCGAAGCCCATTTCGTCGGGGAAAGCCGTATTCTGGCTCCGGTTCAGACCCGCATTGGTGGGGGTCCATTGCTGGTCCAGAATCCACTGCATATTGGCCGGGCCGAACGTGGGCGGTGTGGTGTTGTCGCCGTCCGAGAGGCGATTATCGATCAGCATGTACACCCGTGCCGGCTTGCCGATGGTCACGTCCAGCCGATAATTGGCACGGTCGCGGTTATCGTTGCCGGTCATGATGTAGTCGCAGCCGACCAGGTAGAAAGGCATCGGGGTCGGAGGGTCAAGGAGATTCGAGTAAGCATGGTTCCGATCGACAAACGCGGGCGCCAGGTGCTGAATGGTACCAAGGGTAAACGGAGTGCCCACGGGCGTATTGAGGAGCGGTTCGTTGGCTTGGGTGGTCAGCCAGGTCTGGCCGGTCCACTTGGCCGTGATCGTGTCGGTCGGTTCGTTGACGCCACCGGTCTCAACCACATTCATAATCAGGCTTGTGCCTGCAGGCCCGGAATTCCACACCTGCGTATTGTGGCCGAAGCCCCAATGCGACCAGCTGAGCTTGCCTTCGGTGGTGAGGTTGGTGTCTCCGGAGACAGAAACGGACGTGGCGTTCATGGGAGGCGGAACCTTGGTGGTGACGTTGACGGTGCTGACCTGCTCGCCGGCGGAGTTGATCACCGTCAGGCGGAAGCGGTAGGCTGTGTTCGACGCCAGACCGCTGACGAAATAGGACACCGCGGCTGCTGCGCCGCCGACGTTGGAGATCCCAGGCATTTCGGTCAGGGTGGACCAGGTTGCGCCGGCATCGGTCGACATTTCGACGCGCTGGAGGAATTCATTGGTGGCGTTATCGGTCCAGGACAGGCCGACGGTGACCGCGCCGACCGCCGCGGTGAACCCGGTCGGGGCGGCCGGGGTGTTCACCTTGCTGGAAAGGACCTGCGAAGCGCCGTCTTCGACGCCCATGGTGGTGAGCATCGCGTAAGTAGCCATGCCGGGGCCCTTCCAGCGGAGCTCGGCGCGTCCGCCGCCGGTGCCTTGGTTGTACTCCATCAAGATTGGATAAGTGCCCGCGTTCAGCGTAATCGACCCGGTATTGCCCGGTATGCCGGGGTCGCCTTGGCCAACTGTGAAGTTGTTCGCGTCCGGAGCGGCAATCAGCCGCTGGCCGTTGACGTAGAGGCGGACGGCGTCATCGGTGCGGGTATAGAACGTGTAGGTGTCGTTCGTGGCTGCCGTGAAGAGGCCTTCCCAGCGGATGCTCAGGTTCTCTCCATCATCGATTGTCGTCACTCCGGTGTTCAGCGGCGAGTCGATAATCGGGGCCGCTGCCGGATCGCTGGGAGCGATGTCGGGCCAGTTGACGACACCGAACTGCCGGGCGAACACGGTGGATTCGACGTTCCACGCAATGTCGCCATCGGCACGTATGTGTCGGCTGAGGCCCTGCAGCGTGATGTTGTCATAGTAGCTGCCGAGCAGGCCCGGCTGCACGGGCAGCGCGGTGGTGTTGACTACTGGAGAGGCCGCCGAAGCGGTCGCATCTCCGGCGAGGTTGTAGGCGACGACCTTGTAGTAGTAGGCCTTGCCCGGATAGACGGAGCCGTCGACGAACTGTTGGCCGCCGACGCGGGCGATTTCGGTATATGTTCCGCCGGAAGTGTTGGAGCGGAGGATCTTGTAGCCGATGAGGTTCGAAACGTCGTTGCTGTTTTGCCAGGTCAGGGTGACGACGTTGGAGGTGGCCTCGGCGATGCCGCCGTTGTCCCAGCCGGCGACCGGCTGGACACTGGAAGCGGCGGAGGGCTTGGTGGGCTGATTGGCGGCATAGACCTGGGTCTGGGGGATGATTGCCTTTTCGGTGGAGAAGCTCGACCAGAGCAATCGGGCGCCTGCGTCGCCGGCGTTCTCGAACATCTCCAGCATGACGGTGTATTTCTGGCCGGCATTCAGTGCGATGCCGCCGGGGACCAGCGTTTCGGAAGTGCGCTCGGCTCCGATGCCGTGGTACGTCAGATCGTCGATGACAAGGTTGCCATCGATGTAGAGGCGAGCGCCATCATCGGTCTGGGTGAAGAAGGCGTAGTTCTCAGTGTATTGGGCCTCGATCTGGCCGATCCAGCGGACGCCAAAGGTGTCGGCACCCATGCCCTGCATGGGCGCGCCGGCGCCCCAATTAAAGTTGACGGTGGCGTCGGTGCGGGTCCGGAGCTTGCCCGTCCATGCGGCGTTCAGATCAGGCGTATTCGGGTCGGCCGCGGATGGGTAACCCCCGTCGTCGAAGTAGATGCCCATCAAGCCGGTCCCGGTTCCGACGACCGCCGCCGGTCCCGTCGTTGTGGTCGGGACATTGGTGTAGGCAGAGTACTGGATCGTTCCCGATGTGGAGGGGTTATAGGCGCGGACCCTGAAATAGTACGGCGTGTTCGGTGCCAGGCCGGTGGCCTTATACGTGGTGCCGGTCACATCGGCGATTTCGGTGAACGGGCCGGCGATGTTGGTGGCGCGTTCAACCTTGAAGCCGCTGGCGTTGCTGGCGTTGTCAGTCCATGACATCAGGACCGCCGCTGAACCCGTCTGCAGAACGGCAAGATCTGTGGGCGCTGCCGGCAGGGCACCGCCGGGGTTGTATAGCTGGGCAATCTGAGCGGCGGTGGCGACACTGTCATAGACGGCGACGTCATCCAGGGTTCCATTGAAATAGCCGTACGCCAGGCCGGTGTCGTCGACCATTCCGCCGATTTGTGCGAAGGGGTGGCCGAGGCTCCCTGCGGTCTGCGTTGCGCTATTCCTCATGAAGCCATCAACATAAACCTGCAACGCGCCGGTGGTTCCGTTTCGAGTGAAAGCGACGTGGTGCCAGAGCCCGTCGTTGACCGGAGCCGGACTGTTGACCGCCGCATTATTCCCGACGGTGATGCCGATCTGTCCCGAGGCGTTGAGAATGCCCCAGAACACGTCGCTGGCTGCACCGTTCTGGTCGCCGCCGGCCAATCCGGGGGCCTCATAGGTCGTGTTGCTTCCGACCTGGGTCGTTTTGATCCAGGTGGCCAAGCTGCCGGTGTCGCCCAGCCACGGCTGCAGATCGACTGGCGCCGAAATGTACGCGGCGGCGCCGTCCAGGGTGACGCCTTGGCCGACCTTGCCGGTGTCGAAAACGGCGCCGGACTGCCCCGAGCCTGTGTTGCTGTTGCCGGAACTGTCGGCAAGACTCGATACGTCCGCGTCCTCAAAATGGTACAGAATGGTCTGGGAGAGCAGTTGCCGGGACTCCAACGCCTCGAAAACCGGGCGAGCGGAGGCGACGGCTGCCGCGAGTACATTGCCGCGGCGTCTCTTGGTGCTGTCGATCGTGCTCCGGCTTGATCCCCACGGTCTGGATGTGATCGTTCTCATTCCCAATCTCCTTCTGGTATTAGCAGGCCACGGCGTAGGCGTTGAGCCTTCGACGATTGCAGCCCACGGAAAAGCCACTGGCCATGGGTCATGTCAACACCAGGAGGCGGACATGGCCAGCATGGCACTTTTTCACAACACAAGATCGCCAAACACGGCGATCGCTCATACACGTTCTCTCAGAAATGCGAGAAACCAAGCCGTCTCAAATGTGCGATTTCAGACAATACAACCACAGCGACTCTCGGGTGGCGATAAAGGACATGTCACGAGGCCGCGGACAATCGGAACTGTGCCCTCTCCATCAGCGGGGCTCTCCCATCCGCAATTGGCCTGGATAGACCCACATCACCAATATCAATCTACCCCCCGCGGCAAGAAATGCAAGCGTTCTGTACCGTATAGATGCGATTTGATGGATGTGAAAAGGGCAGACCCATTGGCCTTGGAACGCGTTGCGGGAGCGCTTTGACTTCGGCGGTACGTCGGCGGAACATGATTTTCATGAATGGCAGAACACTTCAGCTCAAAGGCATGATCCTGGCAATGCTCTTACCGTCTGTGTGCGCTGCGCAGCAGTGGACCCGGTTCCGAGGACCCAACGGGGCCGGATTGGCCGATGCCGCCCGAATTCCTATCTCGTTTACAGAAAAGGACTACCTGTGGAACGTGCAGTTGCCGGGAACGGGGCACTCATCGCCGGTCATCTGGGGGGATCGCGTGTTCGTGACGTGCTGTAGCCGCGAAACCGCTGCCCGGACAATCGTTTGCCTGAATGCCGCGGATGGCGCGGTCAAGTGGAAAAAGGAATTTGCGTCGCAGACGTATCGGCAACATGTGGACAACAGCTACGCGGCATCCAGCCCGGCGGTTGACGGCAGTAACGTCTATGTAATCTGGACAACCCCTGATGAATATACGCTCTTGGCGATGAACCATGCCGGGAATGAGATCTGGCGCACGAGCTTGGGGCGGTACACCAGCCAGCACGGCAGCGGGACTTCGCCGATCGTTTTTCAGGACATGGTGATCGTGACGAACGATCAGGAAGGACCAGGGAGTTCTGTTGTCGCGGTCGATTGCACGACGGGGCAGGTCCGTTGGAAGACGACGCGGAAGACCGGGAGCATGGCGGCGTCGACGCCGTGCATTTACCAGGGGGCGGGTGAGGGGCCGCAGTTGATATTGACCAGCCGAATGGAGGGCGTAACAGGGCTGGACCCGCGTAATGGTCAGTTGCTTTGGCAGGTGGCAGATGTGTTTGGATTCCGGGTGATCGCGTCGCCGGTGGTTGCCGGCGGGCTGGTGATTGGGAACTGCGGGGAAGGGCCGAACGGGAAGGGATTGGTCGCGGTCCGTCCCCCTGCCGCGGGAAAAAAGGCGGAGGTGGCGTGGCGGATGGTGAACCAGTCGCCGTACGTGCCGACGCCGCTCTGCAAGGGAGAGTTGCTGTTCACGCTCAGCGATACGGGGACGGTGTCGTGTCTGCGGGCGGCAACGGGGCAGGTCGTTTGGCAGGAACGGATCGGCGGGGCGTATTACAGTTCGCCGGTGTGCCTGGGGGATCGGCTGTATTGCGTTTCGAAGAAGGGGGCGCTGGTGGTGGTGTCGGCGACGGAAAAGTACCAACTCTTGGGGCGAAGCCAGTTGCCAGAGTTGTGTTATGCGACGCCGGCGGTGAGTGAGGGGAGGATGTACATCCGAACGCTGTCGCGATTGATCTGCATCGGGCGATAGCCGGTACAAGTTGTCACTGGTCACTGGTGATGTCGGGGTTTTCCACGGCGCCGCGGCCTTGGAGATAGCGGGCAATCAGCCAGCAAAGGGTGGCGAAGACGAGGCCTGCGGTCCAGCCGGCCAGGACATCGGTGGGATAGTGCACGCCCATGTAGACTCGGCTAACGCCCACGAGGAAGGTGAGGGTCAGGGCGACGGCGAGGAAGTAGAGTTTGCTGCGACGGTCGGTGACGAAGCGGGCGAGGAGGGCGCCGAGGGTCAGATAGACGACGGCGGAGAGCATGGAGTGGCCGCTGGGAAAGCTGGAGCTGTAGACGGAGGAGAGGTGGGGGACGAGGTCGGGGCGATCGCGATTGATGAGGTGTTTGAGGGTCGAACTGAGGAGCAACCCCCCTACCGTGGCGATGGCGAGGAAGGCGGCGGCGGAGTATTTGCGGCCGATGAGGAGGAAGCCGGTGACGGCGAGGGTGACGAGGCAGAGGACGGCGACGCCGCCGAGGGCGGTCAGGTCGCGGCCGACTTCGGGGAGCCATGGCGGGCCGATGGGGATGGCGGGGTGGTCGGGGCGGCGGAGGGCGAGAATGGCGTAGTTGTCGAAGTCTTGGGTGGAGCCTTCGGTGACTTTATCGGTGAGTTTGATGAAGGCGAAGGTGCCGGCGACGATGATCAGGACGGCCAGAAGGAGGAGCAGGTCGAGGGAGAAGAAGGGGCGGAGGCGGCGGTTGGGGGTGGGGTCTGGGTGCACAGGAAGAGAGTATACCGGGAGAAATGGGGCATAAGGAAGGGTGGTGTACGATGGGGACACCGCCGGATTGGGATACTGCGTTCGGTTATCGGAAAGGCCAAAGACGGAGAATGGTGTGCTGAAGCACACTCTACACGAGGTGATTTGAGCGGAGTCTTACGCGAGTGATTCAGTCTACACCTCCCGATCCACCGCGGCGGCGATGCGTTTGAGGGACTTCATGGTTTCGGCGAATTGGGTCGGGGTGAGGGATTGGGCGCCGTCGGTCATGGCGTGTTCGGGGTCGTTGTGGACTTCGACCATCAGGCCGTCGGCGCCGGCGGCGATGGCGGCGCGACACATGCTGTCAACCAGGTAGCTCTTGCCGGTGCCGTGAGAGGGATCGACCACCACCGGGAGGTGGCTGAGACGATGCAACTCGGGGACGATCGCCAGGGACAGGGTGTTGCGGACGTAGTCTTCGAAGGTGCGGATGCCGCGTTCGCAGAGGATGACCTGGGTGTTGCCCTTGGGGCGAGGTACTTCAGGCCCTCTTCGGCGAGGCCTTGGAAGGCGTAGGGGTTGGTGCGGGGTTTGAAGGCTCCGCCGCGCATGGCGACGGCGCCCGCGGCCTTGATGGCGTGTGCGATTTCGAGGATTTGGGCCTGCGATTCGACGGAACAGGGACCGGCGATGATGCCGACTTTCGGGCCGCCGATCGAGCCGTTCAGGCGGCCGCCGAGGGGGACCACGGAGCGCTCTTTCTTGACCTCGCGGGAGGCCATCTTGTAGGCGGCGAGGATGGGGACGACTTTTTCGACGCCATCGACCGTTTCGAATTTCGAGCGGTCTTTGTGGCGGTCGTCGCCGATCACCGCGACCACCGTTCGCTCGGTGCCCTGGATGACATGGTCTTTGAGACCCATTTCGCGAACGAGTTCGATGACGTGCTCGATTTGTTCTCGGGTTGAGCCGGCCTTCATTACGACAACCATGGGAAATCTCCTAAGTGCTGATCGCGCAAGTGCGCGCTGGTGGCGAAACAAGAAAGCCTCAGGACGCCGTCCTGAGGCTTTGATTGTTCGCTATTAGCGGAATCGCTCAGGACGCGGATTGGTCGGCCGGATAAAAGTACCCGGTAAACCAAAATCCAAAAGCCGCGTCAAAGCGATTCATGGTTGTTCTACTCTATATCATGTGATGGGGTTCTGTCAAATGGAGTTGGTTGGGGATTATCGGGGCGGCAGGACAATCGCAGCGGCCGCCGATCGAAGGTGAAACGGTCGATCAGAACGTTGCTTCAAATGCGCTGCGCATGTGGCGGACCTGGGGGGCTTGGCCCTTGGGCCAGACGACGGCGACCACGTCAAAACGGGCGCCGGGTTGGGAAGTGCCGTAGCGGCTGAGGTAGCTCTTGGCGGCTTTGGTTATCCGGTGCCGTTTGCCGCGGTTGATCTGTTCCTCAGGCGTGGGTTCGTCGTCGGTGCGCGTTTTGACTTCGACAAAAACGAGGGTGTCGCCGTCGCGGGCGATGATGTCGATCTCGCCGACGTTACACCGGAAGTTGCAGACCATGATTTTGTATCCGAGATCTCGCAGGAAACGCGCGGCCAGGTTCTCCCCCCGTTGGCCCAGCGGGTTGGTGCCTCCCCCACTGCCGAACAGTCTCCTCAACCAGTCAATCATCGGCGAAGGATACTCCGAAATCGGGTTGGTCCGCAAATCGTTAGCGATGCTCCGACATTGGCGGCAGGCAGACGGCGATTGAAATGAAAGAGCCCACCGGCTCGGCCTGGCGGGCTCTGTTTGTTCTCTGGTTCAGCGAATGGTTCATTCCGACAGGCCGTGGCGGCGGCTGTATTCGCCCATCAGGCGGTACTCCAGCCCCGCGGTATCGACCTCAAAATAAACCGCCACCCCCACACTGCTGAGGCGGCGGACGGTCTTGGCCGGCACCTGGCCCGCTTTGGCTTTCTCCGCCGAGGCCATGCTGCCCAGGACGTAGACGCCCTGCTCCTGGCGGACTTCGTAGTAGCCCAGGGGATCGTCGCCGCGGGCGGGATCGCGAGAGGCAACGTCCGGGGTGCAGCCGCAGAGCAGCAATGCCACAACCAGCCCCAAGACGGTGCGAACGATGATCCGGCTTCTCCGCATGGCAGTCTCTTTGACTAGCTGGCGGAGCTGGCCAAGGCAGCGGTCGTCTCCGGTCCGGCGGGCGCAGTGTCCTGATGAGCCTCTACGACCTTGCCCTTGCGCTTTTCGATCAGGCGGACGGACTTGCCGACCCGGTCTCGCAGGAAGTACAGCTTCGCGCGCCGAGTCTGGCCGCTACGGCGTACGGTGATGCTCGAGATGAATGGCGAGTGCAGCGGCATGATACGCTCCACGCCTTCGTTGTTCACGATGCGGCGAACAATGAACGTTTCGTTGATCCCGCGGCCCCTCTTGGCAATCACCGTGCCCGAAAAGACCTGGATGCGTTCTTTTTCGCCTTCGACGATCCGCGTGGCAACATCAACCGTGTCGCCGACGTTGAACTGTGGGACCTCTTTTTTCAGCGACGACTGCTCAACGGATTCAACGATTCGGTTGGACATGGTTAGCTCCTGCGTAATCTCACCTGAATAGCGGTCCGACGCCTGGGCATCTCAAAGCAACCGAGGCCGCGGACGCCTATTGTTCTTTCTGCTTTTCTTTCCGCAGATACGCCTGCCACAGATCGGGCCGGCGATGCTGCGTCCGGATTCTACGCTGCTCCAGTCTCCATTGTGCAATCAATTTGTGATTGCCGCTGAGCAGCACTTCCGGCACGTTCATCCCGCGAAACTCGCGCGGGCGCGTATACTGCGGATACTCCAAGAGGCCGTCGGCAAAAGTTTCGTCCGCGGCCCCGTTTACAGCTCCCAAAGCCCCGGGCAGCAATCGGACGACCCCGTCCACAACAACCATGGCCGCCAGTTCGCCGCCGCTCAGGATGTAATCGCCGATACTCAATTCCATCGACGATAGGCCTTGGATGATCCGCTCATCAAAGCCTTCATAATGCCCGGCAATCAGCAGCAGGCGCTCTTGTTTGGCCAATTCTTCGGCCAGTGCCTGATCAAACAAGCGTCCTTGCGGAGTCAGCAGGATCCGTGTCGCCGGGCGTGGATCCTGTTTCTCGACCTCTTCGACCGCATCGAAAAGCGTCTGGCACAACATCACCATGCCAGGACCGCCGCCGAACGGTTTATCGTCAACCGACAGATGCGCGTCGGTGGCGAAGCTACGTATGTTGGTCAGATGATACTCGACCAACCCTTTTTCTGCGGCCCGCTTGGGAATGCTGGTTCCCAAGACTGGGCCAAACATCTCCGGGAACAAGGTCAGGATGTCAATTCGCAACGACATAGCCGCGTACGAGTTGACACCCGCCGCCAGAGGTTCTTAGGGGTTCCTAAGCGGGATTTGCTGTTTCGGCCTTCTTCTCACCAGCCGGCGGCACCACCACCTTTGGTTTGCCGGGCTTGGGGAGGCGCAACTGCTTGTGCTCCAGCCCGCTCTTCTTGAGCAGCGACGAAACCGTTCCCGAGGGGATCGCGCCTTGGTCCAGCCAGTACTTGCAGCGGTCGAGTTTAGCGACGAACTGCTTGCTCTGGTCTTTGTTAACAGGGTCGTAGTGGCCGAGTTCTTCGATAACCCGGCCATCGCGTGGAGTACGTGCATCCATGGCGTTCAGCCGGAAAAACGCGTGATTCGTCCGGCCCATTCGCTTCAATCTCAGCTTGACTGACATTCCAAGTCTCCAATGATCCCAAATTACGAGAATTCAGCAGTATAGCGGGCGCGGGCGGAAAAGCAATCTCCCTCATCGATGGCGTCTTCAACAATTTACGCGACAAGTCCTGCGGTTGCCACCCCCGCCGGCCGAACGCACCGGCGCGGGTTCTGTCATCACGGCCGTTCACCCGGTACAATGGCTCCCATGGTTCAGATCGACATCGCCTACCAAGGCCAACTCCGTTGCCTGGCTACGCATACACCTTCAGGGACTAAACTCTCCACCGATGCGCCCAAAGATAACATGGGCAAAGGTGAGTTGTTCTCGCCGACCGACCTCGTGGCCGCGGCCCTGGGCACGTGCATGCTCACGATCATGGGCATTGTGGCCCAACGGCATGGTCTGAACCTTGAGGGCAGCACCATCACCGTCGTCAAGGAGATGGTCAGCCAACCGGTCCGCCGCATCGGCCGCCTGGCGGTCACCATTAACGTGCCAACCAAGCTCTCGCCGGACGACCAGCGCCGGCTGGAGAATGGCGTGGTCACCTGTCCGGTCCATAAGAGCCTTCACCCCGACATCGACATTCCTATCACGTTCAACTGGGCGAAGTAGCGGCCGCGACGGAAGGTTATCGGACCTGTTTGCAGATCTGTTATCGCCTCATATCGCGCTCTACCGGCCAGTGAGTTGCGCCGATAGTCCTCCTGTCGGCATTCTGTCCGCATTGGTCTCTTGCCGATGGTCTGATCAGAGCCTGCAACTTATTGCCCCGGAGGTACGCACATGATCGAGATCCTCGAATCCCGCCAGTTGCTCTCGGCGACACTGTCGCACGGTGTGCTCAGCGTTGTCGGCTCGCAGCGAAACGACACGATCGACGTTCGGATCGAAGGCGCTTCAATTATCGTCTTCGAGAACGCCGTCGCGAGCCGATTTCCCGCCAGCGGCGTCAAGAGGATCGTCATCAACTCCCGGTGGGGTAACGACTTTGTTGCCAATGGCGCAGGCGCTATTCCGGCGTGGATTGACGGGGGGCCGGGCAATGATGTTATTTCCGGCGGCCTTGGCAACGATACGCTGATCGGCGGCCCTGGAAACGACACCCTGTATGGCCAGGGCGGCAATGATGCTTTTCTCGGCAACGACGGCTATGCCGATGCGATTGTCGGCGGCCGGGGCGATGACTCCGCGGAAATCGACGACCTGGATGCCGTTCGGGGCGTGGAGTCGCTTGCAGAATTGTTGACCGCAATGAAAGTGGTCGCCAAGGCGCAACGGGCACGTTTGTTCTAGCAACGGCCTCCGACGGCTTACGTATCTGATGAAAAGGCCCACGGCAATGCCGTGGGCCTTTGCTTGCGCTGTTTGGAAGTGCCAGGGGAATGCAAAGAGGGGCGACCCTTCCGTCGCCCCTCTCATCTCCGTAGCCTCGTTTTCAGAATATCAGTTCCACAGGATCATGCCGGGCTCGAAGGGATTCGCCATGTCCGCCAGTTGCGGCACGATTCGGACCGCATAGCCGTGCCGGCCGCTGATCGTGCAGGAAAGCTGCCCGGAGAACAGGTGGCGGTTGGGCCCCATCTCCCGGACATGCTCCATCGTCAGCGGCTGAGCGCCTTCGAAGGCGCCAAACGCATTCACGGGGCCTGCATAGAGCTGGACCGACACTTCCTTGGGATCGACCTCGGGCAGATCGACCAGCACCTCGACTTGCAGGTCTTGTCCGACCTTGTAGTGGCCGTTGCCGCTCGCGTGGACGCCGACGATCTTGATCGCCCCCCAACGCTGCCGCAGGTGGTCCTTGGCGTGGGCCAGTTCCACCGACCGTTTGAGCCCGTCGGCTGCCAGCACCTCGCCGCGATCCAGCGACGGGAGGTAGAGATTCTCCGCATACTCGCGCACCATGCGGTTCGTGTTGAACACCGGAACGAGTTGCCGCATGCACTGCTTCATGCGGTTGATCCACTGTCGGGGGATGTTGTCGATGCCGCGGTCGTAGAACAGCGGGATGATCTGTTTCTCCAGCAGGTCGTACAACGCCTGGCTTTCGAGCTGGTCCTGCACGTTGCCGTCGGAGTAGCTTTCGCCGCGGCCGATCGCCCACCCGAACTCCGAAGAATAGCCTTCTGCCCACCAGCCATCCAGAATCGAGCAATTCAGCACGCCGTTGGCAGCCGCCTTCATGCCGCTCGTGCCCGAGGCTTCATACGGCCGGCGCGGCGTGTTCATCCAGACGTCCACGCCTTGCACCAGATACCTGGCGACGTTGATGTCGTAATTCTCGAGGAAAATGATCCGGCGGCGGACGCTGGGGTGCCGCGAGAAATTGACGATGGTTCGGATCAGTTCCTTGCCTTCGTTGTCAGCCGGGTGCGCCTTGCCTGCGAAGATGATCTGCACCGGCCGCTTGGTGTCCTCGATCATCTTGCGCAGCCGATCCGCGTCGCGCAGGATCAAAGCTCCGCGTTTGTAGGTGGCAAAACGCCTGGCGAATCCGAGCGTCAGCGCCTCGGGGTCCAGCACTTCCTCCGCCGTTGCCACGTCGTCATAGGACGCGCCCCGGCGGATGAGGCTTTCCTTGAGCTGCTGACGCGCCCAGGCGACGAGCCGTTCACGCCGGCGCTCGTGCGCCCGCCAGAGCTCTTCGTCGGGAATCTGCATCACCCCTTCCCAGACGCTCGGGTCGGCCGGCGCGGTTGCCCACCGGCTGGAAAGATATCGCTCCAGCACGAAGTTCATGTCCGCCGACAGCCATGAACGCACATGAATGCCATTGGTTACGTGTGTGATCGGCACTTCATCGGGCGGCACCAGCGGCCACAGATTGTGCCACATCTTCCGCGACACTTCTTCGTGCAGCTTGCTGACGGCATTGACCTTGTCGGCCAGCCGGATGGCAGCAACCGCCATCGAGAAACCCTGCTTGCGGTCGGCGACGTTCTCGCGGCCAAGCGCCAGGAATCCTTCGTCGTCGAGCCGGAGCGACGGAATGTAGTTCTTGAAGTATTTCAGCACCAGGTCCGGGGGGAACATGTCGATGCCCGCGGGAACCGGTGTGTGCGTGGTGAACACGTTCGTGCCCATCACCTGCTGCCGCGCCTCGTCGAACGTCAGCATGTTGTTCTCAAGCAGGACGCGGATGCGCTCCAAAGCCAGGAACGCAGAGTGGCCTTCGTTCATGTGGAAGATCGACGGCGTGATGTTCAGCGCATCAAGCATGCGAACCCCGCCGATGCCCAGCACCAGTTCCTGCTTGATCCGCATTTCGGTGCCGCCCCCGTACAGCCGCGCCGTGATCTCGCGATCGGCGGGCGAGTTCTCGGGCAGGTTGGTGTCGAGGAGGTACAGCGGAACCCGTCCCACCTTCACTCGCCACACCTTGCAGAAAACCGCGTTGTCCGGCAGATCCACGCGCACGTGCACTTCCGAGCCGTCGTTGTACCGCATCGGCTCCACCGGCAGGTTGTAGAAGTCCAGTTCGGGATAGGATTCCTGCTGCCAGCCGTCGGCGGAAAGGTACTGCTGGAAATAGCCGTTGCGATAGAGCAACCCGACCCCGACCAGCGGCAGTCCCAGTTCGCTGGCGCTTTTGAGGTGGTCACCCGCCAGAACGCCCAGGCCGCCCGAGTAGATTGGCAACGACTCGTGCAGCCCGAATTCGGCCGAGAAGTACGCCACCAAAAGCTTCGCCTTGTCAGGATGGGTCTTCTGGAACCACCCCGCCTCCTCGATGTGTTTCTTCAGCGCGTCATGCACTCGCTTCAGATGGGCCAGGTACCCGTCGTCCTGCGCGGCCGCACGCAACTTCGACTGCTCGATCACCCCAAGCAGCTTCACGGGGTTGTGATGCACCTCGTCCCATAAGTGTCGGTCCAATCGCCAGAACAATTCGACCGCCTCGGGCTGCCAAGTCCACCACAAATTATTCGCCAGTTCCAACAGCGGTCCCAGAGTCTCCGGAAGATCCGGGAAGACCTGGAACGTTCGAATTGTCGGCGAAATGAACCCTTGCATGAATACCACCTTGTCCAAAACACCCCACCGCCATCCCTTCCGGCGGGCGTCACTTAATCCGCGACGCCTCGCTACTGCCAAACCCCCCGGCTGTGTATCCGCGATCACTCCCTATTCTATATTCGTCAAATCACCCCCATCGGTACAGTCGGTTTATTCTGCAAACGCTACCTGCCATACCCATTCTGCCGCTCTATCCCATTCCACCTATCCGAACAACACCCCTCCGCCTTCTGTTGTCCCATTCACCGCCGGCCCTCGTATCGCTTCACGTAAAACAACGAGTCCGTGGCCCTGGGCCCAATCAAATGTACGCTCAAAGGATAGCCAAGTTTGCACTTACAGAAAAAATCGAAGATCCGGTCCCCGTGCCGGAACTGCCGTTCGAGGTTCTCGTTGACTTGATCCTCCAATTCCGCCGGAATAAGCCGCTGGTGATCGTAATCCCAGTTGGGGTCGATGCGGATCAGCAGTTGCCCCTCGTCCCACTCGATCGGGTAGCCATGGATCAGCCCCTCGCCCGTCCGCGGCGTGTAAAACCAATAACAGATGAAGCGATCCTTCCAGACCGTGGACGTCGCATTATCGGTCCCGGTGATCAGGCGCGCGTGCGAAGTGCGGATGGCCTGGCCGCCCAGCGGCTTGCACACCCAGACTTTCCGCTCCTGAGCGTCGTACAGTCCCACATGCGGGTATTTCCCATTAAAGCGATCGGTGCAGAACCTGCTGCTTACCCGCGCCCCGGTTGCCTGCTGTCCCTTTCCAAACCCGAACATTCGTTGGCCCTTCAAGCCGGCTGGTTACGATTAGGATATGCGCGATTCCGCCGCAACGCCACTGCTGAACACCGTTTCGCCACCAACCCCATGGCCTCAGCGACAATCACTGGCCAGACAGGACAAACTGTCCCACCCACCCCAGCCAACAAGCTCATGCTCCGCTCGCAATGCAATATTATCACAGGCCTTACGGCATTCGGAGCGCTTCGGTGCGGCATTTGCACTTGGATCTCTCCAATGACATACCCCGCAACGTCGTTTCCAGACGCTGCACAGAATTCCCATAAGCCCGCGGTTTTTCCGTGGGCTTTGTTTTTTATACGGGAAAGTAGTTCCGCAGGAAGCTCAGACTCTGCTCGGCCGCGTTGTGAGGGTCGTGCGGATACGTGTAAAGCTCGACGGTCAGGAATCGCCGGTAATCGATCGATACCAACGCGGTCTTCAGCGCCGACCAGTCCAGCGAACCTTGGCCGGGGATCAGGTGGTAGTGCTTCCGACCGGGGATGTCCTCGATGTGGAGGTTCCAGATGCGGTCGTTCAGCAGGCGAATGGCCTGCGGAATGGACTCGCCAAGGACTTGGCTGTGGCCGACATCGAGATTCGAACCCAGACGCGGGCAGTCAAGGCGATCAATCCATTCCCGGAGTTCGACCGCGTATTCGACAAACAGCCCCGGCTCGCATTCGATGCCAACATTGATCGCAAGCTGCTCTGCGCGATCGAGGATGGGCCGGAGGGATTCGGCGAATTGCCTCGCGGCCTTGTCCGGGGGCATGCCACCCAGCATTCGGCCGCTCGTGATCGCGATGTTGCCAGCGCCCACAGCTTTCGCCAGATCAAGCGACTTGAGTATCAGCCGGGTCCGGTCTTCGCGGTGCTGGGCCAGGGGGCTGATGAGGCTGGGCTCGAAATACGCCTCCGGGGGCGCGTCACGCCAGTAACCAAACGCCGTGTTCGAGTTGATATTGCTCACAGCCAGGTCAAGCCTCTCAATCTCACGCGCGATAGCCGAGATGGCCGAAGCATCCAGCGAGTCGGGATACGCGTGAGGCACATCCGCCAGAATCTCGACTCCGCTATACCCAATCGATTTGATCGCGCGCAGAGACTCCAGGAGGGGAAAGCGTGTAAAGGCGTTCGTTGAAAAAGCGAGCTTCATGACGCGATAGTGTAAGCGGAGCAACGCCAACGGGTAAGGGGCGAGACGTCAAAACTCGGCATTGTAGCGGGTAATCAGAGACCCCAGGCGGTCTTGCGGTTGGATCGCGTAGAACAGCTCGCGGTCGAAGACGTCTTGCTGATCGTGGGCCAGCTTCCGGGCACCGTCGAGGCGCCTTTGCCACTCCTTGTAGGCGCCCCGGTCGAGCTGTTCGGTAAGCCGGCGGTGCAGTTCATGGAAGAGCGATTGCCGCTCCAGCGACTTGCGAGGGGTGCCGGCGATCGCGCGGACCAGCCGCATCTTCTCGGGATCGGACCACCCGTGGCGAAGACGCCGGCCTGCCGTCAGCAACCCATGCACATCGACGCGCGGCTGGGAAGACGCGAACGGCAAGAACAGCGTTGCCGTGGTCACGCTGAATGCCGGCGGCACAATCCCGAACCACGTCGCGATAACGCGGTCGGTGATCCGGTCGTACCGGCCCCCGCCGATGCCGTGAACAAACTGGTCCACCAGAAACAGGCGGATAAACGCGGTGAGAGTCAGCGCGCGCGGAGAGAGCCGCGCACGCTGCGACCCGAGGAACCGGCCAAGCTCATCCGCAGCAGCGAACGCCTCGGCGGACGGATCCAACGGGAAATCGGCGTGACCGGGCAGACGCAAAACCCATTGGTTCCCGATCCGGACGATGCACGCCCGGTGCCGGCTCGATTGGCCCACCAGGTCCAGCCAGAATGGGACTTCGCAGCAATCGGGGTCGCTCCGCAGATCCGGCCACGGCCGGCCCGGATTGCGAATGCCCTGCTCGCGGCGGTAGGCGCAGAGCGTCGAGTTGTATGCCTGGGAAAACGACTCCGCTCTCGCCAGAATATGGTGCGCGAACGCAAGATACGCCGGGCTCTGCCAGACGGCCGATGCAAGAAACAGGTGGTGACGCAGCCCCAGCGACCCATCGAGCTGATGCATAGCTTGGGTCAGCGGAGCGATTAGATCGGCGGCCTCCGGGATGAGCTGACCCAAGCAGGTGAAGAAATCCCGCAGCACAGGCCGGAACGGCCAGGCAGCCGAAGCTTTGGCGAACGTGGTTTCCAGGTGTTTGAGGTGGGCGGGCGTCGGAGCCTCGAGCAGCCCGCACCAGTCCGCGGTCCTGAGCACAGGGTCGTCGGTGATCGGCAATGAGTCGCCGGGGAAACGCAGTTGCAGATGCTTCGGAGCGTCTGTGTCCACGGCAAAGTGGGCGGCCGATCCGGACAGTCGGTTGGCCAACACATTGATCAGCACGTCCTTGGCCCAGACGCCCGCATGGATCAGTTCGACCTGGTGGCCCGTGCCGATGAGCGGCTGAGCCTCCTCGGCATGCCCGATCCATTGCCTCGCGTGGCGACGCAGTTCACAAGCGGGCAGGTTCTGAACGCCCGGCGTCGCGGACCACAACAAGCGGTGGTTCTCGCGGCTTTGATGAACGAGCGTCTGCGGATCGGGCCAAATCAGAATCTCGCCATCACCCACCGGGGCCTTCCATGCCGGCGAACTGGTCTCATGGATGGTCATCGGGGCCGCCCACAACAGGGGACGGGTTCATCCGGGCTCACGTCGCAGATCTTCTCCCACTCGGCCTGAAGGACGCCAAGGTAATGTTTCAGGCGGTAATCCGCGTCATCAAGCTTCCCGCCGAAATGGCGATTCGGATCGTTGTAAATGAGCTGCACGGGAATTTCGGTCATACGAAGGCCATATTTCGCAACGCGGGGCCAGAGCTGAATCGGGAACGCATAGCCGGCCTCGTCGAGGCGGAGTTTGAGCGTTTGCGGCAGCCGGTGCGCCTTGAATCCGCAAAAGGCGTCTGTGATGTGCAGGCCAAACAGGGTGTTCACCAGATCGGTCATCTCCACGTTTATGGCGCGGCGATCGACCGGGGGCATGTCATCGCCGGGACCGCTCCGCAGGTAACGCGAACCACTGATCAGATCCCATCGGTCGCTGTTGATCTCACCGATGAACCCGGGGATCGATTCCGGCTCATGCTGCTCGTCGCAGTCCATCGTAATCGCCCAAT
Organism: Planctomycetota bacterium; assembly: GCA_026693085.1. Lineage (GTDB taxonomy): Bacteria > Planctomycetota > Phycisphaerae > Tepidisphaerales > Tepidisphaeraceae > JAPLNB01. Next base: position 23,661 of record JAPLNB010000258.1, on the reverse strand, counting down.
CGTACCCATGCGAATACGCGTAGTTGAACGCGTCGATCAGCGAGCAGCCATAGCCTTGGTTCGAGGCGTGGTGAATCAACTGGATATCACGGCGCCCAGCGAGAATCTCGCACGTGCCGTCCGTGCTGCCATCGTCAACAACAAGAATATCAGGCCAGTAATGTTTGACTTTATCGAGAACCATCGCCACGGTCTTTCGCTCGTTGAAAACCGGGATGGCAATCAGCAATCGCAAACGAAGCTCCTTCTGGCTCACGTTTTTCAACAAGGAACCCAGTGCCGGTATCGGCATGGCGCAGCAATCCATGATGCGCCCCACAGACCAATGTTAGTGCGGCATGGGGGGATCTGTCAAAGGGCACATCGCCGGAAACGCGCCACCGCCGAAGGAGCAGGGGACAAACTGCCGAAAAAGAGATAGGGCAGCGTATTTGACCCCAACCGGGAGCGAGGTTTATATTGCGCGCGGCCGCGATGTGGGCAGAAATGGCAGGTGACATGCAGAAACTTGTGTTTGAGATTATCGGGCGAACTCGGGGAATGCTGTTCGGCACGCTTGCCGTCTTGGCGGCGATCTTGGCGCCCGGATGCACGCAAGAGACCGCAACTGTCGCTGAGGTCAGAGGCGGCGATCAGTATGTCCGCGGGGCGCTGGCATACCAGGAAGGCGACCGCGAACGCGCGATCGTCGCGCTCCACGCCGCCATCCAGGAAAACCCCAATCTCATCATGGCCAGGTTCCTCCTGGGCAATGTTTACAAGGACAAAGGCGAATACCAGGCCGCCGCCGACCAGTACCAACGCGTCGTCGACTTGGACCCCTATGTCTATTCCAACCACTACAACCTTGGCCTGATGTATCACCTCCTCAGTCGCCTGCAGGAGGCCATGAGCGGCTACACCAAGGCGATCCAACTCAATCCGGACGATCTGAAATCCAACATGTACCTCGGCCTGGTCTATACCGCTTTGGGCAGGCCCGAGGCAGGCCTCCAGTACTCCAAGAAGGCCGCCCAGATCGACCCGCGGTCCCCGGAAGCCTATGCCAATCTTGCGGTCGTGCATGACGCCATCGGCGAGTACGCGCAGGCCGAATTGGCTTACCGCCGGGCGATCGAGCTCGATTCCGGCCGGATCGAAACCGCCGTCAACCTCGCCGGCAACCTCACCGCACAAAAACGATACAAGGAAGCCATCAGCGTCTACGAGCAGATCCTCAAAGGCGTGGATTCATCGCTGCTCCGACAACGCTTTGGCTACACGCTCTTGCAGAACGGACAGCCCGAAGACGCCCTCCGAGAGTTCAACAAGGCGCTGAAGCTCAATGCCAGGAACTATCAGGCCATGAACGGCATCGGCGATACGCTCCTCGCTCAGTACCGCCAGAGCGCCATGCTGGATGAGAAGAAGCGATCGCAGGCGCTCGACTATTTCAAGAAGAGCCTGGAACTGAATTCCCAGCAGCCCCGACTGACCGCACTGGTAAAGGAATACACGAACACCTCACTTTTCCCGTGATGCGCACAAAAGAAACCCGGCGGTTTCCGCCAAATCCCTTAACCGTCGCACATTTCAGTGGAACCGCGCAGCGCTCACCGCAAACCCACCCCTTGCATCAGGTCTTGCTTCGCACCCGGACCTTGCTTTCGACGGCCGGCCGCCCAAGCGGATAATACTGAAATCCGTTCTCTCGCATGATGTCCCGATGCAGGCAATTCCGCCCATCGACAATGATCGGCCGGTTCATCGTAGCCGCGATCTTCCGGAACGGCAGCGTGCTGTACTGCGGCCAATCCGTAAGCAAAGCGACCGCATCCGCCCCCACGGCGGCACTGACAGGATCCACAACCCATTGGATCGAGTCGTGGAACACCTGTTTCATGTTGTCCATCGCCTTCGGGTCCGTGGCACGCACATGCGCCCCGGCCGACAGCAGATAACCGATAATGTCAATCGCCGGCGATTCCCGGATGTCGTCCGTATCCGCCTTGAACGCCAGCCCCCACACCGCAATCTGCGCGCCCTCGATCGGCCGCCCAAGCTTCGCGACGAGTTTGTCGTAGAACCGCCTCTTCTGGTTCCGGTTGATCGTCTGGATCGCCTGCACAAACAGGCTTTCATGCGCAACCGACCTGCTGATGTGCTCCAATGCCGCCACGTCTTTCGGGAAGCAGCTTCCGCCATACCCGCAGCCGGCCCGCAGAAACCATGGCCCGATCCGGAAGTCCGTCCCGATCCCTTTGCGGATGTCCTCAATGTCTGCGCCGTATGAATCGCAGAGAATCGACATCTCATTCATGAACGAGATTCTCGCCGCAAGCATCGTGTTGGCGGCATACTTCGTCAGCTCTGCCGACTCCCAGTTCATCGCCAGAAAGTTCTCCTCTCGCTTGATAATCGGGTCGTACAGCCGCCGCATGATCCGGAACGCCTCCGGGTTGTCGCCACCGATGATGATCCGATCGGGTTCAAGAAAGTCCTTGACCGCCGAGCCTTCGCGAAGAAACTCCGGATTGTCCACCACGTGCAACTCCGACTGTGTGCGCTGCCGGAATACCTCGTTCAGCCGCCGGCTGGTGCCCGGGGGCACTGTCGATTTGACAATGATCGTAAGCGACCCGTCGGCAGTTCGCCCGCCAAGCGCATCGGCCAGTTCCTTCGCCGCGGCGTCCAGGTAGCACATTTCGACCATCCCATCCGGCCGCGGCGGGGTGCCAACCGCAAGGAAAATAACCTGCGCATCCTCCAGCGACGACTTGATGTCGCTCGTGAAACGCAACTGCCCCGACCCGCACTGTTCGCTCATGAGTTCCTGAAGCCCCGGCTCGAAGATCGGACAGTGGCACTCCTGCAACAACCGGAGCTTGCGCGGGTCATTCTCCACGCCGCGGACGGTGTGCCCGATGCTCGCCAGGCACGTGGCAGTAACAAGGCCGACGTAACCACACCCAATGACGGTCACTTCCATGCTTTATCCTTCCTGAATTTGTCAAGCGACCCTGAAACATACTTGCACCCCAACAATCACTGAAACGGTCCGTCAGGTGGATGGTCGCGGGCCGCGGGCCCAACGGTCCAAGGTAATATACGGTTCGACTAACCCGGATGGAAGCGGCAAAGCTTGCGCTCCATCGCTTCATTCCCGCGGCTGCCGCGCGCCCGCCTGCCCGGTCGCATCCGCCTCTTCCGACCACGCTTTGGACGCGACAACTGAATCGGAAAACGCAGCCGTGGGAATCTGTTCCGACTCACCGCCGACCGCCGACGGCTCTGCTAGCGGGGATGGCTTGGCCCCCGCGAAATCAACTCGCTCGTGCACCATGCCCATCTTATACGCCGCCACGATAATCGAGCCGAAAACAATGAGATAAATAGCTACCGCATACCGGGCGCGGATGTACACGATCGCAGCCCCCAGCAACACAAAGATGATCGACAGACCGTAGCTGATCACCACGGTCTGCTTAACCGAGAATCCGCGCGAAACAAGCTGATGGTGTAAGTGATACCGGTCGGGGCTGAACAGCGGCCGACCATTAACCCAACGCCGGACAAACGCCAATGCGCTGTCCAGAATCGGCAGCGAGAACATGACCATCGAAGCCAGAAACCACTTGAAATGGCCTTCCGAGGCAAACAGAATCATCAGCAACGCGCAGACAAATCCCAGGAACATGCTCCCCGTATCCCCCATGAAGATCGAGGCAGGGTTGAAGTTGTACGGCACAAATCCCATCACCCCGCCGAGCAACGCAAGCCCCAGCACAACACGCAGCGCGTCCTGGTTCACGTTCATCGCGCCGCTCTGCGTGGCCAGATTGACCGCAAGGAACAGAAAACCAGCCGCCACCACCGCCATCACCCCCCCGCAAAGGCCGTCCAGCCCGTCCATCAGGTTGGCCGCGTTGCAGCACCCCACCACCAAAAACATCACGAACAGGATGCTCGCGACATCCACAATCCAGTGATTGTATAGGAGGTAAACCTGGCCCGGCGGAACGTGAGGGATCCCGAAGTAATGCACCGAGCGCGTCAGCATTGGCCCCACCACGATCCACGCACAGTGCCGCCCGATGCCGAAGACCACAAGGCACACCGCCGCCAATATCTGACCCCCGATCTTGGCCCACGGACTCATCCGGATGATGTCGTCCCACAGCCCAAGCAAAACGATCGAGCACGCCGAAATCACAATGCCGAAGTTGATCACCAGGTTCGGCTGCATGCCCTTTTCCACGCGATGCAACAGCACGAACTGGCTGATCGCCAGACCGCTCAGCCACCCCAGAAACACCGCCACGCCGCCAAGATACGCCACCGGCTTCGTGTGCATCTTGCGCACCCCATCGGGCTCGTCGATGATCCCGTAGTGGATCGCTATCGTTCGCAGCACTGGCGTGAACAGAAACGCGATAACGTACGAAGCATAGAACACAAAAACGTATGGCGAAAGAACCTGGTCGGGCGAAAAATACTTCAGGCCCACAAGAGATTCTGCTGCAAGAAAACTGGGCATACGTCTCTATCCTGCGCAACGCCTGGGCAAATCGCAGCCGGGAACACCGCCAACCACTGGCAACAAACTCTCCCAGCCTCGATTCCGCACCAAGCCCGCCGTGAGTACATTCGGCCCGGACCGCACGTCTCTGCAGATTCTGCCACAATACGCTGTCTGCCCTGTCGCTTGCCACAAGCCGTCCAGGTCCGATAAGCAATGGGGCCAGGACAGGCCCCGCAACGCGGCTGGCGAGCCGATGCGCTCACCATACATCTTTGGCCGGCGATTTAAAAGAGGGCAGCAGAAGAAGACCAACCCCACCACCGACCAATCTGCCTCAAAGAACACAACCTCTGTTGTTCCCGCCACAATTCCGTACCCGCGACTCCTCGTTCCACCTTTCCTTGCCGCTCTGTGTGGCTGCCGTTACCAATCCCTGAACGGCCTATTCTCGTGAGCAGTCGCGAATGTAATGAACCCCACGGATCATCGTCCCTGGGCCTTGACGCAGAAAATATCAGAATACCTGTTCGGCTTGCACAATCAGGCCACAGCCCCGTGCCAGCCCTTGATTCCGCGAACCATCAGGAGCCCAAAGAGGGCACAACCGCTCCAGGCTGTCCGAACCTTGATTAGGAGACCAGCGCGCGTCGCGCGGTTCAATCGACCGGCTCCGGGATCGGCGTCTCCAGCGGCCGCCGCCACAGCAGGTGCAGCCGCCAGTGCTCATCGTCTCTGGCGGGGTAATCCAGACGATAGTGAGCGCCGCGAGACTCGGAACGAGTGTACGCCGCCGTCGTGATCAGCGCGCACACCGCAAGCATGTTCTGGATCTCCCACCCCGGGATCGCCGCCGGACCCAGCACCGCCGGGTCGAAAATCTTGTCCATCACGTACCGGCTCCAGAACGCGATGATCTCGCGCGTTTCGATCAGACGGTCCCCCGTCCGCTCGATGCCCACGTTACGCCACATGATCGAGCGAAGGCTGCTCGTGACGTCCGTGATGTCAAGCTCCGTCTTCATCGACGGCGGAATGCGGTGCTCCAGCGACGGCGGGACCGTGACCGCTTCGCCGGCAGCCTCTTGCCCCGCGTGTCCGCCGGCGCGGAACCCGTACGCCAAGCCTTCCAGCAGCGAATTGCTCGCCAGACGATTCGCCCCATGCAGCCCCGAGCACGCCACCTCCCCTACCGCATACAGACCTTTCAGACTCGTTTGCCCAATCTCGTTGGCATCCACCCCGCCAATCATGTAATGCGCCGCCGGGTGGATCGGGATCAGGTCCTTCGACAGATCGATCTCGAACTGGTCGCATAGCCGCGACAGTTGCGGGAACCGCGCTCGAAACTTCGCCGTTGGCAGATGCCGCACGTCCAGGTACACGTGCGTGTAGTTGGTTTCCCGGATCTGCGTGATGATCGCACGCGCGACGATATCGCGCGGCGCAAGCTCCGCCATCGGGTGGTAATCAGGCATGAACCGGTGCCCCGTCCGATCAACCAGGTACCCGCCCTCGCCACGAACCGCCTCGGTGATCAGTGTGCGGCTCGAACCCGCGACGTACAGCGTCGTCGGGTGAAATTGCACCATCTCCATGTCCTGCAGCGTCGCGCCCGCGCGCCACGCCATCGCCAGACCATCGCCCGTCGCAATCTTCGGATTGGTCGATTCGCGGTACAGTTGTCCCGTTCCGCCCGTCGCCAGAATCGTGCGCTTCGCCCAGATCAGGTTCACCTGGCCGTTGATCAGCGCCAGCGCCCCCAGACAGCGCCCGCCATCCGTGAGCAGATCGATCACAAACGTATTGGCGCACACGCGGATCGATTCGCGCGAACGCACCGTGTTGATCAAGGTCTGCGCCACCTCCTTGCCGGTCGAGTCCCCATCCGCATGGACCACCCGGGCATAGCTGTGCCCCCCTTCGCGAGTGAACGCCAAGTCATGCGCGTTCCCAGGTTCTTTGTCGAGCTGCGCGCCCCAGGTCAGTAGCTCCAGAACGCGCTCCGGCCCTTCGCGAATGACCAGTTCGACCGCCTTCTGGTTGCACAGCCCCGCGCCGACCGACAGCGTGTCCTTGATGTGCAGTTCGTAACTGTCGGCCGGCTGCAGCACCGCCGCAATCCCGCCCTGCGCATACCACGTATTCGATTGCTCGATCGTGTCCTTCGCGAGGATCAGGCAGTCAGCATATTCCGATGCCGCGATCGCCGCGCGCAGCCCTGCTACACCTCCACCGATGACCAGCACATCCGTCACCTGCTGAGGTAGCCTGGCTGCTTTGAATGGCATGAGATAGCGACGCTGGGTAAGGGCTTCAAACATGGTTTAACGTACAAATGATACGCGATGAACGCTCAATGAGAAACATCGCCGCCCACTATTCATCCCTGATCGCCGGCTTCACGCGCTGTCGCGCGTGACGATCTTATAATTCTCGCGCTCTCCCACCCCGCGCAGAGGGTAGTCCTTCCGAAGAGGATAGCTGCCGAAGCTGCTCCAGGTGAGGATTCGCCGAAGATCCGGATGGCCGACGAAAATGATGCCAAACATGTCGTACGCTTCGCGTTCCATCCAATCGGCGCTCGGCCAGACGCCGTACACGCTGTCAATCTTCAGGCCGCCGTCCCCTTTTTCGAAAATCTCTTCATCCCGCGGCGCGCACCCAGGGGCGGTGGGGCCACTCGGATCAAGAAACACCTTCAGCCACAGCCGATTGTTCTTCGGAATGCTGAGCAGACCATAGTTCACGGCGAAACGATGCTCGGCGCCCGGGTAGTTCAGGTAATCGACCCCGTTCAGCTCAAAAAGCATGTTGTAGCCCAGCACCGCATCGTCGCGGAGAAATGTGCAGACCGCAACGATCTTCTCGCGGGGAACCACCACCGTCGTCATGTCGCGAAACTGGCCCACGAGCAGCCGAACATCCGGAAACTCCGCCTTAAGCGGCGTAAACGCACGGTGCTGAACGGCGTCAGGCATGAATCCTTTCGATGTTGCAACACGGGATTGTTGTGACGCAGGCCGCCCCCGTCAAGGCAGCCAGACCCCACGTCAGATTAAAAAGCCCACCGCCCAGCGGTGAGCTTTGCCTCAGAAGGCCTGTGCGGTGCGATCATACGCCGATTGGCTCGAGTGGCTCCGGACAAAGCTCCGTTTGGATCTGCGGGGTCAGCGGATCGCGCAGATCAACCGGCGAACCCACAAGCGTCCAGGCGTCAGACGCCAGACGCCGGACAATCGGCCTCGTCGGCGAACCTGGGTTCACGTCCGTCACCACTGCCGCGGTCCCATCCGAAAGACGCACCCGATACCCGGGAGGAAAAGGCGGAGCAATCATCTGCAGCGCACGGAAGACCACCGGATCGTACCAGCCGGCGTACTGCCTCCTCATCAGTGTCAGAACTTCCAGGTTTGATCGCCGCCCCCTGTACCCCGGAGGACACGCCAACCGATCGAATAAATTCGCGCAGAGAACAATCCTCGCAAAAACGTGGATGCGCTGGCCCGACAGCGTATGACGCTCACCGTTGTTCTCCTTCAACGCCGGAAAACCACTGCCGTCGAAGTGCTGGTGATGCTGGTAAACCGCCGCCGCCGCGCTCGGGCCCACCTGGTCGTGAATCATGCTGTATCCCAACAACGGATGCACTTGCCATTGCTCGCACTGCCCAGCATCGTCCGGAAAATCGACTTCGCAGTGCCGCCGAAGCGGCCCGGCAAGCCGGCTCACCCCCAGGTCGTGCAGCATCGCCGCCACGCCAAGATTCACAACGTCCCGAGCACGCCTCCACGACAGGTGCTCGCGCTCGCTGATCAGATACGATTCCAGTTTCAGCCCCAGCAACAGCGACAGATGCGCAACCGCCGCCGCGTGCGAAACCGCCTCGCTTCCCTGCCGCGACATTTGTTCCAGGTAAATCGGGTTCTGCCCCTGCGTCAGCAGCGCCACGATCAGCTCCCGCGTCGTATTGCAGTACGCCTCATACGGGATCCCAGGGTGCGTCTTCCTCTGCGCCAGGCTGATCGCATGCTTGATCTGGTAATACACCTCCTGCCGCGCGGGGCTCAGGTAAATCTCCAGGTGCCGGTCCATGAAGTCCAGCTCGGGATGGTCAACATACACGAAGCTGATGCCGAAAGACCGCATTCGCTCAATAATGTTGTCCTTCAATACGTACCCTTGCCGAAGCAGCGTCTGGTTTGGCTTGTTCGGATGAGTGACCGGAGCGGCCAGCCTCATCCCCGCTTCCGCTTCCTGAATCGGCAGAATCAACATCGCCGGCCTCCACCTACAACATCGAAATGATCACAGGCCCAAGTGAAGAGATTATCCGTCCGAAAACCACGGACCAGGCAAACAGCCAAGGTTCTGGGCAAGATGTACCGCGGGCGCCGCCCCAACCCCGGCAATTATCGGGCAAGCCGCCTCTCGATGACCTGCCGCATCACCGACACCGGCGCAGCATGGCCCGTCCACTTTTCGAACTGCGCCGCCGCCTGACGCACGAACATCTCAACCCCGCCAACCGTTTTCGCCCCAGCAGACTGCGCCTGCGCAAGCAGCTTCGTCCGCATAGGATTGTACACGGCATCGAACACAACCATATCGCTTCTGAGCGTTAAGGAGGCTGCGTCGAGCGGACTCTGCTCCACATTCGGATGCATGCCCACCGATGTGGTGTTGATCAGAATCGAACAGTCGCTCTGGGCAAGCCCGTCAAACGCGGCACAATGAACACGACCCGTCCGCCCATCAAACTCCGCCGCCAACGCTTCTCCGCGATCTTGCGTGCGGTTGTACACCGTCACATCCGCTCCATAGTGCGCAAGCGCCGCCACCGCCGCACGCCCGGTCCCGCCAGCGCCCAGCACTGCCACACGCCCGTTGCGCAACTGCTCGCGGCCAATCCCCATCGCCGCCGTGATGCTGTCCAGAATCGCCGCGTAATCGGTATTGAACCCGCGCAGCCGCGGCACGCGCGCACCACCTTTTGACATCACATTGCCCGGGCGAGAAACACCTCCTGTCCCTGTTTCTGATCCCATATCTTGCTGCAACGCCACAGAGTGCTCCATGAGGATGGTGTTCACCGACCCGATAGACTGGGCAAGCGGCTCAATGTCCCCCTGTTTCTCCTGCAGATACCTCAGCGCGTTCTGCTTGTGCGGTATCGTGATGCTCAGGCCGCACAGATCCAGCCCTTCAAATTGGATAAACGTCTCCATGAACGCCTTGAAACTCTCGTAGCCTGCCTCCACGAGCAGAGGCAGGTACACGCCGTCATAGCCGATCGCCTCAAACGCCGCGTTGTGGATCGCGGGCGACATCGAATGCTTCACCGGCGACGCGACCACGCCATACACCTTGGTCTTCTCGCCGATCGAGTCCCACCGATACAGCCGCTTCATCTCCGAGATCGTTATCTGCCCCGGAGCCGTGCCACAGTCATTGTCGAGCGCGACAAACGTGAGGAATCCCCCAAACTTCTTCGCCAACACCCGGCTGATCAGCCCCGCCTCCCCCATGCACAGCGCAATCGTCGGTTTCGCTTTATTGCGGAGAATCTCAAACGCTTCAAGATTGTCGCGGATGGTACGGGCGGTCCAGACGATCTTCACGACGTTCGCCGGCAACGCATTCATCTCGGCGATGAGGTTATACAGCCGATCCGGACGGCCAACAAAGTCGTGGGCACTGAGGATCAGCCTCCCCGTCGTGTCCAAGTCCGCGGCGCTACGCCGATAGGCCGCCAGTTCGACATCAATGTAGCTGGCGTTGGCGCCAGCGGCCGTCTTCAAAGAGGTGAATCGCCATGCGTCTGGAAACTCGCACCGACCGCCTTCCCAGGTGGGCCGGCACGTCACAATGCACGGCAATGGAGAGCCGCGCGTCAGAACCGCAATCGCGCCGATGTCCGTCATGCCGTCAATGCGGTACTCGACCATGTCCGCGCCGAGCTCCCCAGCCAACGCGGCATCCCCCTTCGCCTTGGCCATGTCGCTCACGAAGATGGCAACGCAAAGATGCGTCATGGTCGGCCATCGCTACATCCGCCCGATTCCCAGCTTGCTCATATGCTCCGCGATCTGCTTCTTCGTGCCGTCGCTCGCTTCCCACAGCGGCAGACGCAGCTCGCCGGTGTCACGGCCAGCAACGCTCATCGCATATTTGATGCCCACAGGGTTCCCATCCAGGAACATCGCCCGCATCAGCGGAAACAGCCGGTGGTGCTGGCCGGCCGCAGCTTTGAAATCGCCCGCCAACGCCGCCGTCGCCATCTTCTTGATCTCCCCAGGAACCAGGTTCGACACCACGCTCACAACCCCGCTCGCGCCGATCGACATCAGCGGAACCGTCAGCGAATCGTCCCCGCTTAGGATCGTAATATCGCACAGCGAGCGGATCTCGCTCGCCTGGTCCAGCAAACCCGTCGCTTCCTTGATCGCCACGATGTTTCCGTTCTGCCGCAGCCTCGCCACCGTCGCCGCCGACATCGTCACCCCCGTCCGACCGGGAATGTTGTACAGGACGATCGGCAGAGCCACCTTCTCCGACAGCGTCATGAAATGCCGGTACATCCCCTCCTGCGTCGGCTTGTTGTAGTATGGATTGACCGACAGGCACGCAGTTGCGCCAGCCCGCTTCGCGAACCCGTGCAGCTCAAGTGCTTCCGTCGTCGCATTGCCCCCCGTGCCCGCAATCACCGGAACCCGCCCTCGAGCAACCTCGACCGTATGCTTGATCACACGCTCGTGTTCATCAAAACTCACCGTCGGCGACTCGCCCGTCGTGCCCACCGGAACCAGGCCGTCAATCCCCGCCGCAATCTGGTATTCGATCTGCTCGCGCAACCGACCTTCGTCGAGCTGACCATTGCGAAACGGAGTAATCATTGCAGTAAATGCGCCACTGAACATATGGGGATTCCCTTCGAAGCTACTTGTTCATGAGCTGTTTCATCTCGCGCACCGCTTCGCGAAGCCCGATGAAGACCGCTCGCGAAACAATCGCGTGGCCAATGTTAAGCTCGCGCATGCCGGCGATCGCCGCGACCGGCCCGACGTTCCGATAGTTCAGGCCATGCCCGGCATGCAGCCGAAGGCCCCGTTGCGCCGCCAACGCGCCCGCGCGAACCAGCCGCCCAAGCTGCTTTCCCGCCTCACGCTCGCACGCGTTCGCATATTCCCCGGTGTGCAGCTCGATCGCATCAAACCCCAGCTCGCCCGCCAGATTCACCTGCTTTTCCTCAGGATCGATGAACGCCGATGTGAATACCCCCACGGATTTCAGCCTGCCGACCACCGCGGCAATGCGATCGCGGTCGTGCGAAAGATCCAACCCCCCTTCCGTCGTGATCTCCTCCCGACGCTCCGGGACAACCGTCGCTTGATCGGGCTTGGTGCCGATGACAATCTCCACGATCTCCGGAACAATGCTCATCTCCAGATTCAGCTTGCACTGCACCGACTCCCGAAGAACCTCGACATCGCGGTCGTTGATGTGCCGGCGATCCTCGCGCAGGTGCACCGTGATCCCATCGGCGCCCCCCAGTTCCGCTTCCGCAGCGGCCCACACGGGGTCCGGCTCATACGTCCGCCTTGCCTGGCGCAACGTGGCCACGTGATCAATGTTGACGCCCAGTTCGACCATAGTCTTGCTATTATAAAGCGAATCGCGCCAAACGTCACGCGTTCGACGGCGGCGGCGGGTCCGTCGGACCCGGCGGCGCCGCCGGAGGCTCAGACCCCGGCCGATGCTGTTGTTGCTGCTGCGCGATCATGCGCTGCTGGAATCGCTGGAACGCCGTCCCAACAGTCTCCAGCATGCGCGGCAACTGCGCCGCCGAGAGAAACACCCGCGCGCTCACCGTGCTCGTCGGATAAAAGTTCGTGATGAAATCAAAAAAAAACTCCGATGGCGAGTGGCCAACCATCACCGCATTCGCGTACGTCCCGCTCGCGATCTCGTCAGAAACTTTGAACTCGTCGTAGATCTCCTGCAACGTCGGCCGCCGCTCCGTCGGAGGCTTCGGCAGCGTCGGCGGCGGCCCGAAACGCGCACTGTACTTATTCAGGTTGTCCTGTATCGCAACCACAAACTGCTCCATCACCACCGGCGACAGCACGATCCGCGCCGCTACCTGGTACGGCCGCGTCAAACCCTGCATGAAGTCGATAATGAACTCATGCGCGCCGTCCAACACCAGTACCCCCGTGCTCAACACCCCCCGAGCAACACGCTCCGGAACCCGCGCGCTCACCGGCTGGTGCCGAAATTCCTGGCTGAACGTCCCGCCCGCGTCCCGGTTGGGCTGCTCAGGCGGAGGAGGAGGCGGGGGCGGGTTGAAATTGTTCATGCTCATAAACGGCTTGCCCGGATGACATGCACGCGATCCTGCGAACAACACAGGCCGTGCCCTGCGGGGTTCTCCTATCTTCCAACTTAACCTAACGACGCCTCAACAGATTGGCAAGTGCAATCATTTCCCCCCTGACCACGGTTCTCGCCTCAAAACGCCAAGCCGCCAGAACACGACGCCCAGCCCCACCCCGACCCGCCCCACGTGCTTGTGGCCCCCCGCCCTTTGCGGTCAAATGGCACCGAGGCTTCATGAAAAATGCCACCACAACAAAACCGCGAATCTGCTTTGTAACCGGAACACGCGCAGAGTTCGGCCTCATGCGCACCGTCCTCCACGCCATTCAGCAACACCCCAAACTCCGACTGCAAATCGTCGCAACCGGAATGCACCTCGATAACATGCACGGCGACGGACTGGCCGCCATACGGGCCGACGGTTTCAACATCGATGCCGTCGTCGCCTGGCCTCCCGAGTCACGCAATACCCCCGCGATCAACGCGGCAAACACCGGCCACGCCATCGCAAAACTGGCACAAACCTTCGATCAACTCAACACCGATGTCGTCCTGGTCGTCGGCGACCGCGTCGAGGCATTCGCCGCCGCCGCCGCCGCCCATCTCTCACATCGCGTCGTCGCCCACATCCATGGCGGCGACCGCGCGCTCGGACAGATCGACGACAGCCTCCGTCACGCCATCACCAAGCTCGCCCACCTCCATTTCCCCGCCACCCTGCAAAGCGCCCAACGCATCCAACGCCTCGGCGAAGACCCCCGCACAATCCATCGCGTCGGATCGCCGGGAAACGATGATATCCTCCGCTCGGCGGCAAAATGGCCACAGTTGCACCGATCCTTCGCTGCATTACACAGACGCCGCTATGCGCTGCTCGTCCTCCATCCCGTCCAGCCCAACCCCGCCAACGAACGCCGCCATGCACAGACCGTCCTCCATGCGCTGCGACAATCCCCGCTCCACCGCATCGTCATCGTCTACCCTAACAATGACCCCGGTTCCGCTGGTATTATCGCCTGCTGGAAAAAACTCGCCACCGATCAACGACTGATCCTCTGCCAAGATCTGCCGCGGCCTACTTTTCTCGGACTGCTCCGATTCGCTGCGGTCCTCGTGGGCAACAGTTCCAGCGGAATCATCGAGGCCGCCAGTTTCAACACGCCCGTCTTGGATATCGGACCCAGGCAAGCCGGCCGCGAACGCGGGGCCAATGTCCTCCACTGCCACTACAGCTCCCCCGCAATCGCTCGTCACTTGCGCCTCATCCTCAGACCCACCGCCACGCCTCTGCCCCCCACGAAAAACATCTACGGCGGCAACGGAGCCGGCCGCCGCATCGCCGACATCCTGGCACGCCTGAAAATCACGCCGCAACTCACAACCAAGCTCATCCGCTATTAAGTCCCCCAGACATTGACTCGATAAATGCCACAGAGGACGCCGGACGCTTTGGTGGAAAGTTATCCGCCGGCAATTGGCTTGGCGACTCTAGACCAACTCAGGTGGTTCCATGACCGTACTGACTTTGCCCGATCCGCAGGCCGTCGCGCAGCAGGCAGTCAAAAAAATCAGCTCCATCGCGGCCCTGCCCGAGATCACGACGCAGATCGTCACGACCGTCGAGGATCCCAAGAGCAACGCCAGCCATCTTCATCACATCGTTTCCCACGATCCCGCACTGGTCACGCGCATTCTGAAAGTCGTCAACAGCGCCTTCTATGGCCTCCCAGGACAGATCGCCTCCATCGAACGCGCGATCGTCCTCCTCGGGTTCAACGCCATCAAGAACATCGCCGTCGCCTCCAGCCTCGGCCAATTGTTCCGCGGCGTCAAGCTCGGCGATGATTACACCGCCAAAGACCTCTGGATACACTGCGTCGCCGTCGGCGTCACCGCCAGAGAACTCGCCAGGCAAATGAGACTGCCCCTCGCCGACGAAGCCTTTCTCGCAGGCATGATCCACGACGTCGGCCTCCTGGTCTCACTTCAGGTCTACCTCGACCACATGCCAGATGTCTGCCAACGCGCCAAGACCACGACACAGCATTTCTGCGATATCGAAAGACAGTTGATAGGCACCGACCATCAATGCATGGGCGCCGCCTTGTGCGAACAATGGAAATTCCCCCGTTCCTGCCAGCTCGTCGCAGGCTATCATCACCACCCCACCACGCTCCATGAAAACAACCGCCTCCTCGTCACCCTCGTTCACGTCGCCGACACCCTCTGCTGCCAGGCCGGCCAAGGATTCTCGCTCACTGCCGCCAACCAGCAACTCGAACCCGCCGATCTCGCCGTTGTCGGCCTCGAAATGACCCTCGTCGAGCAGGTGCGAACCAATCTTCCCACCCTGCTCTCCAACGCCATGTCCATCTTCCAATAAACAGGTCCAGGAAAATACGAACAGTCCCCTCTCTCCCGGGCCACCCGCCGTTGGTCAGCCAGTGATTCTCCCGCTTTCGATTTACCTTGCTTCCGTTTAGAGCGGCACTCGATCGCGCGTAGCAGTCCGCCAACTCTGTCTTCTCTGAACCCCGAACCCTGGTTCCCTCCGTCGGCTACACCCATCCGAGCACTGCTCTAGCCCCAAAACCGCAGACGTACACAAATCAAAACAGCATGTGCCCCGGCGAATTCCGCCGTGGCACATGCTGTGCTTGCACTTAACGGCTCGCCTTAGAATCGATGCCGGTTCTTCACCAAATCCTCCACAACGCTGGGGTCCGCCAACGTCGTCGTGTCGCCAACGTTCTCCGGCTCATTTTCGGCAATCTTCCGCAGAATCCGCCGCATGATCTTCCCCGATCGAGTCTTGGGCAGGCTCGGCGCCCACTGGATCACATCCGGCGTCGCCGTCGGGCTGATCACCTTCCGAACCTGCAGCACCAGTTCCTTCTTCAATGCGTCCGATGCCTGGTATCCGCTCTTCAGCGTCACATACGCATAGATGCCCTGACCCTTCAGCTCGTGCGGATACCCCACCACCGCCGCCTCCGCAACCGCCGGGTGCGAAACCAACGCGCTTTCCACTTCCGCCGTCCCCAGCCGATGCCCCGAAACGTTGATCACGTCGTCTACCCGTCCCAGCAGCCAGTAATCTCCGTCCGCGTCCTTCCGGCAACCATCCCCCGTAAAATACATGTTCTCGTACGTCCGGAAATACGTGTTCACGAACCGCTCGTGGTCACCCCACGTCGTCCGCATGATCCCAGGCCACGCCCGCCGGATGCACAGCTTCCCGCTTTCCCCAACCGAGCATTCGCTCCCGTCGTCACGCAGGATCACCGGCTCAACCCCAAAGAACGGCCGCGACGCGCTCCCCGGCTTCAGCGTATGCGCCCCAGGCAGCGGCGTGATCAGAATCCCCCCCGTCTCCGTCTGCCACCACGTATCAACAACCGGGCAACGCTCCTTCCCGATGTGCTTCCAGTACCACAGCCACACTTCCGGATTGATCGGCTCCCCGACCGAGCCCAGAAGCTTCAAGCTCGACAGACTCCGCTTGTTGATGTGGCCTTCGCCCTCTCGCATCAGCGCCCGAATCGCCGTCGGAGCCGTGTAGAATTGCGTCACCTTGTACTTGTCGATCACGTCCCAGAACCGCCCCGCGTCCGGATAGTTCGGAACGCCCTCGAACATCACCGAGATCGCCCCGGCGCAGAGCGGGCCGTACAGAATATACGTGTGCCCCGTCACCCAACCAATGTCCGCCGTGCACCACCAGATGTCCCCTTCCTGGTAGTCGAAAATGTACTTGAAACTCGCCGCCGCATACACCATGTACCCGCCCGTCGTGTGCAGCACCCCCTTCGGCTTGCCGGTCGAGCCCGATGTATACAGAATAAACAGCGGGTCTTCCGCGTCCATCCACTCCGGCTCGCACACCGCCGATGCTCCCGCCATCGCTTCATCCCACCACACATCCCGCCCACCCGTCATCGGAACCTGGTGGCCCGTGCGCCGGACCACAACAATCTTCTCGATGCTCGCGCACTGCGCCGCCGCTGCATCCGCCTTCGTCTTCATCGGAATGTCGTTCTTCGACCCGCGCAACGCCGTATCCTGCGTGATGATGACTTTGCAGGCGGAGTCCTGAACACGGTCCCGGACCGAGTCCTCCGAAAACGCCCCGAACACCACCGAGTGAATCGCACCTATCCGAGCGCACGCCAGCATCGCGATTGGCAACTGCGGGATCATCTGCATGAACAGGCAGATCCGATCCCCTTTCTTTACCCCCATCGACTTCAGCACATTCGCGAACTTGCACACCTGCGTATACATCTGGCGGTACGTCAGCTTCGATCCCTCCCCAGGGTTGTTCCCTTCCCAGATCAGCGCCGTCTGCTCCCCTCGCTTCTACAGGTGCCGGTCCAACGCATTCACCGAGATGTTCGTCTTCCCCCCAATGAACCACTTGATGTACACCTCCTTGCCGAAGCTGCAGTCCATCACCTGGTCCCATTTCTTATTCCAGACAAAACCCTCGGCAATCTCGCCCCAGAAACCCTCGGGATCTTCCACCGATCGCCGGTACATCTGCTCGTACTGCGCCGACGAACTGACATGGGCCTTGGCAGCAAACGCTGCCGGCGGCGGAATCAGCCGTCCTTCAGTTGCGGCCTGTGCTTTAACAGAGTTAGTCGCGGTCGTCATTCATGCTACTCCTTCTCCAGAACATTGATTGGACGTGTATGATGTGATCTCCGGTGGCTGTGAACTGAGCCATGATGACCACCGTGCCCCGATCTTGACTGGAGGCAAAACCAAGACGTCACACCTGAATAATACGCACTCGGAAAACCGTTCTCTGACCAAATCGACCGGCGGCAGACAAACACGCCGCGGTCACAGATGCTTCCTCATATCACGGTCCCGCCGACACCAAAGCCGCCTCGGAAGCCTTCGCCGTCACCGGCCGAACCACCAGCGAAATCAGCGCCGCGGCAATCAGACAACCCCCGGCAATCACGTACGCCGTGTTGTAGTTCCCCACCGCCGCCTTTGCCGCAACAGCCTCCGTCATCCCCCTGGCGATCAGTCTCGCCTTATCCGCCGCCTTCGACGAATCGAACACGTACCCCGAGATCTGCGACAGGACCAATCCGCCCACGCCCCATGCTGTAAACACCCACCCATAGTTCACGCCGAAGTTCTTCAGCCCAAAGTAATCTTTCGTGGCCGCCGGGAACAACGCCAGGTTCGCCCCATAGTTCGCACCCAGCAACACGGACAGGATCACGAACGCCCAGACCGCCGACATCCTCGCCAGCACGAACATCAGCACCGCCTGAAACACGAATACGATCATCATCGTCGCCCGCCGACCGATCGTATCGGACAGCGTGCCCGCGGCAATTCGCCCGCAGGCATTACCCACTGCCATGAACGCCACGAACAGGAACGCGTCCTTTACACCCGCCTGGAGCGTCACGATCGGCGAGAGATTCGCGATGATCATCAGCCCCGCTCCTGCGGCAAATGCGTACATGATCCACATCAGATAGAACTGCGGCGTCGCCAGCATCTCCTGCCAAGTGTAATCACTGCCAGCCTTGGCACCTTGTGCCTTCCCACCCGCAGGCGCCGCCGGCTTCCAGCCCGCCGGCGGAACCGCCAACAACTGCGACAGAATCCCAACGATCAGCAGGAACGCAATCCCGAATATCAGCAACGCCATCTGCACGCCCGGACCCTTGTTGATCCCCGGCGCTGTACCCGTGGCGAAATGCCCAATCAACAGCTTGGCCACCGGCGAAATGTAGACCGGCGCCAGCCCAAACCCGGCCACCACCAGCCCCGCTATCAGCCCCGTTCGCTGCGGCGCAAACCATTTCACTGCCGCAGGCGTCGTCGCCGCATACCCCATCCCGATCCCCGCCCCCGCCAACACCCCAAAACCCAGCACGAACGCCTCAACCGACGTCGTGAAACTCGCCAGAATCAGACCCAAACCCACTGTGAACCCCCCGGCCAATGCCACCCACCTCGGCCCCAATCGATCCTGCACCCGCCCCGCAGGAACCATCACGATCGCAAACACCAGGCACGCCACCGAGTACGGCAGCGTCTTCTGGAAATCAGTCCATTCCCATTCCCCAGGGATCGCCGCCTTGATCACGCTCCACGCATACAATACCCCCAACGCCAAGTTGATCCCCAGCCCCGCTAACGTCACCCGAATCCCAAGGTTACGCGCTGGGTCCCTGCCATATTCCAGAACTGAGCCAACCTCAACACCCTGCTGACTCATGAAACTCCTCTCCGCCCGGGTCGCGGGCGATACATATAGCGGCCCTGCGGACGACGGCATGATGTGACCATAACCGCCGCTCCCGTCGAGAAGACCATGGCGGCCCGTGCATGGTTCCGGACACACCCTGTAATCTGGATCTTCCGAGCCCAAAAATACTTACAGGCGAGCCAGCCGCTCTGCCTGACCAATTCCATCGATACTCCGACAATTCCATTCGCTCTCAAACACCGCTCGGCGTGTTGCTCGCATCCCTCTCATCACCACGCGATGCCCAGCGACTCTTGGCTTCCGACAGAACCTCCATCATCCGTCAAACCACCGCGATCCAAGATATGATCACCCGCGCACCACAATATCTGCTTGACATCAAACCGCTTGTTCTTCGCTAGCTTGCTCGCTTGTGCCCATACGCTCTTGCAGTCGTGATAGCCCACAATCTCCAGAATAACCTGCACAGATCGCATCTTATAGACCCGTTTCCTGCCACACAAGCCCGATCGCATCTTTTCTAGTGCATTTGCCTATCTATACATGTGATTTCTAAGTGCTCACTTATATTCCATCATGCCTCGACTTCCCACCCGCTACTTGTTAGCCAGCCCTTCTCTCGTTTTCGATGTAACTTAGTTCTATTTCAATGCTGTCGCTGCACAACATCCCGCCTCCCGCCGGCCGCTCGCCCGACGCCAACTAAACCCGCTTTCCCCTTGCATCCTTTGTATCCCGCAGCGTACACTAGTATCCACAGTTCTGGGTCGGTCCGGCATCATCACCTCATTTGCCGTCCGTACCGGCTTTGCCAACGAGGTTATCATGCACGTCCAGCAACGCGCTTTGCCGTCGATGCCCCCCGTTGGACGGCCGGAATCCTTCTATGCCAAATCCGCCCACGAGGCCGATTGCGCCGGAAACGTCCACGCACACGAAGCCGCCAAGGTAGGACAATACATCACATTGGCCCTCGACGAAGCGCTCCCCTGGGAGGAAAAACTCAAATACTTCCGACACGTCCTCAAACGCCACTGCCAACCCCCACCCTTGCCCGATGAAGACGTCGCCGCCTTCTACCAGCAACTCGCCGACCTCGTCCGACAGCATGCCGGACAAGATGCACTCCGCATCACCAGCCGCCAGGACGACCTCTATGCCGCCAGGCTCAGCATGGGACAATCCCGCGACCTCCTCGAAGACGAGGCCGATGATTTCTTCGCCAAAATCCTGGGCAGCGGCGAGCAATGCCCAGATTGGATCACCGCCCACGATTGGGCTCAGTTGAAACTCATCCGGGATCAGTGGATATAGGCACCCTCGGCTCCGGACTTCGAAGCCTTGGATTGGAACCCCCTTCCCCACGCAACGATACGCCCGATTCACTTCTTGCCCGCGAACCCCGACCGTCCTCTCTCGCAGCCTGCGGCGGGAATAGATCTCTCACACTGCATCGAAAACCCGGAACCACCTCTTCGCCCGTCAGAACGTCCGGCTCGTATAACGCCGTCACCGTGCCGTCCGCTCGATGGACCCGCATGATCCGCAAGTCCGGGTTGATCACCCACACCAGGTGCACTCCCGCCTTCAGATACCGCGACACTTTCCGATCCAGCTCGTACGCCAGATCGTTCATCGACACAACCTCCGCGGCCAAGTCTGGTGGAATCGCGATGTAACCGTCCGGCAGGTGCTCGTTCGGCAGTCGCCCCAGCCGGATGAACGAAACATCCGGCCTGCGAACAATCCCGTCAGACCCCTGGAAACACTGGTACCCGATGTCCGCAGGAAAGACCCACCCCAGCCGGTGCACATCGCAGAAATCACCCAGCAGGCGGTGCAGTTTACCGCCAACCCAACTTGATATGGCGCTCATTTTCCCACTCCACCCGGCCCCGAGGACTGAAACGCACCATTGGCCTGGTCCGTGAGGGTTGCAGAAGCCTCCCACTTGATCTGCGACCCGGCGGGGCTCAGTCGCTATAAGCCCGAATTACCCTGGCAGTTCGGCTCCCCCGACCACGGAACGCGCAACCACCCATTAATACCTATTATACATCATAAACAAGGCCTTTGTGCAAAATCCGCCTTTGGGAAATCGAGGACCTGCTCGCCTTGATCGACTGATCTAAATGCATATTCACAAATGCCTAAGATCATACCAGTAACGATAATGATAGTTCTCTTCTTGACTTTCGCACCGATACGGTCGATAACTGCACTAAATCCTCCCTGGCGTTCCTTCGGGGATGCCAGGACTAAATGGTATCTCGGGTCACTGGATGCGAATTCAGTGGCCTTTTTCATTGCGGATGAGATGGAATACCCCCGGGAAGAGGATTCCATCATGTCTACAGTCGCGAATTTCATCGATGGCGCCTATCTACAATTCATGTTGAGGGACGAGTTCAATTCGGCCAGGATTGATTCTGGGCAACTTGCCAAAACGATGGCTGGTGGGCGCGAAATCCTCCGAACCTACTATTACAACTGCCTTCCATATCAGTCTAATCCTCCGTCGCCGGACGAACGGACGCGATTCAGTCGAGCTCAGCAATTCAACGACGCTCTCCAAAGAATACCTAGATTTGAGGTCAGATTGGGACGCCTTGAATTTCGTGGCAAAAAGGACAATGGAGATCCTATCTTTGAACAGAAGCGGGTAGATATTCTTCTTGGCGTTGATCTGGCACTTCTCGCGGCAAAACATCAGATTACTGATGCGGCAGTTCTGGCTGGAGACAGCGACTTCTTGCCAGCGATCCAAGCGGCAAAGACGGAGGGAGTTGTTCTGCACCTATTCCACGGACAACAACCTCATAAAGACCTGGTCCAGATGTGCGATGAACGCACGAAATTTACCCGGGAAATGATGAAGTCTCTATTGCGCTAGAAATTCGCGCGAGTTTCCAACAGCAATGCCTCGGCCAACCGTCCCCCAAGTAGCTCTCTCTCCTCAGAAGCGCGCCGGCGCAGGCCGGTTTTTCTCACAAATATTCAAACTGTACCACTACCCATAATCCCCGATTTGATCCGCCACGCCCACAAGTCTTGCCACCCATCCCCCACCCACCAACACCCCCACCCTCCCACCCAGCCGCTGCCGCGACCGCCTTCCCAACCTGCCAGATTGAAGGCCCCAGCCAAATCCTGTCGATATCACAAAATATGAGCAACCTGCCTCAGCCTCACTCCGTCGCCACTGCGCCACCGTCAAGCGTCCTTTTGGGTGCCCGCGAACGCCGCCGCGAGCCTCGCCGACCCATCCCCGGAAAGGCCACCCTCACCGTCATCGACGGCCCAGACGCAGGCGCCGCCTACGACGTCCACACCCGAGACCTCTCCCTCTCTGGCATCGCCTTCCTACTCAAAGACCCCCTCGCCGTCGGACAACTCTGCCATATCCAAATGCACAACGGCAGCTTCCTCTCCAGCCACCTCTGCGAAGTCGTCCGAACTCGTCTCCTCAGCAACGGCCGCCACGAAATGGGCGTCAAGTTCCGCAAGGCAATCTAGCAAAAATGAGGATCAGTCCAATTCCCCCACGCTCCCATACCCCCCACTCTCCTCTCACCCTCCCCTTCACAAAATCACCCCTCCCCTTTTACTTCTCCCCACTTCTGCCTTATTCTGCTCCCATGGGGATCACCATCGCCCGCCTTCGTGCCCTCAGCCCCCTGGGGCCGATCTTCGGCAAAGAACTCCGCAGCACCGCGCGCCGACGCCGAACCTATGTCCTCCGCTTCCTCTACCTCGCAATCCTCCTCACCATCATGCTCTTCTTCTTCACCGTCGCCACCCTCAACCTCCGCGGACAAAGCAACAGCGCCGTCCGCCAATCCCAACAACTCGCCGAAATGGGAGCCATCTTCTTCGCCGTCTTCTCCTTCTTCACCCTCTCTTCCATGGCCCTCCTCGGACCCGTCCTCACCGCCACCGCCATCAACTCCGAACGCCTCCACAAAACCCTCGCCGTCCTCCTCATGACCCCCATCACCGCCTGGCAGATCGTCGCCGGAAAACTCTTCTCCAGACTCCTCATCGCTCTCACCCTCATCGGACTCACCCTCCCCGCTCTCTCCGTCGTCAGGCTCCTCGGCGGCATCGAAACCGGACAGATCGTCGGCGCCCTCGCCCTCTCCATATCCGTCGTCATCGCCGCCGCCGCACTCGGCCTCCTCCTCTCCACACTCATGAACCGCGCCTACTCCGTCATCCTCCTCTCCTACGGCACCATGCTCATCGTCTACGCCCTTACCCCCATGGTCATCGCCATGGTCATGGCTACATTGACGCGCACCAGCAGCGGCCGCGGCCCCCCTGGCTACTGGTTCCTCATGCACTTCGTTAACCTCACCAACCCCTTCTTCGTCATGGGCACGCTGGTTGCCACCCGTGGCGGCATGCCCTTCAAACTGCTCTCCTGGGAATACTGCGCTGCCGTCCACTTCGCCGCCGCAGCCGCCCTCCTCCTCCTCTGCGGATTCTTCCTCCGACGAATCGCCAAAAAGGAAACCGACGCCCACCCACACGCCCCCGT
>JAPLNB010000257.1 GCA_026693085.1 Planctomycetota bacterium | reverse complement strand
ACCGACAGACTTGAGAAAAAACGGATTTATCTCAGAGAATGCCGCATCCGTCACGGCCGGGGCGGCCGGATCAAAACCCCGAAGAACATCCAGATGGTCGGAAGTAGAAGTGGATCTACATCCACTCATTGTCCCCGTGCGCGGGCAAGAAAAAGTCGAAGAAAAACCAGCAGTCTTCACGGACTGCACTATATGAGGAGCTTCAACGTGTACGGAGTCAAACTGCATGTATGGGGTGACTACGCATGCTTCACTCGCCCGGAAATGAAGGTTGAGCGAGTGAGTTATGACGTGATCACCCCGTCGGCCGCGCGCGGCGTGTTGGAGGCCATCTACTGGAAGCCGGAGATCACCTGGGTGATTGATAGGCTGCATGTGCTCAAGCCCATCCGATTCGCGCAGATCCGGCGAAATGAGGTGGGCTGCAAGGCATCGGCTGCGAATGCGCGGGCAGCCATGAGGGCTGGCACCGGGAACATCGGCATCTATGTGGAAGAGAAACGTCAGCAGCGGGCTGCGACCGTTTTGAAGAGCGTCGCGTATCTGATTGACGCCCACTTCGACATCACTGGCGGCCAGGACAATGCCGGCAAGCACCTGGACATTTTCAACCGCCGGGTCGCGGCCGGCCAGTGTTTCCAGCGTCCCTATCTTGGCTGCCGGGAATTCGCCGCCCACTTCGGGCCTGTCATTGACGCAACCGAATCGCCGCCCGTGGAGTTGGCGGGCGAGCGCGACTTGGGCTTCATGCTGCACGATATCGACTTCAAGCACGACATGATGCCCCGGTTCTTCCGGGCGAAGATGCGGAACGGCGTGATTGATGTGCCGGCGTTTCCTTCGGGGGAGGTGCCATCATGATTCTGCAGGCACTTGCGGCTCTATATGACCGCCTTGCTGCGATGGATCGTCCACAAGTAGCTCAGATCGGCTTTGCCCCGCAAGGCATTAGCGCCTGTCTTGTTCTAGACCAAGACGGCACAGTAGCGGGTTTGGAGGATATGCGGGAGCGGGCTCCGCGTGGTCACAGAATGATCCCCGTGGACCGAATCGTCCCCGACTACGGGGAAAAGCGCACCAGCCGCGACCGACCCAATCTTCTCTGGGACAACACGGAGTACGTCTTCGGCGTTTCCAAGGACCCCAAAGACGCGAAACGCGCAGAGCGGCGGTTCAAGGACTTTCGCGACCTGCACCTCAGGGAGCTCGCACAACTCGATGACCCTGCTGTCGAGGCATTGCGTCTGTTTCTGATCGCATGGAGCCCAGACAGGTACCGATCGCTCCCGTACGCCGACGAGTTCGTCGGCGGCAATATTGTATTTCGGCTCAACGATCCTCGATTGTACTTACACGACTGCCCGGCTGCTCGCAACGCGTGGATGCGCCTATACGAGAAACGGGAGTCCACTCCGGGCATATGTCTAGTGACAGGCCGGCATGCTCAGATTGCCCGCCTGCATCCTGCTATCAAGGGTGTACGTGACCCGGGCGGCCAAGCTGAAAAGGGAATTGTCGCAATCAACAAAGACAAGGACGCTTTCGATTCGTACGGCAAGAAGCAGAGCTACAATGCACCTGTTGGCGTCGTTACCGCGGCAAAATACTCGGCGGCACTCAACCACCTGCTCGCCGATGATGCCCAGCACAAGGTGATCGCCGATACAACGATTGTGTGGTGGACAGACCGGCCCACCGAAATCGAGGATCTGTTTGGCAACCTGTTAGACTCGGGAGGAGTTGCGCAGGATGCTGTTCTTGCGGATCGCATACGCCGACTTATTGAACAGATACGCGAGATCAGTCCGCTCGGAGCGGTTCCCGACGCTTCGGTTCCATTCTACCTCTTGGGGCTCTCGCCCAGTACAAGTCGCATCATCATTCGGTGCTGGCTGGACAGTTCGGTGGCTGAGTTGGCCGGTCGCCTGAAGCAGCACTTCGCGGACCTTGACATGACTGGCACGCATGTTGATGACATACCTCCTTCCTTGGGCGAACTCGTCGGAGAGACTGTGATTGCGAGCAGCAAGACCAAGCTTCCCGACTACGACAGAGTCGCCCCTCAACTCAGCGGCGAGATCCTCTCCGCCGTGCTTAGAGGGAGTCTATACCCAGCCGAACTATATTGTGGGGTACTTCGCCGTATTCGTGCGGAAGGATTCGCGGACAGGGATAGGCGTAAAGATTGGATGCGTTCGATGTATCGGCGAGCAGCAATACTTAAGGCGTGCCTTCAACGCCGATACCGACTCATGAAAACCGGAAAGGAGATTCCCGTGTCACTCGATACAGCACGCACCGATGCCGCATACTTGTTGGGTCGTCTTTTTGCAGCCCTCGAAAAGGTGCAGGAGGAGAGCGCGGAGGGGAAACTGAACCGGACGGTGAAGGACAGTTACTTTGGCTCGGCGTCAGCAACGCCCGCAACACTCTTCCCGCGATTGTTGCGACTGAGTCATCACCATCAACGTAAGTTGCGTCAGTCGCGTCCCCACAGGGCGGTGTATTTTGATCGTCTTCTTCAAGAGGTGATGTCACCGATGGGGGCCATTCCCAGGATTTTAAGTGTCGAAGATCAAGGAGTGTTTTACATCGGCTATTACCACCAGCGTCAGGACTTCTTCGCTCGCAAAGAGCAACCAGAGAATGGGAAGTGAACAATCGCGAAAGGAACACAACATGAACCGCTACGATTTTGTCTATCTCTTCGATGTGGCTGACGGCAACCCCAATGGCGATCCCGACCTGGGCAATCAGCCGCGGCAGGACCAAGAGACCCAACACGGCTTGGTGACGGATGTCTGTCTCAAGCGGAAGATCCGGAACTATGTCACGGTAGCCAAGAACGGCGCAGCTGGCTTTGACATCTACGTAAAGGAGAAGGCCGTGCTGGGGCGCTCTCATTCGGCTGCGTTTGCGGACCTTGGAATTCAACTCGGGGAGGAGACACGATCTGATGTCCCCGAAGCCATTCGCGATGATCTTGCCGCTGTCTCGCTGCCTGATGGGCTTGCGATCGAGGAGGGAGATTCTCGCACAGTGCTTGTTGTGGCTGCCGACGCGGACATTAAGGAAGTCAAAGCAGCTCTAAAGGAAGAGACACCTTCGAAAGGTGTCAAGGATTTCCTGACCGCGGTGCTGAAAACGGTCAAGGCACGCAAGCCAACCGGCGAAGAGACGCAAAGGGGGCGCCAGTGGATGTGCCAGCACTTTTACGACATCCGAATATTCGGCGCGGTGATGGCGCTCAAGTCAGCACCGAATTGTGGGCAAGTGCGCGGGCCTGTGCAGTTGACCTTTGCTAGGAGCATTGACCCGATCCTGCCGCAGGAATCATCCATTACACGTTGTGCAGTGGCTACCGAAGCTGAGGCTGAGAAGCAGGGAGGCGACAACCGCACAATGGGGCGGAAGTTCACTGTGCCGTATGGGCTGTATCGCTGCCACGGCTTCATCAGCCCACAGCTTGCCACGCAGACGGGTTTCAGTGACGCGGACCTGGAACTGCTCTGGAAAGCCCTGGAGATGATGTGGGATACCGACCATTCCGCCGCTCGCGGCCTGATGGCTCCGCGCAAGCTGCTCATATTCAAGCACGACAACCCCCTGGGCAACGCCGCCGCCCACCGATTGTTCGAAAAGGTCACCATCCAGCGCAAGGACGCCACCAAGCCGACAAGAGCCTTCGCCGACTACCTGGTCACGCTCGACCGAACCATGCCGGCTGGCGTCGAACTCATCGAGAGGTTCTGATGGCGTTCTCCGACGACGACCTCCTTCCCATCAGCGCCCTGCAGCACCTGGTGTACTGCCCTCGGCAGTGCGCGCTGATTCATGTGGAGCGGCTCTGGGCCGAAAACCAGTTCACGGCCGAGGGCCGCGTCCTCCACGAGCGCGCCCACGAAAACAAGACCCGGAAACAGGGATCGCAACGTATCGCTCGTGGCGTGCTGCTGCGGTCTCTAGAGCTGGGGCTCTTCGGCCAGGCCGACATCGTCGAGTTCCATCCAGCGCCCTCCGGTGATCAAGCGTTCCCGGTGGAGTACAAGCGCGGCCGACCCAAGAGCCACGACGCTGACCGTATCCAGCTCTGTGCTCAGGCGTTGTGCCTTGAGGAGATGATCGGCCGCGAAGTACCCGCCGGTGCCCTGTTCTACGGCAAGACGCGCCGCCGGGTTGATGTGCTGTTTGATTCCGCCTTGCGAGGTCGGACCCTGGATGCGATCCGCCAACTGCGGCAGCTTATCGATCATCGCCAGACGCCGCCGGCGAGATACGACAAGGCCCGCTGTGGCCGATGCTCCCTGCGGCGACAGTGCATGCCCGAAGTACTCGAAGGCAGCGAATCGGCCACGAGGTATCTGTCGCGGTCGATAGCGGCCATCCTGCATGAAGGTCCTGCCGATGACTGGTAGATCCTATGACACGACACCTGAACACACTATTCATCACCACGGACGGAAGCTATCTCGCCCGAGAGGGGCAAACGGTTCTCATCCGGCAGAAAAAGGAGGTGAAGCTGCGACTGCCAATCCACAACATCGGATCGATTATCTGTCTTGCCCGCGTCGGGATCAGCCCATCGCT
Source organism: Planctomycetota bacterium (assembly GCA_026693085.1). Taxonomy (GTDB): domain Bacteria; phylum Planctomycetota; class Phycisphaerae; order Tepidisphaerales; family Tepidisphaeraceae; genus JAPLNB01. Next base: position 2,497 of record JAPLNB010000257.1, on the reverse strand, counting down.
GATGAACCTGTGCGGCCGCGAGGGAGTCCCCATCAGCCTCTGCACCCCAGAGGGCTACTTCCTTGCCCGTATCAGTGGATTCACCGCCGGGAACGTGTTGCTGCGCCGCGAGCAGTATCGCCGTGCCGATTCGGACGAGCAGTCTGCCGCAATTGCCTCGTCCATGGTACTGGCGAAGATCGCCAACTCGCGACAAGTACTGATGCGGCACCTTCGGGACAACGCCGGTTCACCAGGCGAAACCGAGGTCCAATCGGTGGCCGGCTCGCTGGCGGCCATCCTGCGAGCGGACCTGCGCGGCGTGGATCTGGACTCCGTTCGTGGTGTCGAAGGCGATGCTGCCAACCGCTACTTCTCCGTGTTCGATCATCTCATCCTGGCGCAAAAGGCGGATTTTGCTTTCACGGGTCGCAATCGCCGACCGCCGCTGGACCGGGTCAATGCGCTGTTGTCGTTCCTGTATGCCATGCTGGGGCACGACGCACGCAGTGCCTGCGAATCGGCGGGTTTGGACCCGGCGGTGGGGTTTCTGCATCGCGATCGTCCTGGACGCCCTGGGCTTGCATTGGATTTGATGGAGGAATTCCGGCCGCTCATGGCAGACCGGTTGGTCCTTTCCCTGGTAAACCGGCGCCAGGTGGCCGGCAGCGATTTTGAGCTCTCTGAGTCTGGGGCGGTTCGTTTGTCCGACAATGCCCTAAAGCGAGTCCTGGCCGCATACCAGAAGCGCAAGCAGACGGAAATCGTACATCCCTTCATCGGCGAGAAAGTGACAGTCGGCCTGCTGCTGCATCTGCAGGCACTCCTGATGGCGCGGCATCTGCGTGGCGATCTGGATGCGTATCCGGCATTTGTTTGGAAATGAGCGTTGACGGATCGGCATCGGGCTTTCCGGCCCGATCGATCCCTTGGGAGATACACATGGTGGTGCTGGTGACCTACGACGTGGCAACCATGACCGACGCGGGAAAGCGGCGGTTGAACAGAATTGCCAAGGCGTGTCTGGACTTCGGACAGCGAGTTCAGAACAGCGTGTTTGAGTGCCAAGTTGATCCGGCCCAATGGACCGCGCTAAAGGCGAGACTCATGGAACTGTATGAGTCCAAGGAGGACAGCCTGCGGTTCTATTTCCTCGGGTCGAACTGGAAACGGCGGGTGGAGCATCATGGGCAGAAAGCGTCTGTGGACCTCGATGGCCTGCTGATAGCCTAGCGGCACTCTAACGCGAACCGTGAGCGATGGAGTGGTGCCTGGTGGGTTCGCGATAGGCGTAACCCGTTCTTTGACAAGTGAATAGCGATTAAGGCTACGGGGCCTTGTCTTCCAATCCTTGCTATACTGTCAGGGTTCGCGGAATCGAGGCTCTTGTACGATGTGTACACAGGAGTTAGAACGAAGTGGTCGCCCGCTCACACGCGGGCGTGGATTGAAACGTAGTCACGGGGATTAAGGTACTTGACGACAAGGCGGTCGCCCGCTCACACGCGGGCGTGGATTGAAACGTTCCACGAAGATGTGCCAGAGCGATTCTTGCGAGTCGCCCGCTCACACGCGGGCGTGGATTGAAACCCATTGAAAGAGTTTCAGGTGAAGCGTAGTCTTCGTGTCGCCCGCTCACACGCGGGCGTGGATTGAAACCTTGCATCGGGGCGTACTGGTACGGCTCCGCATTGCGTCGCCCGCTCACACGCGGGCGTGGATTGAAACGTCCTGAATGAGTCCGCTCATCCGCAGCATTGCCAGGTCGCCCGCTCACACGCGGGCGTGGATTGAAACAGTTATCGACAGAATGTAGACAACTGCTCACAAGAAGGTCGCCCGCTCACACGCGGGCGTGGATTGAAACATTGCCACCGCTGTCGCTTACACAGGCTACTCCGGGTCGCCCGCTCACACGCGGGCGTGGATTGAAACGACCACGGTTTGGAGAGACCACGAGAATGGCTCGATGTCGCCCGCTCACACGCGGGCGTGGATTGAAACGGCCTTGGTTGACTGCCGCAAGGTGACGATGGTTTTGGTCGCCCGCTCACACGCGGGCGTGGATTGAAACGCTGCCTCCAGACAACCGTTGCAGCTCATACACCGTCGCCCGCTCACACGCGGGCGTGGATTGAAACCAAAGCAGGATCGCCCGCACGCCGTCGTACGATTCCAGTCGCCCGCTCACACGCGGGCGTGGATTGAAACTGCATTTTTATCACTCACAATATGACGCAGACACTGGTCGCCCGCTCACACGCGGGCGTGGATTGAAACAACTACACTGGCAGCGAATCAATCGTACTCCGCTTGTCGCCCGCTCACACGCGGGCGTGGATTGAAACACGATTGAGGCTCTGCTGTGGCAGGACCGGATGGGTCGCCCGCTCACACGCGGGCGTTGATTTAAACACTGATCTTGCGGAAGCCATATCGAAAACCGCAAAGTCGCCCGCTCACACGCGGGCGTGGATTGAAACCGCTTGCGTCAGCGTCGAAGTGCCGCGACTGCTGA
>JAPLNB010000256.1 GCA_026693085.1 Planctomycetota bacterium | reverse complement strand
GAGGGATAGGCTGGGGGCGAGTTTGAGGGTTTAGGGTTCGGGGGTCAGGGGTCAGGGGTTAGGGTTCAGGGGTCAGGGGTCAGGGGTCAGGGGTCAGGGGTCAGGGGTTCAAGGGTTCAAGGGTTCAAGGGTTCAAGGGTTCAAGGGGGGTGTTGCGCGGAAAGGGGGTCGGTGGCACAGCGCGGGGGAAAAAAGTTTGGCGGAGGGGGGTAAAAGCGTAAGATGAGCGGGGGAGGGGAGTTAAGTGGTTTTCTGTTTAATAGAACCGTTCAAAACCGGGCAAAACCGGGCAAAACCGAACACAAAGTGACCGAAACCGACACATAGCGACCGCCGGGCATATGAGCGGGCGATTGGGGCGGAGGCGGTGCGGAGTCAAATTGTCAAAGAGCGCGGCAGAGGGGATTTGCCCCCCGACCCGGCAGGGGGACCGCGTCCGGCCTGCCACGGGGGTATTATACCACAGAATGGTGGCAATGTCAACTAAAAAATGGCGGGAATTGTTAGGGGGCGGACAGAGTCGGTTGGGCGGGGTCAGGGGGAGGTCGGCGGAAGAGGCGATCGGGCAAATCGGGGGGACAGAGTTTTTTCGGCGGGTCTTCGGCGGAGCCTGCTTGGCTGCCCAGAATGTCAAGCAGGGTTGGCCAGCAATGCTTCCATGCACCGACGAGCTAGCACTTCGGCAAAATCACAGGGCAGTGCGTTCCCGATCATGTCGCAGGCATAGTCCATGTAAACAGTGTCGAAGATGTAGTCGGAAGGGAAAGTCTGAAGCAGGGCAGCCTCGCGCACGGAGATGGTTCGGTTGGCCTGCGGATGTCCAAACCGCCCCTTGCTGAACGTGGTGCATCCCCCGGTGATGCTGGGCGACACTTGATTCCACCGCATGCGACCATAGACGTTGCTGAACCCCGCCTCCCGGTCTTGGTGGCATTCTGGACGAAGCCGCTTGGGTATGCTGGTCCAGACTCTGCCCGGCTTGGCTTGACGAATGCGACGTTGGTTCTGGATGGCCATCGTCCGCACGACATGCCACGCAAACGCCTGTGGACCGCCCCTTGCGATGGCTTCCTTGAGCGTCACGGGCTTGGGCATGCCGTAGATCACCTCTCGGATCGTTCTCCACGCCTGTTTGCCGTCTTCTCCGCTTCGACTGTGCGTTGGCTCGGGCAGTTCAATCGCAAATCCCCTGCCCGCCAGCACCACCAAGCGCCGGCGGCTCTGCGGAATCCCGTAGTTGGCAACCTGCAATACGTCGTAGCGTACGACGTATCCCTCTTTTGAGAGAACCCGGAGAAACCGCTTAAACAGGCTTTTGCCCCGGTCTGCCAACCCCGGCACATTCTCCATCATGATGGCACGAGGCTTGATTTCTTTAATGAGCCGCGACATTTCCCCAACCAATTGGTTCCGGGGGTCTGGTCTCTTGTACTTCGACGTGAGGCTAGAGAAACCTTGGCATGGAGGACATCCCGCCAGTAAATCAATCTTGCCCGTTGGCGAAAGGCTCAGGAGAGACTTCCCATCGATGGTTCTCACGTCCTGCTTGAAACCCATCACCTCGGGGTGGTTGGCCTTGTAGGTGGCGAAGGCATTCGGTTCGATCTCGACCGCGCCTGCGACGTGAAACCCGGCCTTCTTTAGCCCAACGGTTAGACCACCCCCGCCCGCAAAGATGTCAAGGGCCGTCAACATGGCCAATTGCTCAGTCCTTGGCGGCATTCTTTCTCTGCCTTTCCGCTTCCTTCAAGAACTCCTCGTGCATCCTCCGGGTTCTGAGCAAAAACGTACTCCACGTAATGTAAGTCAATCGCCGCTGGTTCTTGAGGCCCTCGAACGCCGTCTTGTACACCCCTTTCAGGTTCAGATCGTCACACACCAGCGTGACATGAAAGTCTGGGAACATCGCTTTGAACTCTTCATGCCCCGGCATGGACAGGAACTCCTCCATGAGTTCGACATAGGTATTGATCCGAGCCATCTCCTCATTCTCGATGGCATGTGCAGGTTTCTTGATCTCAACGATTTGCAGGATTGTATCTTGGCTCGACAGCACGAAATCGGCCCGCTTGCGCGGGTCACTGAAGTCCTTGAGGATCAAGTCCTTCCTGGTCTGTTTCTTGTAGAACTTCTGGAATTCCGCCTTCAACGTCGTGAAAGTCAGGTTTGCCGTGATCGGCGACCACTGGGGATTAATGAGCCAAGGTGCTTCCTCGATTAAAGTCTGAAATGCCGCCTCCAAAGTGTTAGGATCGTCCTTTAACTCCTCGATTTTCTTGATCACCCGCACCCGGTCGTCGGCGATCTTGCCGAAGCCCGCCAATTCGGCAATCTTCGCCGTCTTCAGGATGCTCGTGATCACCGACAGCGGGTCATCCGTGCTTTCCGCCGCCTCCCTCAATTTCCTGTCCAGGGTAATGTGCGGGCCAAACAGCAGGCTCAGATTAACCAACGAATCGACCTGCTGAGGGTCTTTCAACTCCTCTTCGCGCATCGTCTGCGCAATTGCCTTAGCGATCTCGACTGAGTTGTCTCTGATCTCTTTTTGCGAATCGGCGGGAAACGCCTTTTTCACGCGTTCGTGGATTTTGGCGGTTTCCTCGAACAACTCCCATGCCTTCTTGCGTTTCGGCTCTTTGGCAATCGTCCCGACGTACTTGACGATCTCCCGCCCCCATTTTTCAAACTCTTGCCCTAGCTCGTGCGACCACAGGATGTCCTGCCGGTCGGTGCGGATCAGGTCATCCTCCTCGTCCAGCCAATCCGCTTGGAGCGACCCGACGAGATAAGAGCGGATGTCGTACTCGCCGGTGAAACCCGCTCTCAAGTTAAAGATGTGGGTCTGGGCAGCAATCTTGCCTCGGCAATAGATGCGGATGCCCGCCATCAGGTCGTCCTTGTACGGCTGCTTGGAGTAGGCAACCCACCCCGTCACCGGAAAGAAGTTGCCCTCGTATTCGAAACCCGCCGTCAGGTCGCTGATCTTCTTGCCGTTGGGACCAAACACCGCATACTCCGGTGGTTTCCTCGGCTTCCCGCCGTCCAGTACCTCCTCAAAACGGATTTGGGTGTTCGGCATCTGATCGACGGAAAACGCCCCGACCACCCGTGAATGGGTGGGGTCGCTTTCTGTCTTCAGAGAATCAAACAGAGTGATGCCCCAATTCGGGGATGCCACACCAAATCGCTGGGCCAGTTGCCTCTCAAAATCGTCGATTTTCGGCACCTTGCGATGATCAAATATTGTCAGCTTCAGCGTCATGCCATGCTTCGGACGCACCACACCGTCGAGTTCTCCGACGATGGGGCTGTATACAGCATCGGTGTTGCCGAGAATCTTCGACCGATCAAGCACAAGGTGACCAGTGAGGTAGCCCTTGGCAGCATTGCCGGACTCGTCTTTGCCACCGACTGGTTCGCCCCCGGAGGTGATGATCTCTATCCGCTGGCAGACGCCGAACGGAGCCAATTTGCCCACACCTTTTCGGCCCATGACCTTGCGCTTATAGAGCTTGGACTGCCCGCCACGCTTCGGGTCGTTCCGCCGCTCAGCACCCACCACGAGGTAGAACGCATTCACTTCCTCCGGGGTCATCCCCACGCCATTGTCGCGCACCTCAATGGCATAGCCCTTGTCCTTCAGGTTGCCGACACTTTTCGTGGCCAGCAGTTCCTCCATCGGGGCTACGACTTCCACCTCCGTGGCATCGGCGTCATAGCTGTTGGCGACCAACTCCGCAATCACCGCCGACACCCGGTCGTAGAGATGCATGCCCAGTTTGTCCACCGTCAGCCAGGAGATCGTCATTTCATATATGTTGGCCATGCGCTCTCCTCAGTGGAAGAAGGCGACGACGAGCTTCCCTGATCCTCAAGGCTCTGCTTTGCGCGATGGAAAAGCAACGTTCGCCGCCATGCCCATATGACCCGTGGGCGGAATTGTACAGGGCGCGCACGGCCATGCAAAGCCTGTGGTACACTCCAACTGTAATGCCATCGGCGCAATACCAGACGGACGCTGCCACTTCCTGTCGGATGCGACGGGTGCGGTCGAAAGACACAGAGCCTGAGCTAACGGTCAGGCGGCTTCTTATAGGTCTCGGCTACCGGTACTGCCTGCACCGCAGCGACCTGCCGGGATGTCCCGACATTGTTCTGCCGGGACAACGAACGGCCATCTTTATCCACGGTTGTTTCTGGCATCGCCACAAGCACTGCAAACGATGCTCGATGCCCCGGAGGAACATGGGCCTGTGGAAAGAGAAGTTCAAACGTACCCAATCCCGTGACCGGAAGAATGCGCACCAACTGCGGGGGATGGGATGGACAGTAGTCGTGATCTGGGAGTGCTGGGTTGCCGATCAGGAAAAGTTGGCGAAGTGCATTGTGCGATCCTTGCGTCCTGTGCATTCACACAGAAGACAAGAACAAGGGTTTTGCGCCAAGTAAGCTCGCGAGAGGAGGAGGTCATGTGAAGCCGAAGCATGACTGAAACCTCTCAGTAGAACCCAGCGGGTGCGAAACCCGTCCGGCAGAGCTTGGCCGGCAGGCGGAAGCGAGTCTTGGGTGGTGTGCGGGCAACCGCATGCTGCGAAGCGTAGACAGCGAGTCGTCAAGCCATGTGATTGAGCTTCGAAAGTCCAGTTGATAGAGGCCTTGGGCGTACCCTTACACCCACCTGTACGCAGGCAACCTGGCGGCGGCGCTGGACGTGCTGCCGACCTGTCGGCCCCGGGGCAGGAAGTTGCCGTGGCGACCGGTACGGATGGTGGCCAAGATTGCTGGTGACGGGACTTGTCTTTTGGCGGTGCGGTTAGCAATGGTGCGGTGCAGTCCAATGCAGTCAATATGGCAAATGCCGCAGTGACAGCTACTATGCCGAAATACGCGAGAATCCCTGAAAAAGCAGGAGATTTGACTGGTTTTGCCGCATCCGCTATTGTATCAGGTGACGCCCGGAGGAGTGGCAGAGCGGCTGAATGCGCCGGTTTTGAAAGCCGGTAGGCCCGCAAGGGTCTCGTGGGTTCGAATCCCTCCTCCTCCGCTTTACATAAGGCTCGGTGTCGCCGAAAGCCCCGGAGAAACCGGGGCTATTGCATTGGGGGGAAATACGCTCGCCCACCGGTGTCGTGATAGCCATACAAATGGGTTGGCAATCGGCTACAAGAATCAAAGAGGCCCCACCAAGCCCGTCTGGCCATTTGTTTGTTCGCTTCCCCGCTAAGAAAGCACGGCCGTGGGAAAGAAGTGTGGGGGAGGGGGGTAAAAGCGTAAGATGAGCGTGGGAGGGGATTTGAGTGGTTTTCTGTTTAATAGAATCGTGCAAAACCGACCAAAACCGACCACAAAGTGGCGAAAACCGGCACACAGTGACGGCCGAGCATATGAGTGGGCGATTGGGGCTGAGGCGGTGCGGTATTCGATTCTCAAAGCGGCTGGAAGAGGGGATTTGCCCCCCGACCCGGCAGGGGGACCGCGTCCGGCCTGCCACGGAGGTATTATACCCCGGAATAGTGGCAATGTCAAGTAAACAATGGCGGGAATTGTTAGGGTTCGGAGATAGTCGGTTGCGCGGGGTCAGGGGGAGGTCGGCGGAAGCGGCGATCAGGCCATTCGGGGGGCGAGGGTCTTTTCGGCGGGTCTTCGGCGGACCCGACGCGGGTCTGGCTGATCGAATCCGGTCCCGTTTTCCGCGGTTCGGACCATTTTCCGGTGCCCCGTTTTGCGGTCGTGATCGAATCCGGTCCCGTCTTCCTGTCGGTCGCGTTTTCCTGTCGTGTGCCCGTTAGGACGCTCCCCCCGGCGCGAGTCGAGCCTTGCGGGGCATGGCGATATAATACGTTGGCTCACACGAGGATGCAATAATGTTGGATGTTGCCGTTACGAGTTCTGTCCCCATTACGAGGCCCAAACGATAGATGGCCCGTCATCGGAGAAAGTTTGACAGGCCTTTGGTGAATTGAGCAATCCAATAGACGCGTTATACTGCGGCGACCTTTCTCCGACCCCCGCGATATCCCGCCATGCCGGCCAGGCCGATGCCGAGCAGGGCCAGAGTGCCGGGTTCGGGCACGACGAACGCATCGAGATTGAGCGCGGCGTTCTGCCCACCCAGGAATGCACCCACAAATTCCAGGTTGGGTCCGGGATTTTCCTGAAGCGCCTCGCCGTCCACATCGTACGGGCCGGTGTATTTGTAGAACTCGTAGCGGCGCGTCACCGATTTTGCGTTAGCGGCCAGATCCTTCAGTCCGCTGTCCACTTCGTCGAGACCTCCGCCCTTGCCAATTTGCAGGATTTGCCACTCGATCTCGACTTCAGCCGGATCCTTGCCGTCGGGCACCGCCGGATTGCCAACGAGCAGATGATGCAATTCGGCGGGCTCTGCCGCTTCGGTGACGAAGACCTTCACCCACATCGCTTCGCCGAAAAGATCCCCCGGATTTTCTTTCGGTAGCGCCGGCACCACCACCTGGACAGCCGCCGGTGCAGCAGGGTTCGCCGGTGGTTGCACGTTCCATATCGGGGCGGGAATCTTCGCGTTCGTCCCCGCTGGTGTAAGATTGCCCGATGCATCGCCGAACAGCCACCGGTAGACCGTATTCGTCGGGTTGCCGTTCAGAGCGACGCCGAAGTGATCGCCTGGCTGCTTTAGATAGTTTGGATCACCCCCAAAGTAAAGTTGATGCCCGCCCGTTATAATAGGGTTGTTCGGATCCTGGAACGGAGTGCCGACGGCCCATGTGCTCCCGCCAAACGCACTGGCATAGCGCACGATGGTGCCCGTCCCAGACGCCGTCGCAACCTTCACTGGATCGAGGTAACGATTGTAAGGGCTGCCAAAGGTGTAGGCTATATCTGCCGGACTGACTCCTTCGAGTTCGATTTCAAAGCCGTGACAGACCTGGTTCGTGTCGTTGATCACATCGAAGTTGCCCAAGCTGCCAAACATCGGCGAGGCAAGAGCTGAGGTGCTGCACGAAACAATCGCGAGCGATGCCGCAATCGTCATAGGCCACGTAAAGTTTTCCCGTTCATTTGGCTTACTCCCTCTCCACTGGTATTACCCACTTGGCTCCCGGCCCAGGACGGTCCTGAGCCCACTTAGGTATCCTACTGCAGGAACTCCTCTGCGAGAACCATGATTTTTGGGTGTGGCCATTTTTCCGGGCGAGAGCAGCATTTCGCGTGTCTGACCCGCTTTGGCGCTATCAAAAACGCGGGTGGTTCAACCGAGAATGCGCATTTGCCCGGGATTCCGGGCACCCCCGGCCGGCCTGGCGGACGCAGGGTGTGGGACAGGTTTAAGCGCTTCACCGCTTGATCCAGCCACTGGGCTTGGCCGCAGGGGCGGCTCCGCTCGAGGCTGAGGCGAACCGGCTCGGCCTGCTTCGATGCAATAATGGTGGATGTCCGTGTTGCCGCCACCATGGTCAATGGTGTGGTAGTCGCTCTTGGCACCCGTGTCTTCGATCGAAACAAGGCAAGGCTTCGCGTCTTCCGACTTCTCAATGCGCCAGATCTGTGTCGAGTTCGATTCCGTTGCGAATCCGCGTAGATAGAACTGCGGCAAGAAGTGGTGCTTCCTGGTTCTGGCGATGCGGCGTATTCTACCCGGTGAGAGGCTGGCCCTGGGACCGCTGCCTGGAGTTGCGCGATCGCCAGCACCTTGGCGCTGGAACACTGACACGGAATTCCTCATGAGAGGAGATATCCGCAACGACGTTCGGCTGGTCAGCGGCGTGTTGGCTGGCGACTGGATGTGCGACCGACGTGGTGTCGATCCCGTCATCTGTCAACTATCGGGTCTGCCGAGAGCGTGGTAGGAGATGATCTTGGGCTACCATTCTGGCAGTGGCGCCGATCGTTGTGTTACTGATGCTGCGCGGGTGCGCGACGAGTCGCTCAGTGTCTCCGAACCCAGGTTGCCTGGTAATCTCGGTCTTTCCATCTTGGCGTCCCAGAAAACAGGTACTTGCTCAGGTCTACCGCACTTTCACGGTCAGTGCTCCGGTTCCCGGGTTCTCAAGCGGTCCGGGCGTTGGATTCGCTTCGCTCCGTTGGTTGCCCAGGTAATCGCTGTTCACCCGAATCGGCGTGCCGTCGGGTCGTTCGTAGGGCAGATTGGGGATGGACGCCTTGCCCAGCAGCTCGGTGGTGACCAGTTTGCGTGTTCGCTCCGGAACCCAGCCGTTGTCGAACTTGATTTGAAGGTACCAGCCGTCGGGCTTTTCCACCATTTTGATCGCCGGATCAACATCCGCTTTGACCAGCGGGGCTTTTTCATACTTCGATGGCTTGGCACCCTTGAGGAACAGATTGCCGTCCATCCAGGCGGGTAGTTTCGCGGTATCGTAGGCGGCCAGTCCATCGGGTCCGACGAAGATGTTGTTATAGAAGCGATCATCGCCACCGACGATGTTGCGCAGCCCCGCGACGTCGGTGGAGTGCGCCGGGTGGAACGGGGTGGCGCGACTCAGCTCGGGATGAAGCGCGATGCGTCCCGCCACCAGGTTATGGGCATAGGCGCCGCCCTCGGACATGTTCAGCAGGCTGGTCCTGGAGAGGAGGAAATTATTGTCCAGCAGGAACGGCCCGTGGTCCACCTCGACGAACACGTCCTGCCAGCCATTGTCGTGGAAAAGGTTCCCCGAGACGCGCGTCCCCTGCGCCATCCAGTCCAGCCACAGTCCCTGGCACGTTCGATAGATGTGGTTGTGGCTGATTTCGACATCGATCGCAGCATGGAATTTGATGCCCGCCATCTCCGCCCCCCCAAATAGCTGGCGGACGTGGATGTCATGGATCGTGTTGCCGGTGACAACGCTGAAGATGGGTCCGAGGCTCCCCACGATGCCCGCCTGTTCGCAAAACGAAACGGTGTTGTTGCGGACGATGTGGTGGCCGATGGTCTCTTTGTTCCAGCCGTTCTTCAGGCCGCGCTCGATGGTCTTGACGTAACCCTCGGCACTGTTCGCGGAGGTGTTGTCAAACTCGTCGCCGTGCTTGCCCAGCGCGATCCCAGAACAAACCGAATGGCTGACAGTGTTGTTCTCGATGACCCAGCCTTTGCTCCAGTGGGTGCCAATCAGGCCGATCTGCTCGGCGGTGGGTGGCGCCCAGGGCGTGGCCGCGTGGCGCATGACAAAGCCTCGCACGGTGATGTAGTTGCGGTTCGGTTTGTCCGGGTAGAAGACCGTCTGACGCACGTTGATCTCAACCGGTTGCTCGTTGGGGTTCACATCCTTGAATTGGGCCCAGATTGCTGTGTTCTGGTTGTCCACCTGGCCGAACCAGAGAGGCACGGTCCCCGCGGGTTTCAGAACCTCTTCCAGCTTGGCCGCTTCGACCAGCCACTGGCCATTGAGATAGACGGCGCCGGTGTGATGCTGGCGGCCCTTGGGATCGAACCAGTCGCCGTGGATGCGGTCGCTGTATGGGTTGAAGCTGCCGAAAAAGGAATTGGGCAAGGTCACCTTCCAGACATCGTCCTGAACCTTCACCCAGTTCTTGAGGATCTCCGACCCCTTGATTTCGACCTTTTCGGCCGGCGCCGCCTGATAGACGATGCGTTTGGTGTCGGATTCGCCTCCGCGTGGCGGGTTGATGCGTTCGCGGTAAACGCCCTCGTGCACGGTGATCAGGTCGCCCGGCTGCGCGAGTTCGGCACCCCGCTGAATCGTGCGTAGCGGCGCAGCTTGCGTGCCGGGGTTGGAGTCTTTGCCGCTGGCGGCGATGTGAAACTCGGTGGCGTAAGCAGCGACGGCGAGCACCAGGATGCCTGCAACCGTCATCAGTGCTGTTCTCATTCTGTCCTCCTCATTTGCCCATGTTTGGTTTCGATGCCTGTTCCGGCGGACACTCCGCAAACCCGATCAAGGCCGCTGTTCCGCCACGCCGACAATCTGGACATAGCAGTTGGACGACTTGGCGTTCCTTCGTCAGATGACCTCGATTATAACAGTGTGCTCGCCGTCTGGAACGGCTGCTGCGGGCGCCCTCGTCCATGTGATTCGTGGGGCAAATCAACGTTGTAGGTCACTAATAGAGAGCAGCAAAGCGGATCTCCAAGGGAGGAATGGCGATGCCATACCTAAACACTTTGGCGATTTCCTTGCTGCAACCTGTTATCGAATAACAGGTTGTGACTATTTCGGGCGGGCGGCGATCAATCGATGGGACCCGGCTGCGTTGGGTCGGGCGATGGTCATGGCCGCGTGCTGGCAAGGTGCCAAGCGATGCAACAAGGGATTTCATATTCTGCGGAAGCTGTCACACCACGATCCTCGGCCATTGACCATCAGGCAATTGGTGACTTCAGCGGGCTGTACGAGACGCAATCTCCTGGCATCAGGAAGTTCCTGGGATGCGCTGGTGTCCCAGCGGCGTCTGCCGACGATCTGACGCAGGAGGTGTTCCTGCGAGCGTGGGCCTGCCGGGTCCGCTTCGTGCCGAAGGCGTCCGTGAAAACTTGGCTGTTTGCCATCGCGCGCAATGTGGTCCTGGAGTGGCGTCGACGCCGGCCAGCACCAATGCCCGTGGATGCGGAACTGCCAGTTGCAGATACGGTTACACAAGCGATAGCCCATCGAGAATGCACACAGGCGGTACGAAAGGCGGTAAGACAACTGCCGCCCAAGCAGCACCAGGCCATTCAACTCGTCTACTACGATGGGATGAAGCCGGCGCAGGCCGCTTCCACAATCGGCTGTGAGGAGCAGGTGTTTTGCCGGCGTCTGGCCGATGCCCGCGCGACGCTTCGGCGGCTGCTGGGAAGTAGCCAGACGGAAAAGAGCGGCGGGAGAGCTGGGCCATGAGATCGCTTGTGTGGGGGGCTTTGTCTTAGACAGGCTGACCGGGAACAAGGGAAATCGCGGAATCTCCGTCTCATAAAACCACTTCGAAGATCATTAACAAAACATGGACGGCAAGACGACATCCTGTGAGCGGTTTTCGGGCATGGGGTGCCAAGAGTCTCTCCGCTTGCTGGATTGCACGGCCTTGGACGATTCGAGGATCACAGGAGAGCAGGGGGATGCTCTGGCCGTTCATGTCGCGTGTTGCCCGCAATGCGAGAAGGCATTCTATCGCTCGGTCGGTATGAATGAGGATGGGTCGTTCACAGCGGAGATGGAGGCCTGCTTAGCGCAATTGCCTGCACCGAGGATGACGGTGGAAGAAGGTTGGCAGGACCTGCTGGTGCGTTGCACTGATCTGGCCGAGGCGTATTACCGCGAAGAGCATCGGCGAGGTATCCGACAAGTGTTTGGCGGGATCGGCCGGGTGGCGGCAGTTGCGGCTTGCTTGGCGGTCGTGCTGGCGGGTGCCTGGGTTCTGGTTGGGCCATCCAAGTGCGTTTCCCCTATCGCTCCACGGGGGTATGCGCAGAGGGTCACGGAAACCGGACGGCAAGGTCTGACGTTAGGCCAGCGAGTCAGAACGGAGACTCAGCGGCAAGAGATCTGGCTTGGGGGAATGCACCGGGTGGTGATGAACCAGAATTCGTCGGCGACGTTCGGGATCAGCGATCAGGGAACGTATGAGGTTGAATTGTCCAAGGGCGAGTTATACGTGGAGGTGTTGCCGGGGCATCCGTTCACAGTGAGGACGGGCAATGCGTTATTGAGCGTCACGGGCACGAAGTTCGATGTGAAAACGGACTCGCAGAAGACGGAATTGGCGTTACTGAAAGGCAGCGTGCGATTGAGTTCGCTGAGCCAAGGCCAAGCGGTGGATGTGACAGCGGGCTGCAGGTCCGGGGTGTTGGGTGAGGCAGGCCCGACGGTTCCGGTGGCAATAGACGCGACGGCGATTACGGCGTGGGCTCGAGACGTGTCGTTGGCCAACGCGGTGGCTCGTGCCGCTCCACAACAGATGGATGATGGATTGCTGTCGCCGTTGCGGGATGCTTGGCGGCAGCCCATTCCGCCAGACTTGGACAAACTGGGCTACGTGGCTTGGCGGGACACTCATCAGAACTGGTTCGCCGAGCAGTTTCCCTGGGTTTTCAAGGCTGAGGCGACGCTGCAGAAGGTGCGCGGGGTTCAAGCAGATTACATTGACTTGCTGATGGTCAGCGCGGACATCTGGCAGTTCCACTGTGAGCCAACGCTGCCGGCGGACCAGCCGCTGGCGAAGTTGGAGCCCTCGGCCGTGCGTCGGCTGGCGCGCCATTACCATGTAGACGAGCAGGAACTGCTACGCAGCGTGGGCCTGCCAGAGGGAACGCCCGAACCGACAGTTTTGACGCAGAACCTGACACCCAGCAGGGAATATCTCGACTCGCTGCGGCGGTGGCAGGGCGGCCTGACCGTGATGGGCCGCCGAGGATCGGAACGTGACGGCGATGCGGCGGTGTTCGCGCTACGGGCCGGCCTCTATCTGGCCAACACGAGAACGGCGGCGTATCTGTGGGCCAAGGCTCATCCGCAAGAAGCTCGGCAACTGCTGTCCGAACCGACCTATCTCGCGAGCATTCCTGTGGTGGGGACCGGACCGGTTGTCTCTCAAGAGCACCTATGGGTCGAAGAACTGCGGCGGCTGGCTGTATTGGCCCAAGGCAGCAGCCAAGCGGCGCAGGAACTGCTGATGACGCCGCCGACCAGCGAGTGTGTGTCGCAGGCGACGGAGCAGCAGTTGAGGTTGGCAGCGATAGTGGCCGAACTGGTGCCACAAACAGATCGGACGCAGGAGGACAAACAGCGATGACTACGATGACTACAATGGCTAGACCATCCACCGGATCAGTTGTTGGACCCACACCCTCAACCCGCATGACACGAAAGGCGGCTGTCTTGCGGTTCATGCAGTTCAATGTCGTGCCGGTCTTGACGACGGTGTTGAGGGTGGGGTTGGGCCTCATGCTCCTGTACAGCGGATTGATCAAAGCCCGTCATCCGTATCAGTTTCTCTCGAATGTGTATGACTATGAGCTGGTGGGCCCCGAGCTTGGAAAGCTGGTCGTGATCGGCCTGCCGGCGTTGGAGCTCGTGATCGGGGGTTGTCTGGTGGGCGGCGTCTGTGTTGGCGGCGCCCTGACGGGGAGCATGCTTCTGGGCGCCGTGTTTGTGTTCGCTACTGCATCGGCGGTGTATCGCGGGTTGAACATTGCTTGCGGCTGTTTTGGCAGCTCCGGCATGGAGGTGGTCACCGCATCTACCATAGCTCGAGCGGCTGGCGTGTGCTTGGCGAGTTTTCTGGCCTTGCTCGGAATGATCTGGGGAGGTGGCCAACAGAGGCCGCAGACAGAGGGAAAGCCTGCGGGAGTTATGCGGCAACCGGGCCATGTCGTTGAAGCGGCGGTCTAAGTTGGCGATGACGGCGCACCTGGGCTGGACAAGTGTCTGGCCACGCAGTCGGAACCTATCCGATCTGGCAGAGAGCCAGAGAAAGGCGGTTGGTATGTTTTCGTTCATGGACTGTGCCAAGGTTGTCTGCCTGCTGCTCATGGCAGGAGCGACAGTGTGCTTCGCATTAGGGCCCTCGCAGCCGGACCCGGGGCTTGTGGGAGGTTGCCCCGGCTGCATCGATTTGCCCATAGCAAGCTGCGCTGACCTGAAGGATGAGTCCGATCCGCAGCAGATGGCGTACTGCGCCGGAGACCTATTGTTTACGTGCACCGTGGGTGAGGGAGGCAATCCTAACCAGGTGTGCACGGTCACGGAGCATCACTGCAGCAATCTGCCGCCAGGCCAGTCTCCATTCTGCGAGACTGTTTTCCAAAGTTATTGCCATTAGTGGGATCGGCTGCAGACAGACGAAAAGCCTGCGGGAGTTATGCGGCAACCGGGCCATGTCGTTGAAGCGGCGGTCTAAGTTGGCGATGACTGCGCACCTGGGCTGGACGAGTGTTTGGCCACGCAGTCGGAACGTATTTGATCTGGCAGAGAGCCAGAGAAAGGCGGTTGGCATGTTTTCGTTCATGGACTGTGCCAAGGTTGTCTGCCTGCTGCTCATGGCAGGAGCGACAGTGTGCTTCGCATTAGGGCCGTCGCAGCCGGACCCAGGGCTTGTGGGAGGTTGCCCCGG
>JAPLNB010000255.1 GCA_026693085.1 Planctomycetota bacterium | reverse complement strand
TGTTGCGGAAGCTCGCGCGGCGAAGTGTCGACGGACTGTTCGCTGGCATTGGAGAAGCGCTCGAATCGATTCGTCCGACTGACGTGCTGAACTACATTGCCCATTGCGGCTACGCTACGAAGAGGCGCAATCTGCTCTAAGGAATGGAGAAACACTATGCGATCAGCCAGTACCTCTTGGGGCGCGGTCCTTGCGCTCGTGGTTTGTGGAGTCGCGCCTGTCGTCTGCGGCGACCCCTTGCCAGGACAAGTGCTCAAATTCGATCAGCAGCCGATGGTCGCAACTCCCAGCGGCGGAAGCACTTACTTTGGGCACGATGAGCTGAGCACCGCCTACCTTCAAGACCCCGCTCGCGGCTCCTATGTCGGCCCCTTCATGGCGGATGACTTCGCCGACAAGTTCAGCTCGCCCGTGGTTCATGTGACGTGGTGGGGCTCATACCTCCAGCCAACCACCGCGGCGGGTGTCTCCAAGTTCCTCATCGCCTTCGAAGACGATGTCCCCGTCAATCCGTTCAATAACTTCAGCCGCCCGGGCCAGGTCCTGCTGCCACAGGTTGTCAACAAGGGCCCTCTTGCCCCCGGATCGGGAACCTTCACCGAAACGCCCGTTCGCGGGCCCGATCCCGTCCTCGGCGAGGCCCTCTACCAGTACAACGCCGAACTGGCCCTGCCCTTCGCTCAAAAGCCCGACACCGTCTATTGGCTGAAGATCGTCGCCCTGGTCGATCCTCAAATTGAAAACCAGATCGCCTGGGGTTGGCACAACCGCGACTACACCCTCCTGGACCCCTTGGCCTCCCCCGCTGTGACCCCCGGCGAGAGAATCCAAGGCTTCTTGTCCAGCGGAGAACCGATCTGGCACTTCCAGGACGATGCCGTCACCGGCCATGTCTTCCCCCGCATCCTCCCTTCCGGCCAGGTGGGCCCTATGGACCAATCCGACTACGCGCCCACTCGCTATCTGCAGGATATCGACGGGCCTTTCACCATCGCCGATGCCTCCAAGGACCTGGCATTCCAGCTCTACACGGTGGTGCCCGGACCCAGCAGTCTTATCCTGCTCACCGCGCCTCTCCTGCTTCTGGCCCGCAGCCGACGCCAATGGGAAGCCGATCCTGTCTTCGACCCAGGTGATGGCCTTCTCAATGTCTACCAGCGGGCAGGGATGGTCCCCACGAGACAGCCCAATCAGGTTCTCGGCCAACGTTCTTTCCGCACGCTCATAAGGTGCCAAGTAGATGAGGGCCTTGCCGCTCGCATCGGACCCCTGAACCAGCCGACCCTCAGACAGCCCATACTCAATCGCCGCCTCGATGATCTCCGGCGGAATGCCCAGCATCGCATGGGCCTTCTTGGACAGTTCTTCACGGGGATAGGCTCAGTGGCCGTCCTCTGTCAGTTCCTGAAGGACATATTCCACCCCTGCCCGTGCCCGCAGATCGGATTGCTTGCCAATGCCCAGCTTCTCGGCAATCTGCTCGGCGGTGTTGGCTGGGGCGGTGCGAAGCACAACGGTTCTGAACTGCCGGCCGTATTCCCGGTCGATCACCCACCGACCTTGGGCATCTATGAACTCTCCCGCCTTCACCTCTGGCAGCGTACCAAGAACGGTTACGAAGTCTTTGTGGCCCCGCACTTTCACCTGCAGGACCGCGATGCCGCTTTCGGCATTATGGAACGTCACCCGCTCGATCAGGCCGTTGAGATGCTCAAGGCTCTCGGATCGGGTTGAGGCAGGAACATCGGTCATTCAGCTTCGGATATTACGGCCACAGCGGGGCAAGGGGCTACAGCGTTCGTCCCTC
>JAPLNB010000254.1 GCA_026693085.1 Planctomycetota bacterium | reverse complement strand
ACACCATCTGAGCATAAAAACAGACGGAATATTGTGGATAGTGTCACTACGCTTTTTCGCGCGAGCAGGCCAAAATCGTCGAAATCAGCTCAAAAACGCGGATCTCGGCGCTCGCGAGAGGGCGGCAATACCAAACATGGGGTAGGGATCGAGCCGCGAGAGTTCCTCCCGGTACTTGCCGCCTTCCGCCCACCATTTTCCGCGCGGGATCACATCGATATCCAGCTCGGAGATGACCACCTTCACCCCAAGCGGGCGCATGGCGATGAGGGTGTCTTCAATGTCCTTGAAGGGCACACGGTCGATCTCGTAGTGGCCCTGCAGGCCGATGGCGTGGAGGGGGACGTTTTTTTCGCGCAGGGATCGCAGCAGCCGGATTTGCTTCTCCCGTTTGCCGGGCAGTTCGTTGTTGTAGTCATTGTAGATGAGCATGGCCTTGGGATCGGCCGCGTGCGCGTACTCAAATGCCTTGGCGATGAACTCCTCGCCGCAGGCCGTGGACCACCCTGAAGGCCGCAGATACTCAGCGCCATCGTCCAGCGCCTCGTTGACCACATCCCACATCGCGATGCGCCCGCGGTAGCGCATTACCTCGGTCTCGATGTGCTGGCGTATGCGGTCCAGGAGCAACTGGCGGCCAGCCGGCTTCTGGGCGTCGCGGAAGAACCATTCGGGCGTGCGGTCGTCCTTGGCCCAGACCAGGCAATGGCCGACGACCTTCAGGCCATTTTTCGCGGCAAAATCAACGAACGCATCCGCCCGGGTAAAGTTCCACTTGCCTTGGACGGCCTGCACCTGTGCAGGCTTCATGCAATTTTCCGGGGTTACGATGCTGAACTGAGCCAGCAGGAGGGCATGGTCTGCGGCACGGTCAGCGATGTGATCATTGATTCCCACGCCGATCTCGAAAAGGTTCGCGGCCGCACGCCGGAGACTCTTTTCCTGCGGCTGGGCAGCAGTCTGTGCCAGCGCAGCACCCGCAGAGGCCAATAGGGCAAGTACACACGCAAGCTGGCGAAGCGTTCTCATAGGCAGGATTAGAGCAGACCGAGCGGGCACAGCCAAGCGGCAAAGGACGAATCGCCCTATCTGGGCGGCCAGGTGCATGGCTCCTACATCGCTGGCGACCGGTAGATGAAGATCCTGCGGGGCCATGGAAGGTTGCGGGCGACCGAGATCCATCGTAAATCAGTCCGCATCGTTCACCAATGTTGAGCGGACGGGAGATTGCTGCCCATTTTTTCTCGCCACATCTGCCATCCTGTGGCATAATTCTCGCAGTCGGGCTGAACCATACACAGCTTGGAGGGAATATGTCTCGCTCTCGTCGCAAAGCTTCTGGCTCTCGCCTCGTCGCCATCGCGGAATCGCTCGAATCGCGCATGCTCCTGGCTTACACCACCACCGGCCCGCTCGACATCAACGCCCTCGTCTCCGCCGGCCGGGCCACCGTCTCCGCCAGCACCACGGACATCGGTTCCACGTACCACATCTTCGACGCCAACACCTCGACCCTGGCCCGCTCGGCCAGCATCAACCCCATGACCATCCAGGTCAACTTCACCTTCCCCAAAACCCTCCGCAAATTCCAGGGCTACTTCTCTCATGCCTCTGGCAACCCCGCCTACCGATGGGAGGTCGAAACCGCCAACTCCCAATCCGATCTCGACTCCCACATCGGCTCCTACAAGCTCGCCGTCCCCTTCACCGGCACCCCGGCCGACCAATACTCCATTGTCAAGCTCGCCAATCCCGTCACCGCCAGAATCGCCAGGCTCACCGTCCAACGCCTCACCGGCGACAACTACGTCCATATCGAAGAATGGGCCCTAATCGGCGACACCACCATCACCTCCCTGGCCATCGACCCCGCCAGCCAATCCCTCGCGCAATACACCCAGAAGCAATACAAAGCCCTGGCCACCGACGGCGACGGCGTCGGCACCGACTTCACCTCTCGCGTCACTTGGTCCAGCTCCGATCCCGCCATCGCCACCGCCGATGCCGCCGGCCTCGTCAAGGCTGTCGCCGCTGGAGAATGCAACATCGCCGCCTCCTTCGCCGACCTCTCTGCCTCCTCGCATCTCACGGTCACCCCCTACGCCACCCAGCAGGTCGATCTGAACGTCACCTACATCGAACGCACCCCCCGCTACAACTACGACGCCGCCAAGAACCTCCCCGCCCCCGGCGACACCGTCACGTTCCGCGGCCACATCCGCAACTGGAGCAATCTCACTCCCTCCGTCGAGTACCTCTGGCAACTCGACGGCGCCACCGTCGCTACCGGCACCCTCACCAACCTCATCCCCGACGAAGAACGCATCGTCGAGTTCCCCTGGACATGGCAAACCGGCGACCACTCCCTCAAACTCGTCATCGACCCCATCAACAACGTTGTCGAATCCTCCGAGCTCAACAACTCCGTCGAAATCCGCACCAACGGCATCTCCGTCGGCTTCTGGGTCGAGCAATCCCTCTACAACAACTTTCACCTATACCAGAAACTGCTCGGCATTGGCTCCAACTCCTGGGAAGACTGGGCCCAACGCCAGATGGCCCGCTGGAACCAATACAACATCGACGCCGTCTATCCCGCAACGCCCAACGGCGTACAGGACCGCGTCTTCGTCGACAAGATCACCGTCGTCCGCGACGGCACTCTGCCCCTGCACGGCGGCATCGCCGGCAACAACCCCGATTCCGCCGACAAGACCGTCGATCTCATGTGGGGTTTCCCCTCCTCCGGCCTCGATGGCACCTTCTACTCCAACCACACCTCCAAGGCCGACGACAACCCCTTCTATTTCGAGCCGTCCCTCGTCCACGAGATGGGCCACGCCCGCTATCTCATCGACAACTACGGCTATGACATCGCCAACAACTCCGACGTCACCCAAGTCCAAATCACCGAGAATGGCCAACCCGTCGCCGGCACCTCGCTCATGCCGTGGCTCGCCTGGGACTCGGTCCTTTACTACAACCAGTACGGCGGCGTCATGACCGGTCCGTGGCATGGCTGGTCGCCGTTCGAGGCAGCCTGCCTCAACCGCATCGCCGGCAAACGCGCATCCCAGGGCAACCAGAATGCCCCCGGCAATATCGGCGTCTTCCTCAATGACCTGCCCCAGGACAATCACGTCCGGTTCGTCAACACTGCCGGGCAACCCATGGCTGGTGCGAACATCCGCCTCTACCGCTCCGTCGGTGGCGGCGGCTGGTACGGCAAGACCATCGACGACACCTACGACCTCGAATTCACCACCGACGCCGACGGCTACGTCCTCATGCCCCGAAACCCCTTCGCCGACGGCAACATCGTCCACACCTATGGCTATGCCAACGGCATCGCCGTCCTGCGGATCCAAAAAGACTCCACCGTCTGGTACCGCTTCATGGAAGTCCCCGCCTTCAATCTCGAATACTGGAAAGGCAACACCCAGGACGCCTACTACACCTTCGAACTCCCCGCCCTGAACAGCTTCCCCGACATCGAGCTTCAAGGCTACGAGAGAATCATCCCGAAAGGCGACACAACGCCCAGCCTTGATGACCAGACCGATTTCGGCACCATCGATGTCAACGCCGCGCCCGTCACCCGCACCTTCGTGATCAAGAACCGCGGCGGAACGTACCTATCCGTTACCGGCAACCGTGTCACCATCACCGGCACCAACGCCGCCGACTTCTCCGTCCTGAAAATGCCCTTCGACCGCGTCAACCCGGAGACAGTTTCCCCCTTCCAGATCAAGTTCACCCCCACCTCCTTTGGCCTCCGCAAGGCCATCGTCACTGTCACCAGCAATGCTCCCGGCAAGACCTCCTACACCTTCGCCATCCAGGCCACCGCCACCGGCACACCATTCGCAACGTACTCTCCAGGCATCCTCTGGGTTTACGGCACCGACGCCGACGACAACATTTCCATCACACAAGCCGGCTCCAATCTCCAGGTCATGCGCAACGGCCTGATCAAGACCTTCCCAAACGCCACTGTGTCGTCCGTCAAGCTAGAGCCCGGTTCCGGGAACAACACCGTATCCATCAACGGTCCCTTCGCCAGTTCCATCTACTACGCTGGCAGCCGAGGCAAAAGCAGTTCCCTCTACATCAATGGCCCCTCGGCGTTGGTCGAGACCCCCGATCCATTTGCACTCGTCCGCATCGCCGATCAGTCCAAGCTCAAGTTGTACGGCCGTCCGCTCCGTGCTGATTCCCTCTCCATCGAAGGCACCGGCATCCTCGACTTGATGGGCGACCGATTGATCCTCAGATGCACTCCCGCCGCCCGCGATCAAGCCCTCGCGCAGATTATCGGCTACGCCCAGGCGGGGCGCATCATCTCCTCCGCCAGATCCAGCCCCTTCGCCTCCATCGCCGTCATGCTCAACGACGATGGGGCCGGGTCGCCCATCGACCCGATCTACGACGTCAACGCCATCTTCGCCCAATACACCTACACCGGGGACGCCAATCTCGACGGCCTGATCAACGCCGATGATTATTTTCTCATCGATTCCGGCTACATCACCCAGGCCAAGGGCTACCACAACGGCGATTTCAACTATGACGGCATCGTGAACGCCGACGATTACTTCCTGATCGATAGCGCCTACATCGGCCAGAGCGGGCCACTGGCTACTTCCCAGTCTGAGGCGGCATCGTCGGCGGATGTGGTGGTGGTGAAACAGGCGGCGACAAAGGCTGAGCCGGATGGGATCCTGGCGCAGTTGTTCTCTATGGGGCCGGTGCGGTAGTCCTCGGTTGTCTGCAATCGCAGAACCAGCGCGATGCGAGGTACGTCATAGCCGTGGAAGAACATCATCATCGCGACGATACTCGATTCTCCGTCTCCTCGCCGTTTATGTTCCAGGCGGTCGGGGTCCGCAGCAGCGGGATGCACTTCTGATACCGCCCGACGCCGCAACATGCCCCAGAATGCTTCTGAGTCGCCCCGGCGAGCAGCGGCTAGAGCACATTGCATATCAGTGTACCGCATACCCGCAATGACGGAACCAGCCGGCGGCGTCGGACGAGGTGATGGTCTTGAACGCGTCGGCGGCCGCGACGCCCAGCGCTTCGGGCCTGCGCGGCTTGACCGACCGCAGGTATTGCTTGACCTTCGACCACGCCGGCTCGATTGGCGAGAAGTCCGGGGAGTACGGCGGCAG
>JAPLNB010000253.1 GCA_026693085.1 Planctomycetota bacterium | reverse complement strand
GCTGGCGGCTGGACCACTGCCGCAGTTGAGCGGCTTCCTTGCCGACACGGACCATCGTAGCCTCCTTGCCACAGGGCGTTTAGAACACCGCCATGATGGTAGGAGGCTCGATTTTTGATATCGGGCATTGAACGGTATTGGCCTTTAGCCCGTATCCGACGCCCTGAAGGCCGCACTACAAACCCCAAGCATGGCAAATGCCTTCGCCTTGCCGATGAATGCCTTGCACAGCGCCAAGCGGTCCTTGGGCGGCCGGCTGTGGCCGACCCAGCGGTAGTCCTCCATGCCCCACTACACTAAAGTTGGGGATACCGGATTCAATTGAATACCCCATATGGGGGATTCCACGTTCAGGGTTACCAAAGGCGCAGAGTTAAATCATCCTTGCGCCTTGGGATCCGATGAGGGGCAGCAGGACCGTCCTCCCGATGACGAAGAGTGGGCGATGGTTTTCGTGGCTGAGGCTGCGGTGGAAGGGGGCGGGCAAACCCCAAAGAGGCGCAGAGCCTGGCCCGCCATTCCGTGATTGCGCTTACGATGGACCGCTACACCCACCAGTACGCGGGCAATCTCACGGCGGCGCTGGCTGTACTGCCGGACCTGTCCAGCCCCACCCACGAAGCGGCGAAGGCGACGGGGACGGATGGCCGGACGGTGGGCGAAAACGCCTCTTGTCAGAATTCTGTTAACCCTGTGTCACCCCCTGTGTCACTAAAGGGCGCAGTTGTGAATAGTCCTACGGAGTCTTGTGGAGTCAATACGCCGAATGTGGCAAATGCCACCACCGGGCCGACTCATGCGAAAATGCCCGAAAAAACGCTGTTTTTGACGCCGCAGGGGACATCTGATACACTTACGGTGTCCCTTGGGAGAGGTGACAGAGTGGTTGAATGTGCCGGTCTCGAAAACCGGTTGGCCCGCAAGGGTCACGGGAGTTCGAATCTCCCCCTCTCCGCTTGCCGAGTCGCCCGTGGTTTCTAAGCAATGGATTCACGGGCGTTTGCATATCTGAGGTGTTCTCAGAATCACCCGTTTGTGGCGTTTTTGTGGCGGTTTGTGGCGGGAGGATTCTCTGAGGATGCCATGCCAGCCGTCCGAAAATCGTTCCGAATCGGTCGCGTTAAGGGGTACCTGCGCGGCAGTATCTGGTACCTGTACTACTTTGGGAACGGGCGGCGGCGCCGGCCGAGGATCGGGCCGGATGGCCCCCGGCAGATCGCCGCGCTGCTCGAGCTACTGTGCCGGGACCGGTCGCGTCGGCCACAAGTTGAGGACGCCGTTACCTTGGTGACTACCGGCCCCGAGGCGGCGGGCGGGACCAACCGCGATACCAGCGTGGTCGTCCGTGAGCTGTTCGCCCACGCCCGGCATTCCGTTTTCATCGCCGGCTACGCCGTCAATCAAGGCCAGCAGGTTTTCCAAGCCTTGGCCGATCGCATGCGGGAACAACCGCATCTGGAAGTCCGGATGTTTCTCGACATCCAGCGCGGGCCAGGGGACAGATCGGCCGCCAGCGAACTGGTACGCCGGTTTGCTGACCGGTTCGAGAAGCACCAATGGCCCAGGGACGGACGCCTGCCGCAGGTTTACTACTATTATCCTCGATCCCTGGAAATGGTGGTCGATAAGCGGTCCTGCCTGCACGCCAAGTGTATTGTGGTGGACGGCGAGGCTGCGTTCGTCTCCTCGGCGAACTTCACGGAAGCCGCTCAGGAGAGGAACATCGAAGTGGGCCTGCTGATCCGGTCGGCGTCCATAGCGGGAAAGCTGGCCTGCCATTTTGAAGCACTCGTCGACTGCGGGTTTTTGCAGCCGCTCATCTTCTTGAGCTGCGATTGACGGACAAGCTTCCAGAATAGGATCTGTCATGAAGGTCCACCAAACGAGGCTCAGCACTGGCATCACTCGGACGAAAGAGTTTGAGCGGAAGAGGCTCGCCTCTTTCGCGGTGAACGTCGGCACCAAGTGCGGGCACGACTGCCTGTACTGCAGCACGGGCGCTCTGCTTCGAATGCATCGGTCCTTCAAAGAAGCGGGTCAGAACCCATTCGGCCACGGATATGCGATCGTTGATCCTGAAACGCCCGGTCGTGTTGCGGCTGACGCACAGCGCATCAGACATCGCGGCATGGTGCAGATC
Source organism: Planctomycetota bacterium (assembly GCA_026693085.1). Lineage (GTDB taxonomy): Bacteria > Planctomycetota > Phycisphaerae > Tepidisphaerales > Tepidisphaeraceae > JAPLNB01. The sequence continues at coordinate 2,417 of JAPLNB010000253.1, read as the reverse complement.
TGTACCGTAGTCGATGCGTGGGCTCCAGAGGCCCACGAGTACCGCTTGGGCCGGAAGTGTCTGGAATCCATTCTGGCGGAATCCGGCTGGACAGTCAGGATCCTCACCAAGAATGCGGCGGTTGCGGAGGACTTCGACCTGTTGGAGAAGCATCGGGACCGCGTGCTGATCGGACTTAGCATAACAGGTACGGCGGACAAGGGCAGGATTCTGGGCATCATTGAGCCGCACGCCTCGCCGATTGAGCAGCGTATGGCAACCCTGCGAGAAGCACGCGCTCGAGGCCTGAGAACTTATGGAATGCTTTGTCCGCTGCTGCCCGGTATCGCAGATGCGCCTGAGCAGATTGACGAACTGGTTCAGCTTGTGGCGCAATGCGGTGCCGAGGAGGTCTTCATCGAGCCCATCAATCCGCGCGGGCCGGCACTGCGCGTGACGCAAGAAGCCCTGTTCACCGAGGGGTATACGAGAGAGGCCGCCGCAATCGGTCAGATTCGCAGGCGAGACCAGTGGTCCCGCTACGTGCTGGAACTCATTCGGCACGTCCAAACTTCGATGCAGCGTCACTCCGACCTCGGCAAGCTGCGGTTTCTGCTATATCCAACCGGCCTGACACCGGGGGATTTGTCGGAGATTCACCAGAACGACACCGGGGTGATCTGGCTGGGAAAAGACTGAAAAACCGCAGAAAGCACCGATTGCCGGGGTGTGTCGTCGACGAACGCGCAATGCCGCACCCTGCGGTGCACGCGTCGGAATGTAAAGGCTATTACCCTCCGAAAGCCGTCAGAGAATCCTCGTCGATCGTCAAGGTCGGTGGCCCAGACAGACCCTCAAGGCTGCCGCCTTGGAGGCAGAAGTGCCGAGATGACCAGCTTCTCGGTGCAGCGGGATTTGGCTCCTTGCGGGATCTGCCGATTTTAACAGGCCTGTTTCACCCAAGTCCCGCAGCGGAGGGCATGTTCCACATCCAATGGTGAGGGCGAACACCATTATTAACCCGGTACCCGGTAGCCCGGCGATTTCTTGCCCTTTTCCCGTTGCCTTCCCACGCGGTTGTGGTAATCTGTACGATAGAATGTGGGCATGAAGAGCAACTCTGTGCCAGACGGCTGATCAGCGGCGTGGGTTCTTGTTGATGCCGCATGGAGAGTGAATTGGGCTGGGTGAGCCTCAGGTCAGGCATCCGCAACCTCGTTGGGCGCTGGGCGCGCCCGAGGGAAGTGGAGCTTGCGCCACGTCGGTGTTCTCCAGTTGAGCAACTTGAACCACGTATGCTTTTGTCGTCCGCGTATTGGGATGGCGGCGGGGATGGCACGAACTGGAACGATCCGCTGAACTGGAGTGGGGATGCGCTACCGGGAGCGGCGGATGATGTCACAATCAATGTGGCGGCCAATCCCACGATCCGATTGACAAGCGGAGACCAGTCAATCGCGAGCTTGGTTTCTGATGAACTGCTCGTTCTGCAGGGCGGCACATTGGCCGTCGACACAACCGTGCAGCTGAGTGCGGACCTCACTCTTGCCGGCGGAACGATCATTGGCGGGACGGTAGGCGGGACAGGCGGGACGAAATTGATCTGCACCCCATCAGGCGGGACATTGGACGGGGTGACCCTGAACACCAATCTGGACCTGACGGGCGACTACTCCTACGCGAACGTGGTCAACGGGCTGACGTTGAACGGGACGGCGACGCTGGGATACCAGGCCCGCATCTACTTCAACGGCGGCAGCCAGACGCTGGGGGGGATGGGTACGGTGGTATTCAACAACTGCCCGAACCAGGCCCTGGTCGCCAACGCCAACGGGATGACGCTGACGATCGGGCCGAACATCACCATCCGGGGCGGCAACGGCTGGGTCAACAACAACACCTGGACAGGTTCGTTGATCGGCTACAGCAATTGGGTGGGCGGTGGATTGAACGCCAGCGTGGTGAACCAGGGGATGATCATCCCCGACGTTTCGGGGACATCGATCGTGATCAACCCCAGCGGCACGTTCACCAACCAAGGGACGATGGGGGCCAGCAACGGTGGAACGTTGTACATCAACGGGATGACGGGCAACGTGGGGGCAACATTGCTGAGTGGTTCGGGGAGTCACTTGTGGCTGTACGGCACTTACGTGATTGCCCCGGAGATCGCGGCCCCGGCGGGCACGACGCTGAGCCTGAACGGCAACTGGTCCAACGCCGGCGGCATCACGACCACCAGCGCGACGTTGAACCTGGGCGGGCGCTTCACGGTGGCGGGCTTGGGGACGCTGAATCGCAGCGGCGGGACGGTGAACCTGACGGGGACGCTGGACAACTGGTCGCCTGCGGCCCCGGGCAACCTGGCGGTCAACGCGGCGGCGGCGGAGTTCGTGATCTTCGGCTGGCAGGACCACTCCGACAACGAAGACGGCTTT
>JAPLNB010000252.1 GCA_026693085.1 Planctomycetota bacterium | reverse complement strand
CGATGCCTTCGGCAACGCTCTGTTTACGGGCGCCGCTGCCACCACCCTGCTCTACAGTGGCGAGCAGTACGACTCGGGGTTGAAGGAGTATTGCCTGCGGGCCAGGTATTATGACCAGGCCATCGGGCGATTCAGCAGCTTCGATTTCGGTTCTGACGGCGACACCAGCGATCCGCAGAGCTTGCACAAGTACCTCTATGCCTCGGCAGACCCTGTGAATTCCATCGACCGTTCAGGCCATTTCACGGAAGTGGGACTGTTGAAGGTCTCAGGGATAATCGCGCTGCTGATCACCTGTGTCATGAAGGCCGTGTGGGACAGCGTCGTGAACACACAGGCAGCGTACAATGCTCCGTACTGGCAGGACAGGTACAGATATAGTGTCGCCGCAAGCGGCGAGGTGTTGGGCGTGGTGACGTCGCTGTTCGGGAACGGTTCCATTGATTCGGGTTCGTCGTACGCGCTGGTTGGCTCAGGGCCAACCGTTCAGGCGGTGGTCGTCACCCCGCGCGTCGTAGCGCCGGGTGTGTATGTCCCTGAATTCGTCGTGTATAAGGGCGGAATTGGGCCTGTGAACCAGGGCAAGGCCGGCGCTCAGCTCAGCCACGAGCAAGGCGAAGCTCGGGGTGCCAAGGTCAGCGGCGATGAGGTGACGATCCGGACGAAGAACGGCTATACTATCCGCTTTGACAAGGTTGTGCGCGAAAAGGATAATTCGTTGGTCTTCATTGAGGCGAAAAACGGGGCTACGGCGGAATTGACATCTAACCAGAAGGAAGGATTCCTGGATTTCGTGAGGCATGGCGGGACGCCGGTGGGCAAGAATGCTGACCAGGCGCAGGTGGGGCGCGGCAAGTTCGTGCAACCAGGCAAGTTCATCATCCGCGTTGACTACTGGAACACGGGTACGGGCAATCAAACGAACATTGTGGAACCATGAACAGGCGAGCAAGCAGACAACTGATCGATTCCGCGGAGAAGGCCGTTGAGCAAGAGTTAGGCCGGATCGACTTTGCTCGGCGCAGGGCAGGTATTCTGACAATTCCTGTAAATGAGGATGTGATCGGGTGGGTTGGGCTGAATCGCGGTGTGGCATACGGCGACAGCATGCTGCGGATCAATCCGATGACCGGTGTGCGCCATCAGCCGCTGGAGAGGTTCATAGCAGAGTTGCACGGCGAACGGTTCCATGCTTACCTACCCGCCACGACTGGCATGCAACTGGGGTATCTAATGCTCGAACAAAGGTACGTCCAATGGGTCTTTGGCGAGGACACGGACCACCATGAAACGGCCAGGACGTTGGCAGAGGCCATGAGGGCGTATGGCATCCCGTTCATGCAGGCCAATGGCACGCTTGGGGCTGTGTACGAGACCATGAGGCAACCGGGCACAAGCAAGGACGATTACTCCATCATTGCAGCACTGGTGATGCTAGGTAGACCCGAAGAGGCCAAGGCGGTAATCCAGAAGGAGCTAAAGGAGCAGGCGCAGTTCTGCGCGGACACGGGGATACGGCGTGATGACATACCAGCATGTGAGCAGTTCGATCGATTCGTTGCGAATCTATGTCGCCATGAAGGGTGGAAATGATTTGGGAGGTGCAACAGGGACGGGAGCCCTTTCTGGGGGGGGAGGTGGAACAGGGGGGAGAAGGACCTTTGGATCAACACGAGCGGCATCGCCAAGATGTTCGGCTCTTCAGCACAGGGGGAGTTGGACGGACAGATCCTGAAGTCTGTTGTAGAATGGTGGGTGCCATCTTTACCATTGAAATGAGATTGCAGGGCCTCATGCAATCGCCCCTATCCTGACTGATAGCGCGATTGGTTCGCCTTCTGCGGAGATTCATATGGGCCGCGAACAGATCAAGATGATCTTCAGTCGTATCACGGGTGAGTTTCTGTACCCACTTCTGAATTCACGGGGCTTTCGGCCCCGAGGGCGAGATAAGCATGTTCTGGTCGAGGGCGATAGCGAGTATCTCGTGCGAGCTTGGCTTCAATATCCAGCTCGATCGGAAGTTGCCGCCATTCACGTAAGCGCTGCGGTTGCGCAGCGCCGGCTCTGGCAATTCCTACGCACGTGCGGCGTGTTCAAAGAGACGAGTATGTATGCTGTCACCGGCTGTGGTGGTCTGATTAGGAGCATGTTCCCACGGAGCTTGTCCCCGTCCTGGGACTTGATCGACGGAAATGCAGATCCGGTATCATTGGGGCACGAGATGGTCGGCCAATTCCAGCAGTACTATTCCCGTATCTCGACCATTTCAGCCATTTCGAGAACGCGCTGGAGTATTGGGCCGGGTCGGGACGCTTTTCTCCCATGGCGCGAGTCGCCGCGCTCCTGCTCCGAGGAGAGAGGGACAAGGGCTTTGGGGAACTGGACGATCTGACGAAGATGGCCATGGCAGAGTACCAGGAAACGCAAAAGCCCGGCGATGCCGAGCAAGTAGCGGAATTGCGTTGCTTCCGCGCTTTCATCGAGTCTGCCGACATCGCCAAATTCCAGAACAAGGCGGCCACGTGAAGCGAGGGAGCGGAAGAGGGATGGACGGAGAAGGGGGACGCGAACTGAATGGCCTCCCGCCCCGATCACCGCGAGACCTGGACCTACGACGACTTTGGCCGGACCAAGATGCACGTGGATTTCAAAGTCCAAACCGCCGCCTACGCCTACGATGACGACCCCGCTGTTGGCGGGCGGCTGCTGGCGGAGTACCGGTTCTATTCGGGGGCCACAGTGCTGAACGGCGACGGCACGATCCACACCGCGGCCGCGGCGGAGCGGACCGAGGACTTCTATGACGACCTGGGTCGACAGCAACGAATCGACGAATACCAGGGCGGCAGTCTGGTTCACTGGACGGAGCACGGCTATGACTCCATAACCGGCAACATCGCGTCGGCGGCCTCAAATGAGGGCACGATCAATTACAGCTACGACCCTGCCACCGGCCGGCTCACTCGCACGTATACGGCCAGCAATGATACGAGCTACCAGTACGATTCCCTGGGCCGACTGTGGAAGGCGACGGCGACGAAGCTCAATGGGCAGAGCGTCAATGCGGTCACGGAGTATCATTATGATGAGGTGGGGAATCTG
>JAPLNB010000251.1 GCA_026693085.1 Planctomycetota bacterium | reverse complement strand
TCTGGTAGACAGTCATTGCGAAGCCGCAAGCGGCTCGAATCTCTAATACCTGGCCCCCGACCCCCGACCCGAATGGCACTGTTGAATGTAACATGTTCACACTCAACAAGAAAGAGCATGTTCGGGGTGTGAGTGCGCTCAAGCGAATGAATGGACTGAACCGCAGAGGGTGCTGGTGCGGATGGTCTGTAAGGAGTTTGGGTTGGAGACGAGGAGTTGTCGCTTGGCGCGCACGGGAAGCGGTTCGCCAGCGGCCGGGCCGGCGATCAGAAGCTTCTGGGGAGGGTGGGGGTCGATGGGCTGATGGTTCCTGTTGGTAGTGGTTGCTGGGAGTCTTCGCGGTTAGCGGCCTCTGCGTCCCGCGATGAGTTCTTGGCGTGCTTCGTAACGCGGCGTGGTGAGCAGCTTGTGAGGTTTGGGGCGGCGTTTGACCGCCCGCGGTTCCACGCGGTTGGGGCGGTTGCCCACCTGATGGCTGGCAATCACCTCAAACTGTACGGCGGCCAGCTTACGGAGCATGGCGGTCGGAGCGTTGGTGAGCCGGTCCCACGAGGCGGCGATCGCCTGACGGGCACCGGCGAAGCCGATCTGCCGCGGGAGTTTGCCATGCCGCAGCGCCGCCTGGGCGATGCTCTTGCGAAGCAGATTGTAGCCCAGCCAAGCCGTCCAGATCTCCTTGCGGACCATTTCCGGCGATTTGCACCGCAGGTGGTCCATGGCCAGCGATTGCTTCAACGCGCGCAGATCCAGCTCCGCATTCCAGCGGTAATGGTACAAGGTGGCGATGTCCTGGGTGGGATAACGCTCGGCGTCGAGCAAGCTGGTGACCACCACCAGCTTTTCGACACGGAAGCCGGGTTCGTGGACCTCGACGAGGATTTGCCGCAGACGCAACGTACGCGGGATCGTGGCGTACGTCTCTTCATCCATCCACTCCGGCCGCGCGGGACGTTGCCACTCGACCAGCCGGTCGCCGCGGGCGACACATTGGCCGCGGCGGAAGTCGGCGCGACGCCGCTGGTGCAAACGCACCACCACATCGACGTTCCGCTGTAGCGCCAAGGCCAACAGACAATAGGAGCAGTAGAGACGATCGGCCAGCAGGATGTCGCCGGGATGCAGTTCCTCCCACAAGCTCCGCAACAGAGCGTTCTCGCCCGTTTCCTTACCGGCATACGGCCCCAACGCCATGCCGCACAACAGGCCGCTGGCCAGCGAGAGCAAGACCACCATCCGCACGATGGGAAACCCCAGGCCGGGCTGCTGCGACGTGCTCTGCGGATAGGCCTGCTGATTGGCGGGCGTGTCGGGCATGGTGAGCGTGGTGCCGTCGGCCAGCTTCACGTGCCGCCCGTGCCACAGCCAGTCGGCGGGAATTTCCTCTTCCAAGCGACTGCCCACTTGCAGGGCCAGCCGTCGAATCACCACCTCCGGCAGCTTCGCCCGCGCGCGGCAATAGGCGCCCGTGTCCGACGAGCAGGGGTCGCGTCCCAGGCTCACCAAGAGCACGATCACCCGCGACACCGCCGCCGCGCAGGAACGCAACTCGCCGGTGTGCAGCACCTGGGTGAGAGAAGCCCAAAGCGTCAGCGCGGGCGTATACACCGAGCCGCCCACTTGGCCGAAGTTGACGCCCCCTGCGGCCATCGCTTCGTCGATGTCCTGTTCGGAAAGCACCGCGGCGAAGGGGAGCCCCGGAGCTTGCAGAAACGGGGTCAACCACAAGGCATTGCGGTTGACCGCTTCCTGCTTTCGCGGATACAACGGAGACATAAAAAGGCCCTCCTTGTTCTAAAAGCGGAGGACCGCTCGGCAAGGAAGGCCTCGTGGTATGGTGGACAAGATAGGACAAGGAAGGCCCTCGCCACAACACCACTTTTTCTTGGTACGCTCGGAAGTCTAGCAAAAATGGCCCCTGGCGTCCACGTCCACTCTCTGCGCCTCCATCACGTCACACTCGATGAAGCCACTTTTCTGTCTAACTCCCACTACCATAACTCGTTACAATTCAAGCTCCGATTCAACAGTGCCATTCGTTTCCGAGGCTCATTTTCCCGAGCCTCGATTGCATTTGAGTTTTGAGACCGCCTGGTGTATTTTACCAATTGTATCGTCAAGGCACTGGCACCTGTTCAACCGGAAACACGCTCAGCGTGACGACGCCAGCGGATAGCGGCGGCATGGTGAAGCGCACGGTCTGGCCCGCTATGGTCACCGCCGCCGGGACGGG
>JAPLNB010000250.1 GCA_026693085.1 Planctomycetota bacterium | reverse complement strand
TATCCTGCCAGCCGCTGTCATGTCCGGGGCCGGCGGTGCAGCCAAAGAAATACTGGACGCCGCTGGGATCGGTGGCGGTGGTGGCAACCATTCGGATGGCGGAGCCGGTCCAGGCGGGAGGTGTGGCGAAGGTGCTGGGGTTTGGGGTGGGGGCGGCGAGATCGGGGCCAGGGGGAACTGTGGAATTGAGGAAGACGCCGACGGTATTGGATCCCCAGTTCGTCACAACCAGGTCCGGTTTGGCATCTCCGTTCAGGTCCGCGCTAGCAACAGAGTTAGGATTATTCCCCGTTGCCAGTGTGCTGCCAAAATAGAAGGTGCCGTCCCCGCGGCCCAGAAGCAACTGAATCCTGTTCGTGTTATCCTTATACTGCACCGCAGCCAGATCGGGCACGCCATCCCCGTTGACGTCCGCAATAGCGACATCGCCGGTAGACAGATAGTTGTCATAGTGGACATGGTCCTGAAAGCTGGTGTTGCCGTTGCCCAGCAGCACAGTCACCCCATAAAGGTACGTCACAACGATGTCAGGCTTCCCGTCGGCATTCAGATCCCCGACGGCAACGTTAACGGGAGTGACCTCGCATTCATAGGACGATGGGAGGGGGAACGTGCCATCCCCGTTGCCGCGAAGCACAAGCACTTTGTGCTTGTTGCTATACGCGGCGACCAGATCGAGGTTGCCATCGCCATCCAGGTCCGCGAGGGTGGCGGAGCTCGGGCCGGATTTACTGGCGACGTCAAACGTGGTCGCCTCCTGGAAGGTGCCGTCGCCATTGCCCAGCAGCACGCTCACCGAATCGTCCATATAGTTGGAAGTAACGAGGTCCAAATGGCCATCGCGGTTCATATCCCCGACCGCAACCGAATTGGGGCTATAACCGAACGATCCGGGGGTATGACCGACCGCAAAAGTCCTCTGGGTCTGAAAGGTGCCGTCGCCGTTTCCCAGCAGGACCCCCACGTTGTCGTCTAGACTGTTTGGCACCACGATGTCCGGCTTGGCGTCGCCGTTCAGGTCGGCAATTGCCACAGACTCGGGGTCCTTTCCGACGGCAAGGGTCGTCTGGCCCATGAACGTGCCGTCGCCGTTGCCCAGCAGCACGCTCACGGTGTTGCCGGTATGGTTAGCAACAACCAGATCGGGCTTGTGATCCCCATTCAAATCGGCGACCGCAACGGAGATGGGCGAGGCACCCGTCGCAAACTCCTGCATCGGAACAAAGGAAGGATCGGCCAGGAGCATTCGCGGCTCCATCGCCTCGACCACGGCCGCCGCTATCGCACTGCTGCGTCGGCGCCTGCTGTTATTGTTGCGGAATCGTGGATTTGCGGACACGGCGGATCTCCTGTCTTAGATGCCCACTGCGGTCGACCTGGTGACGGAGCGACAGTATACCATTGAAGGTCGTTCCAGCCTCTGTCTCGGCGAATTTTCCCGCAATAGCTTTCCCATTGGCGCTGACCGTGCATGCGACGACTGCATTGCTCCCGAACTGAGTGCAAGGCACGATACGCAGCAGATAGACGAATTGGCCGATGACCTGGCCTACACCGTCTTGGTCGCACGCCGCTGCGGGGTCAACTAACGATAAAGGGGTCACTCCTGATTATCCGACGCCTGCCCTCTCCCCATTACTCCATCCCCGCCCCCGCATGATGCATCCGCCGATCTTCCAGTGTATAAGACCCCCGTAATGGACTCTCTCAAGCTGGTGCAACCATGGCCCCCAGGCGGCTGCATTCTCCGACTTCCCCGGGGGTCTGAAGGGGGTCTGGCGGGTGCCCGGCGGGGCAGCGGCGGGGGGTTTGAGCCGGTCCGTAGGGGTCCCGGCGGGGGTGCAAAACGTTAGTTTGGAGTGGCAATAATATGAGAAAAAGAAAAAGCCCCGCTGGTTGGAAGGGGGGGGACAAGGCACCAGCGGGGCGGAGAAAAAAAACTTCTAACTTCGCTCACTCTGCGAGGAGTCCTTTCGTCAGTCAGCGTCGTAATCAGATGGCCCACCTGAATATAGCCGAGCCATGGACAGGGGCAAATAGAATGACCAGATTTCACACCCATCCGTCGGATAACACTGGCAAGCTGGGTAACCCGGTTCACCTACAGAACAGAGAGGCAAGACCATGATACAGCATTTCATCGCAGCCGTAACGCTAATCGCCGTCACAACTTACGCCATCGCCGCCGATAAGCCGGTCATCCGCGTCGGCATTATCGGCTGCGATACCTCCCACGTCCCCGCGTTCACCAAGCTCCTCAACGACCCCGCCAACACCGGCGACCTTGCCGGCCTCAAAGTCGTCGCCGCTTACCCAGGTGGCAGCCAGGACTTACCCTCCAGCCGCGATCGCGTCCAAGCCTACACCGAAGACCTCCGCAAAGCCGGCATCGAAATCACCGACTCCATCCCCGCGCTCCTCGAGAAGGTCGACTGCATCCTCCTCGAAAGTGTCGATGGCCGCCCCCACCTCCAACAAGTCATCCCCGTCTTCAAAGCCAGGAAACCCGTCTTCATCGACAAGCCACTCGCCGGCTCATTGGCCGATGCTGTTGCTATTGCTGAACTTGGGATAAGGTACCAAACATCGTGGTTCTCCGCCTCCTCGCTCCGCTACGGCCCTGCCATGGCCACCGTCCGCAATAATCCAAAAATAGGCGACATCCTCGGCTGCGATGCATGGAGCCCCTGCCCGCTCGAAGAACATCATCCCGATCTTTTCTGGTACGGTATCCACGGCGTCGAGACCCTTTTCACCATCATGGGCCCGGGCTGCAAGTCCGTCACCAGAACGCAAACCACTGGTACAGATGTGGTTGTAGGCATTTGGAGCGATGGCCGCATCGGCACGTTCCGCGGACTCCGCGCCGGCAAGCAGGACTACGGCGCCATCGTATTCGGCTCCAAAGGCATCATAACCACCGGCGGCTACGAGGGTTACAAGCCACTCGTCGAAGAAATCGCCCGCTTTTTCAAGACCGGCAAACCCCCGATCTCCGCCGACCAGACGCTCGAGATTTTTGCGTTCATGGAAGCCGCCGACGAAAGCAAACGCCAAAACGGCGTACCGGTAACGCTCGAAAGTGTGTTGGCCAAGGCTCGCCAGACCCCCCCAAAAGCTCCCTGAAACCCCCCGCCAGACACCCTGAAACCTTGCGCCAGACACCCTGAAACCCCCCGCCGGCCCCCCTGTTGTGGGCGAGTTGCGGTAGTGGGCGTTCTGCTACTCGTACCTGAGCGCATCGATCGGGTCGAGCGCCGCCGCCCGCCGGGCGGGGTAGTAGCCGAAGAAGATTCCGACGGCGGCGCCGAGGAGGCCGCCGACGACGCTCATGATCAGGGCTTCGATGAGGAACTGTCGGAGGATGTCGCGGTCCTTGGCTCCGATGGCCTTTCGGATGCCGATTTCACGGGTGCGTTCGGTGACGGAGACGAGCATGATGTTCATGATGCCGATGCCACCGACGAGGAGGGAGATTCCGGCGATGGAGCCGAGGAGGACGGTGAAGACGCGGTTGGATTCGGTGAACATGGCAATGAACTCGGCCTGGGAGCGGATGTTGACATCGTCGGGCATGCCGGGCTGGATGCGGTGGCGGCGGCGGAGGACGGCGAGGATCGAGTTCTGCACGTCATCGAGGTTGGCGTCGTCCTTGATCTGGACGTTGATTTCGCGGAGGTAGTCAAGGCCGAAGAGCTGTCGCATGGCGGTGGTGAGGGGGATGATGATCTGGTCATCGGGGTTGAACCAGCCCTGATCGCCTTTGGCCTTGAGGACGCCGATGACGCGGAAGTTGATGTCCTTGACCTTGATCATCTGGTCGATGGGGTTTTCGGAGGGGTCGAAGAGGTTTTCGGCGGTGACCGGGCCGATGATGGCGACCCGGGCGTGGGCATCGACGTCGGCCTCGGTGAAGCTGGCGCCTTTGTCGAGCTCGAAGGAACGCATGGGGATGTAGGTGACGGTGGTTCCGGTGCAGGAGGTTCGGGAGTTGCGGGCCATGTGCTTGACCTGGACGGAGGATCCGACGGCTGGGGCGACCTGTCGGATGCCTGAGACTTCTTTGGTGATGGCGACGTTGCGATCCTCATCGATGGGGGTCGAGCTTGACGAGGAGCTGGCCTTTCCTGACGACGTCGGAGATATCGAAAGGCAGTTCCTGGACCTCGCCGCTGGCTTTGCACTTGATGTCGACGTCGAGGTTGGAGACGACGCGGCCGTTGGCGGCGACGGCCTGGACGATGGAGCCGCGGGCGACTTGGATGCTGGTGAAGTCGGCGCCGGCAGCGGCAGTGGCGGGCTTTCGCGACTGCCAGTAGCAGGCGCCGCCGCCTGTCGCAGCGATGAGGATGACGATGACGATGATGGTGCGCATGGTGGAGACTCCTGCGATGATCAGCCGGGGGGATTCCCGTTGTTGGCTCCCGCGGGGCTGAATAAAGGACGAAGGATCTGCATGGCCTGGAGGATGGTGGAGCGGTCGCGTGGCAGCAGGCCGGAGAGGAGGTCGGAGAGGTAGATTTGGGTGGTGTGGCGGGCGTTGTGGAGGAGCCGCTGGCCGCGCGGGGTGACGGTGAGGACGATGCGGCGGCGGTCGAGGGGGTGAGCGGTTCGGCGGACGAGGTGGCGGGCGAGCAGCGCGTCGATCATCCTGGACATGGTGGGGAGGGAGAGGCCGAGGTGCCGGGTGAGGTCGGAGAGGCTGGAGCCCTGGTGGCGGCTGAGGAAGCCGAGGGAGATGAACTGGGGGATGGAGAGGTCGTGGCTGTGGGTGGAACGCATGTTGTTGTGGATGCTGCGCATGACGAGGGGGACGACCTCGAGCATCTCGCAGGCGCAGCGGGAATGGAATGGGGCGGATTTAGTTGCCATAGCTAACTATTTCAGGAGTAAAGTATATGAAGCGAGATAGCGGGGTCAAGGAAGGAAGCAACGATGAATGATGAATGATGAATGAGGGAGGGCGCTGCGAATGAGGCGAGGGCATGGTACATTCAGGCGACCGGGGCAGTTAGAGAGAGGTTGGATATGGATGCGACGGTGGCGGTGATGTGCGTGGTGATCGCGGGGGCGCGGATTTGCGATATTTCGCTGGATACGGTGCGGACGGTGGCGATCATACAGGGGCGGCGGAGATTCGCGGCGGTGCTGGGGTTTTTCGAGGCGCTGATCTATATCGCGGTGGTGGCGGGGGTGCTGCTGAATGTGCAGGAGCACCCGATCTACATGTTGGCGTATGCGGTGGGGTTTGCGGCGGGGACCTATCTGGGGATTGTGATCGAGCAGCGGCTGGCGTTTGGGGAGCAGTTGGTGGCGGTGTTTACGCGGAAGGACGGGGAAATGGTGGGGGCGTTGCGAGGGGAGGGGTTTCGAGTGACGGAGGTGGGGGGGCAGGGTCGGGACGGGCCGGTGACGGTGCTGTATATCGAGGTTGCGCGGCGGGACACGAAGCGGCTGACGCGGCGGGC
>JAPLNB010000249.1 GCA_026693085.1 Planctomycetota bacterium | reverse complement strand
GAGGGCGGGTTTGGGGGTGATGGTGGAGAGGTTGAGGAGGCGGACGGAGCCGATGGGCTTGGCGTAGAGGCCTTCGGTTTTGTGGTATTTCCAGAATTTCCATTCGAGGGGGACGAGCAGGCCGTCGGTGGGTTTGTAGTCGTAGAAGGTGACGGCGCGGGGGGAGGGGGTGGATTCGTCGGGGGTTTTGGCGAGGGCGAGGGAGTAGGCGATGGCTTGGAGGCGGTGGGATTTGGGGTCGGCGAAGAGGAGGTAGGAGTCGTCGGGGCGGCCGGGGGTTCCGGAGGAGAAGGTGAGGCGGGCGGAGGAGTAGGAGGCGGAGCCGAGGGTTTGGGGGCCGAGGTCGGTGAGGTGGGCGGAGGAATCGTCGAGTCGGAAGGGGATGGCGAGTAGGGAGGTGTAGGCGAGGTAGGTTGCGCGGGTGTTGTTGTAGGGTGCGGTTGGTGGGGAGACGTAGGCGTGTTGGCCGTCGAAGATGAGGGTGGATTTGTCGGCGAGGTCGAGGCGGATGTGTCCGGTTGCGAGGTCGAGTGTGAAGGTGGCTTCGAGGGTGGGGAGGGATTCCATTTGGAGGATGAGGGTGCCTTGGAGGGCGGTCTGTTTGGGGGAGTGGTTGAGGCCGTGGGCCTGGGGGATTTGTTGGGCGAGGGTGGGGGTGGCTTTGGGTTTGGAGGAGCAGGCGAGGGAGAGCAAGGGGAGGAGGAGAAGGGAAAAACGATGAACGATGACTGATGAACGATGAACCCATGAGCGAATGCTGGACGGCAGTGGCAAGCACATGGGGGTATTGTCGCGTGGGGGGCGGCCCGGGCAAGAGGTGTTTGTGGGCTTTGATTGGGGGTTGGAGGGCTTTATACTAGCGGGTCTATTGTTACTGAAGCGAATTGCCGCTTGCACGGGTCAGTCATTTGCTTGAAGGAGCTTCTTTATGCCCAGTTATGCTACCGCTGATATCCGCAACATTGTACTGGCCGGTCATGGTGGGAGCGGCAAGACTACCTTGGCCGATGCGATGCTGTTCGTGACCGGGACAGTAAATCGGAAGGGTTCTGTGCCGGAGGGGTCGAGCTTCAGCGACTTTGAGAAGGAGGAGAAGGAGCATCAGCATTCGATTTATTCATCGCTTCTGCATGTGAATCACCAGGGGAAGCGGATCAATATTGTGGACACGCCGGGGTCGCCGGATTTGATCGGTCAGGCGATCGCTTGTTTGCCGGCAGCGGAGACGATGGTGCTGGCGATCAACGCGCAGTCCGGGGTGGAAGTGGTGACGCGGCGGATGAACGAGGCGGCGAAGACGGCGAATGTGCCGCGGGCGATTCTGGTGAACAAGATTGATATGCCGGAGGTGGATCTGGAGGCGATAGTGGAGGCGATCCAGGCATCGCTGGGGTCGCAGTGTTTGCCGTTGAATCTGCCGGTGAACGGTGGGAAAGGGGTGATTGATTGTTTGGAGCACAAGAGTGGGAAGACGGATTTTTCGTCGGTGGAGGAGGCGCGATCGGCGTTGATGGACCAGGTTGTGGAGATGGATGAAGGGTTGATGGAGAGATATCTGAGTGGGGAGGAGCCGGACGCGGAATCGTTGCACGGGGCGTTTGTGAAGGCGATGGCGGCGGGGCATTTGGTTCCGATCTGCTTTGCGGATGGGAAGGCGGATGTTGGGGTGAAGGAATTTCTGGACATTGTGGTGAAGTATTTTCCGTCGCCGGTGACGGGGGCAAAGAAGGCGTTTTATGTTGGGGAAGGGGAGAACGAGAAGGCGTGTGAGTATGTTCCGGATGGGAACAAGCCGCTGGTGGCGCATGTGTTTAAGGTGACGACGGACCCGTTTATCGGGAAATTAGCGTTGTTCCGGGTGCACCAGGGGAAGGCGACGGGGCAGACGATGGCGTTTATCAACGGTGCGAAGAAGGGGGTAAAGCTGTCGCACGTGTTTAATTTGCAGGGGAAGGACCATTCGGAGCCGGATGGGATCATTGCGGGGGATATCGGGGCGGTGGCGAAGATCGACGAGATTCACGCGAATGCGATACTGACGGACGATCATGGGTTGGGCGGGGTGCATGCGAAGCCGCCGGTGTATCCGACGCCGATGTATGGTTTGGCGGTGACGCCGAAGGCGCGTGGGGACGAGCAGAAGATATCCGGTGCGCTGGCGAAGATCATGGAGGAAGATGCGACGTTCAGGTCGCACGTGGACCGGCAGACGCACGAGCTGGTGATTTACGGTTTGGGAGAACTGCATCTTCGGCTGGTGTTGGAGCGGTTGAAGAACCGGGGTTTGGAGGTGGAGACGACGCCGCCGAAGATTGCGTACAAGGAAACGATCACGATCAAGGCGGAGGGGCACCATCGGCACAAGAAGCAGACTGGCGGGGCGGGGCAGTTTGGCGAGGTGTATTTGAAGGTTGAGCCGTTGGAGCGAGGGAAGGGGTTTGAATTTGCGGACGAGGTGTTTGGCGGGTCGATTCCGGGGCAGTACATACCGGCGGTGGAGAAGGGCGTTCGGGACGTTCTGGAGCAGGGCGCGATTGCGGGATATCCGGTGCAGGATGTGAAGTGCATCGTGTATGACGGGAAGCATCACCCCGTGGATTCGAAGGAAGTGGCGTTCCGGACGGCGGGGAAGATGGCGTTCCGGACGGCGTTGACGAATGCGAAGCCGGTGCTGCTGGAGCCGATCGTGAATATGGAGATTACGGTTCCGGAGGACAAGGTGGGGTCGATCACGGGTGATCTGTCGGGCAAGAGAGGCAGGATTATGGGGCAGGACTTTGTTGGTGGGGGGATGGCGGTGGTGAGGGCACAGGCGCCGCTGGCCGAGGTGATGCAGTATCAGTCGCAGTTGAAGAGCGTGACGGGCGGGCAGGGATCGTTCGTGATGGAATTGAGCCATTACGATCCGGTTCCGCCGCATGTGCAGCAGCAGATTGTGGCGTTGTATAAGCCGAAGGCGGAAGAAGAATGATGGGATTTTCGATTCTTGATTCTTGATTTTCGATTTGGGAATAGAGCTGGCCGGGCCGTTGGCTCGGCCTGTTTCTTTTTTGACTGGGATCAGGTCCTGGGCCGGCGCCAGAGGACGAGGCAGGCGAGGGCGGGAATCAGGAGCAATGCGGTGCGGGGTTCGGGGATCTGGGCGGTGTGGAGGTAGGCGCGAGCGACGGGGGCCTGGTCGTTGAGGTTCCAGGAGGAGAGGGTGGAGATTTGCGGACCGTTGCGGCCCCAGAAGAGGCCGTAGTGGGCTTTGGGGTCTTGTTTGTAGTTGTGGAGGTATTGGAGGGCGCCGTTGACGGATTTGAGCCATTTGGTGTTGTGGTCGGCGAGGTAGAGATCGTCGAGGGCGTCGACGAGTTCGTAGGCCCAGTAGCCTTCGTCGTTGATTCGGCCGGTGGAGGTGTCGAAGTATCGGGAGAGGGAGCGGGTGGCGATGCGTTGGGCTTCTTTGAGGTAGGCGGAGTTGTGGGTGGAGTCGTAGAACTCGAGGTTGGCGGAGATGCCCATGCCGGCGGAATTGACGAGGGCCCAGTCGCCGACGGTGCCTGCTTTTGAGCCGGTAAGGTAGAGCTTTTCCATGAAAAGGCCGTCGTAGGTCTGGGTGGTGTTCTTGGCCCAGGTGTAGAGGCGAGTGGCGTCGGCGAGGTATTTGGGATCGGCGGTGGCCTGGTGGAGCATGAGGGCGGCGCGGGCGCCCTGGAGGGTGCTGATGGTGTCTTTGAAGGAGTAGTCGCGTTCTCGCCAGTAGATTCCGCCGCCGCCGGTGGTGGTTTCGCCGGAGAGGACGAAGTTGTAGGTGGCTTTGGCGCGTGTGAGGTAGATGGGGTCGCGGGTGATGTTGTAGGCTTCGGCGAGGGCGACGGCGAGGTGGGCGTTGTCGTCATAGTAGCGGTCGGAGGAGGAGATGACGGCGGAGCGATAGCCGCCGGTGGTGGACCCGTAGTTGGCGTAGAGCTGGTCGGAGAATTCACGGAGGATGGGGGCGTAGGTGATGGGGTCGAAGCGGGCGAGGGAGTTTTGGACGCGAAACTGGGCGCTCATGGGCCAGAGGTAGGCTTTGCCGCCGGCGCCGCCGGACTGTGTTCCGGAGAGTGAGGCGGTTTCGGCGAAGAGGCGGGTGTTGGGGATGGCAAGGGTGGAGGTGATTTGCTGTTGGACGCCGAGGCCCCAGGAGAGGAGCTGCTGGTTGTTGATGATGGGTGCGGCGGGCAGATTTTGCGCTAGCGTGCAGACGATCGCGAGCGCAAGGGTGATGCGGAGTTTCATTGTGACGGTCTCCAAGGGAGCGACGAGAGCGCGAACGGGCGCTGTCCCGGGGCATAGCGATTGGGGTGTTAGACGCCGGGGTGCGGAGGAGGTTCCGCGAATGCCAGGGAGGGTGGAGCGGGGAGTTGCGGGGGTACGGATGAGGCTTGTGATTGGGTACACAGATGTGGCGTATTATCGGGTAGCGTGAGGGAATCCGCGAAGTCGGCAACAATTCGCTGGCAACTGCGTATTGAAGTAGCGGTAGTATAAGTGGACAGGGAAGGCCATTGTGGCGGATGTGGCGAACGGTATAGCGCCGCGGGCCGATTCAGGCGCTGTTGCGCGGGTCGTTGTTGCACTTCACAGATGCCATGAAAATCGAACGCATTAAACGTTGGCAGTGGATGTTGATTTCGCTGGTGGTTGGCGGATTGCTGTCGTCGGTGCGGCTGATGTATGGGGCCGACGTGGACGGAAGCAACTCGATGAACTCGCAGAGCCAGTTGGAGCTGGGGCTGATGCGAGAAGAGCGTGGGGTGCGGTATTTCAAGGATCTGGTGGTGTATCCGAACCTGACGCAGAAGGACAAGGGCCGGAGGTATTACATTGTGATGGGGAAGTATTACTCGGGGCGTCCGGAGCGGCAGAGCGACGGGAAGTTTTTGGCGGTGTGGCGGCCGTATTTCTTTGTGGAGACGGCGGCGGTGTATACGCCGAGGAGCATCAATCTGGCGTCGTTGAACAAGCCTGGGGGGCCAGATTATGCGAAGAAGTACAAGGCGATCACGAAGCCAACCGTATTGGATTTCTTGGCGATCATGAAGGAAGCGAAGGGGATCAATTACAGTTATGCGTGGTGGGCGGAGCCTGGGAAGGGGACGGTGGTGTGGATGGGGGCGTCGTTTGTGTTGATCGGGCTGATCTGGCCGAGCGTGGTGAGTTTGTTGGCATATGGGACGCTGACGCCGCCGGTGGAGGAGAAGGGGACGGATCTGAGCAAGGTGAGGTCGTCGACGACGACGGGTCCGGCGAAGCCGACGGAGCCGACGGAAGATGACATGGATGAGTTGAAGCGGATGGAGCGGGCATTGGAGGAGAAGATCAAGGCGTCGGATCGGGATGCAGGCCCGGCGGCGCAGCCCGCGGTTGCGGCGGGTCCGGCGCCGATCAAGCAGTTGACGGCGACGACGTCGGAGACAATGGCGGTGGAGGGGCACAAGGATGAGAAGGAGTTTGGGGCGAAGGCGGACGATTTTTATCCGACGGAGCGGACGGGGGGGAAGCCGAAGCCGGATCAGAAGCACGGATAGGAACCACTGGTAAACACAGAAGAAACGCATGGGCGAATAAGCTCGTGCGGTTTTTTTTTGGGGGGGGCGGGTCGGAGCGTCGAAGGAGGTGGACCTACGGTCCGACCGGCACGCGAAGGAAGGTCGTTATTTTCGAGGGGGCAGGGTGGCGGAGCGGACGGAGAGGATTTGGGGGGCGCTGGTGAGGGCTTGGATGAGGGAGTCGGGGGGGATTTGGTCGGTTTTGATGACCATGAGGGCGGTGGCGGAGCCGTCGGGGTTCAAATGGCGGGAGATGACCATGTCGGCGATGTTGACTTTGGCGTTGCCGAAGGTTGTGCCGACGAATCCGATGACGCCGGGCATGTCTTTGTTGTTGATGACGACCATGTTTCCTTCGGGGACCATGTCCATGTTGTAGTCGTCGATGCGCAGGACGCGGGGGAGGGCGTCGGCGTAGACGGTTCCGAGGATGCGGTGGGAATCGCGGTTGGCGCCGGTGGAGGCGCGGATTCCGAGGATATCGCCGACGAGGCCTTGGGGTGGGGCGGATTCGGGGATGGAGACGAGTTCGATGCCGCGGGAGCGGGCGAGGTGTTCGACGTTGATGACGTTGACGTTTTCGGTGAGGTGGGGTTTGAGGAGTTCGACGGTGGCCAGGCGGAGGAGGGTGTTCATGTGTTTGGTGACGCGGGTTCCGGAGGCGCGGAGGGTGATGGTTTTGTAGCCGGCTTCGCAAATGGAGGAGAGGAGGGCGCCGATGCGTTGGGCGAGGGAGGCGAAGGGTGCTTCATCGGCGGGGAGGTCGAGCTTGATTCCGCCGGCGTTGACGGCGCCGCGGATTTCGCCGGTTTTGAGGTAGGCGACGACGTATTTGCAGGCTTCGAGGGAGACGGCGGTCTGGGCTTCTTCGGTGGAAGCGCCGAGGTGGGGGGTGAGGACGACGTTGGGGGCGGCGAAGAGGGGGTGATCGGTTTGTGGGGGTTCTTTTGCGAAGACGTCGATGGCGGCGCCGGCGATTTTCTTTTCTTTGAGTGCGTCGGCGAGGGCGAATTCATCGACGACTTCGCCGCGGGCGTCGTTGACGACGAGGAGGTTGGGTTTGCACTTGGTCATGAGGCGGTCGCGGTTGAGGAGGTGTTTGGTGGTGGCGCCGCCGGGGACGTGGAAGGTGACGACGTCGAGCTGGGCGAGGAATTCGTCGAAGTCTTTGAAGAGTTTGACGCGGCCATCGAGGACATCGGGGGTGGAGACAAACGGGTCGAACCCGATGACGTGCATGTCCATGGCCAGGGCGCGGATGGCGACGGTTTTGCCGATTCGGCCGAGTCCGACGACGCCGAGGGTTTTTCCGGCAAGTTGGGTTCCTTCGTACTTGGTTTTTTCCCACTTGGGTGGTGCTGATTTGACGTGGGCGTCGGCGGCGGGGATTTTGCGGGCGAGGGCGTACATGAGAGCGAGTGCGTGTTCGGCGGTGGAGAGGGTGGAGGCCTCGGCGGTGTTCATGACGAGGATGCCCTTTTGGGTGGCGGTGGGGAGGTCGATGTTATCGACGCCGACGCCGGCGCGGGCGATGCATTTGAGGGAGCCGGGGTTTTCGAGGCATTTGGGGGTGACTTTAGCGCCCGAGCGGACGACCAGCCCGTCGTAGGCGGGGATGGCGGCGGCGAGCTCATCCTCTTTGAGGCCGACTTTGACGTCGAAATCGGCGCCGGCCTGCTTGAGATAATCGAGACCTTCCTGGGCGAGTTTGTCGGCAACGAGAATGCGCATAGTCGTGTCCCTTTCAATCGGTGTGGGAATGGTAAGAGAGGGCGGGGGGAACGTCTAGGGTCTGGGGTTCAGGGGACGGGATGTAAAAGCGAGGGGGGATTGTAATGGCGGGGGGATGGGGGGGATGATATGAGAGGGAGGTTTTACGGGTCAGGAGCCAGGCTATGGGTGTCTCGGCATATGATGCGGTCTCGTGGTGGTGGAGTGGCCGAAGGGGAAATAATGATTGCGGAATGATGGATGATGAATCAGAAGGGTGAACCATGATGCTAATCGAATTGCTGGTGGTGATGTTGATTGGGGGGGTGGTGATGCTGGTCTTGGGGATGAGGGGGAGACGAATTGACGATCATCCGATCTGCCGGGGGTGTGGGTTTGATTTGTTTGGACTGCCGGCGGGGTCGGTTGTTTGTTCGGAATGTGGGGCGGATGTGAAGCGCAAAGGGGCGGTGAGGGTGGGGCATCGGCAACGGCGGTGGGGACTTGTCGGGGGAGGCGTGGCAGTGCTGTTGCCGGTGGTGGTGCTGCTGGGGGCGGCGGCGTGGGTGAACTTGCGCAACGTGGATGTGAATCAGTATAAGCCGGTGTGGTGGCTGCTGAGCGATGCGGAGAAAGGGGCCGCAAGCGCACGGGATGCGGCATTAAGGGAGCTGGTGAGCAGGCTGGCAGCGGGGAAGTTGTCGGGGAAGCAGATTAACAAGGGGGTGGATCGGGGGTTGGCGATTCAGGGGGATCTGAAGCAGCCGTGGCCGAGGGGCTGGGGGGATTTTGTCGAAGCGGCGGAGGGGGGGGGGAAAGTCCCGGCGGAGAAGTGGCAGCGGTATTTGAAGCAGGCGCTGGAGACGGGACTGAAGTTGGATACGCGGCTGCGGGTTCGGAAGGGGGCGGTGTTGCCGATCAGAACGAGCACCGGGAACGCGCGGGTGGGGCAGAAGCAGCGGTTGTGGGTGGAGTATTCGTATAAGAAGCTGGAGTTGGATGGGGTGGAGTGCGTCAAGCGTCAGGGGAACAGCGGGGGCGGGATGAGTATGAGCAGTTCGGGCGGCGGGGCGTCGTGGTGGCCGTTGGCAGCGGATGATCCGGTGTTCGCGAAGTTGACCGAAGGGCAGCATACGGTGCGGCAGACGATGGACGTGAAGCTGTGCGATCAGAGTAAGCCATTGAAGTCGGGCGGGTATGCAGTGCTGTGGCAGACGACGCTGGCGCGGGAGGCGAAGTGGGAGCTGGTGAATGGGCAGACGGTGAAGGTGGTGAAGGACGCGGGGCTGCGGGAGGCGGTGGAGAAGGCATTAAAGGCGACGCGCCAGGATCCAGCGAACAGCAGGTACGTGTCGTTGAATATTGATGCGCGGGAGCCGCCGGTGGGGTTGGCGTTTGATGTGTTCGTGCGGCAGGGGGAGAAGGAATGGAAGGTGGGGTCGGTGGCGTTTGCGGCGAAGAAGGCGGCGGGATGGTCGGTTGGGGGGAGTGCGGCGGAAGTGACGGCGGAGGCGTTTGATGTGGTGCTCCGGCCGAGTGTGGCGGCGGCGGAGGGGCACGTCGAGCAGGATGAGTTGTGGGATGGGGAAGTCGTGATCAGGGGGGTGGGCGGAAAATGATGAATGCGGAATGAT
>JAPLNB010000248.1 GCA_026693085.1 Planctomycetota bacterium | reverse complement strand
AGCTCCTCCACATCCCGTGGTCGGCGCTCCAGTGTGGCCGTGCGGAGCAGCTTTGAAACTTTCCTACCGTCCCCCGTAAGCTTGAATAGCTTCTCCGTTGCGGTAATCTCGGCCTCTCCTTCAGCACTGGGTATTTCGTTCTCGCTGATTTCGGACAGTAATTCGGCTTCTCCGACATTCGCGTAGTACGAGGGGTAGGGCCTCTCACTGACTTGGATCAGTTCGCAACCCTCAAGGAATTCAACAGCTTCGTAAATCTCCTTCGAGAACGGCCCGAAATTGTACGGCTTGAAAACGTAGAATCGAGCTACTCCCTCGAACTCGGTTTCCTGTTCAAGGAGAAAGATCAACTTCTCTAGGCGCGTAATCCCGTTGAGGGACGGTTTGCCGAGCAGGCGCTCATTTGCCTCCAAGAGCAGTAGAATAATGTCCTCACGATCAAGCTGAATGTCCGCCAGGTCCGGACCGTGCGCGGTATTATCCTGGGATACTTGTTCCGGCATGACTGTTCCTCCAACAAGAGGCAAGCTAGTTCGCAGAGCGGAGAGGGTCGTGTATCAACATTCGAGTAGAGAGGATATCCACCGTTTGAGGCCCGTGCAAAGGCGAGTCCGACACCAGACACTACCGGCAATCGCATGGCGCTGTCTCCACCGAAGCTAGCGCATAGACTCCCAACTCCATTACAATGTTAGGATTCGGTTTGGTTTTGTCAACACGTGTCATAGATGCGACCGACGAAACCCGGGCGATGAAACAGAGACGCCAGTGCTTCCGCCAGAGGACCACGGGCGGGCAAGGCGGCCGTGGTGGCCGATAAGATGGGATCAGCATGAGACACTACACTACCTGGGCGTCGTTCAACTGGGATGCGGGGTGTTGTGGTATCGGCGCCAGTGCCGTGTGGAGGTTCTGAGATAGTTTCTCAGTTCTTGGCGCCGTCAGAGGTCCAGAGGACGAGGTTTTTGAGGAATTTCTGGGAGTAGTCGGGTTTGTAGCCGGAGATGCACCAGGTGTTGGTGCCGAGCAAGCCTGTGGTGAGGTCGAGGGGGGTGGAGATCACTTTGCCTTTGCCTATTGTGAGGGTTTGGAATTGGGGGGGGAGTTTGGCGTAGGGGCGGAGTTGGGGGCGGGTGAGGTCGTCCATGGCGGGGAGGGCGGGAGTGAAGAGGCGGTGTTTGAAACCCATGAGGGTGGGTTTTTGGGTGGGGGCGAGTTTTTGGAGAAGGGCGGCGACGCTTTGGGAGAAGCGTTCGGAGCCGCCACAGGAGTCGATGAGGAGGATGCCGCCGGACTGGACGTAGTTGCGGAGGGCGGTGAGATCGGGGTCGGTGGGGGTGTAGGGGACGTTGCCGGTGAGGTGGGCGATGGGGGCGGATTCGGGTTTGAGGTCGCGGACGTCGAGGGTGACGAGGTCGAGGCCGAGGGAGGTGTGTTGGCGGAGGTAATGGTTGAAGCGTTCGAAGGCGAAGGGCTCGGGGTTCCAGGCGGTGGGGTATTTGAGGCGGGCGAAGCGGACGGAGGTGGCCGATCGGCCGGTGTTGGGAGAAATGTAGAGGGTGTTGAGGCGGTTGCGGAAGTCGGTTTTGCCGGCGGCGTAGACGAAGAGGTTGATGGCGAGTTCCCAGTTCTCGCGTTTGAGGCCGTTGCGGACCTGCCAGGCGGTGGAGAGGTCGGTGGGGGAATGGACGAGCAGGAGGCGAGAGCCGTTGGTGATGGCTTTGAGGGGGGGTTTGGTTTGGATTTTGTACATGAGGGAGTAAAGCTCGTGGGAGGGAGGGAGATTGGTCAGTTCGTATTCGGGGAAGAGTTTTTTGGCCAGATCGTTGATGAAGATGTTGAAGGGAGCGGCGGAGGCGTCGGAGTGGGTGAGGATGAGGCCTCCGGCTTCGGCGAAGGAGCGGAGCTTCTGGAGGTCGGCGGGTTGGAGTTTGAGGGTTTGATGGGAGGCGAGGTAGAGGATGGGGGCGTCGAGCCAGTCGAACCAGTCGGATTGGAGGGAGACGATTTGCCAGTTGAGGGGGCGTTCGAGTTCTCGGGAGGCGAACTTGGAGAGGTTGGCGATTTCGCGGGGGCGGTTGGCCCAGAAGCCGTCGAAGCGGAGCTTGTTGATCATGACGGGGTGTCGGCCGCGGCAGAGGAAGAGGACGACGTAGGCGGTGTCGATGAGGGCGTCGGCTTGGACGCTGGGGTCGTCGGGGCCTTCGTTGAAAGCGAGGTCGCGGCACCAGGAGCCGTCGGGGCGTTGGAGGGCGAGGACTTTTGCGGCCAGTTCGCGGTACCAGTCGTGGGTTCCGAAGTATTTGAAGCCGGAGGCGAGTCCGACGCGTTCAAGGCCATAGAGGTTGTAGCCGAGGCATTGCATGCCGCCGGCAGTGATGTTGACGGAGTTGTCGGATTTTTCGAGCCAAGCCAGGCCGCGGGCGAGGGATTGGCTGAAGGGATTTCGGCCCAGTTCGGCGTTGAGTGCTGGGGCGTCGAGATAGTCGTGGGTGACGAAGAGTGAGGCGATGCCTGCGGTGGTCATGGCGAAGGAGGGTTTGGCGGTGGGGCTGTTGTTGTAGGCCCATTCGCCGGTGCCGGTCTGCCATTGCATCCAGTGCTGTTCGCAGTCCATCCAGTAGTCGAGGGGGACTTCGATGCCGACTTCGGCACCGGCCCAGACGCCGAGGAGGGCGTATTGGGTATTGGAGTTGTCCCACTTGATATCGGGCAATTCGGAGTAGAGGCGGTTCCGATAGAGACTGCCGAGATTCGGGCGGATATTGACGAACGGGTAAGCCGGTTGGCGGGGCGGGGCGGGCACGTATTTCTCGCCGTTGTGCAGGAGTATGGCCTGGGAGGATTCCTGGGGATCGAAGTAGTAGAGGGTTTTGCCGTTTGGGGAGGGGGCAATGGAGGGGGCGAGCTTGTTGTCCTTGTAGATTCGGCCGGCGCGGTCGTTATAGGTGTAGGCGCCGTCGGTACAGGCCATGATAAGCCATTTGACTTCGTCTTTGAGCGTCTGGCGGTCTTCGGGGCGGTTGTAGACGGAGAGCGCGAGGGCGCGGAGGCTGTGGGCATAGGTGACGGGGCCGACGGGGTTGGCGGAGTCGACGACGTACATGTGTTCCTTCATGCGATTGATGAGGCCTTTCATGAAGGGGTTTTTGGGGTCGAGGCGTTCGTCGCGGCAGGTTTGGCTGGCCTGGAGGAGGGCGTAGACGCAGAGGGCGTTGAGGCCTTCGAGGTGGGTATCGTTGGGCTTGCCCGAGATGGCGATCTGGTCGGCTTCGAGTTGCTTGACGAGGAAATCGGTGCCGCGTTGGATGGCTTGGCCGATCTGGGCATCCATGGAGTCGGTTGGCTGGAGTGCGACGGCGCGAATTGGTGGGGCGGTGGGCGGAATGGTTGGGGCGGGTGCGATGGGTTGGATGGCGAGAGGTTGGGTGGTTGGGGTGAATGCCTGGGTGGCGGCGGCGAGGAGTGAGCGAGGAGCGGAGGAGGATGGGGGTGGGTCGGCGGCGGCGAGGGGGGGTTGGTTGAGGCCGCGATATTGGGCGGGGGGTGTGGGTTTTTCGGGGGCGGATGCGGGTTGTGGGGAAAGGAGGGAGGCACGGGCATCGAGGATGATGGAGTAGAGACGGTCCTGGTCTTGCTTGGCGCGTTCGGCGAGATCCCAGAGGCGTGGATCGGCGGGGGTTCGGCCGCCGACGATTCGCTCGATCTGACGATAGACGGCGTGGGCTTCGGGGAGGCTGCCGGCGATGGCGAGGCGTTCGGCGTCGGCTTTGAGGGCGACGAGTTTATCGAAGTTTTCGAGCCAATAGCGTTCGTCGGCGCGTTTATGCGACTGACGGACGAGGATGGGGATGAGGATAGCAAGGGCGAGGGCAAGGATGGAGATGCTGGCGATGACGAGCCAGAGGGTTTTGGGGCGCGGGGGAGGCGGTTGCGGAAGCGGGGGGAGGTTCAGGGGAGGGCTCTGGGGGGTGGGAGGCTGAACGGCGATGGTGGCGCCACAGCGAGAGCATTTCAGAGGGAATGACATGGTGAGGCCTCCTGGGTGTTTGGGATGTTGTAACATGGGTGAACGAGAAATGGCAGTTTTTTCTCGGGGAGGGGAAAGATTTGGGGATGGGAATTGACAGTTGTCAATTTATTGTGTCTTTGGCGCCGTCGGTGGTCCAGAGGAGGAGGTTTTTCAGGAGGCTGCGGGCGTAGGTGGGGTGGTAGCCTTGGATGCCGTGGGTGTTGGTGCCGAGGAGTGCGGTGGTGAGGTCGAGGGGGGAGTAGAGGATGTGGCCTTTGCCGGCGGAAAGGATTTGTATTTTGGGGAGGAGTTGGTGGGAGCCTGGGCGTAGGCGCGGGGTGGGCAGAGGATCCATGCCGGGGGCTTTGGCGGTGAAGAGAGGGTGGTCGGGTGGCAGAGGGGTGGGTTTGAGGTTGGGGAAGGCGCGTTGAAGGAGGGCGGCGATGCTTTGGTCGAATTCGGGGTTGCCGCCGCAGGAGTCAATGAGGAGAACGCCGCCGTCTTCGACGTAGCGGCGAAGGGAGGCGAGTTGGGTTTCGGAGGGGGTGAATTGGGCGGTTCCGGTCATGTGGGCGATGGGCCAGAAGGCTGGGCGCAGGTGCTCGATGAAGACGGGGGAGATTTGGAGGCGATAGGCGGTCTGGTATTCGAGCCAGCGGGAGAAGCGGACGAAGGCGTGTGGCTCGGGGTCCCATGGGCCGCGGTATTCGACGCGTGCGACGCGGATGCGGAAGGTGGGATCGACAGCGAGGGGGGGCAGGTAGAGGGAATTGAGGCGGTTGCGGAGGTCGGTTTTGCCGGCAGCGTAGATGAAGAGGTTGACTCCGAGTTCGAAGCTGGGGCGTTTGGTTTTTTCGGCGCGGAGCTGCCAGTGCTGGGCGAGGTCGTTGGGGCTGTGGAGCATGAGGATGCGGTTGGCGTTGGTGAGGCAGCGGAGGGGGGGCGGGGCGTCGATTTTGTAGTTGAGGGTATAGATGCTGTGGGTGGCCGGGAGGTCTTTCCATTCGTAGGCGGGGAAGAGCTTTCGGCCAAGGTCGGTGATAAAAGTGGTGAAGGAGGGGGAGCCGCCGTCGGCTTGGGAGTAGATGAGGCCGCCGGCTTCGACGAACGAGCGGAGTTTGGCAAGGTGTGCGTCGGTGAGTTTCTGGGGTTGGTGTGAGGCGATGTAGAGGATGGGGGAGTCGAGCCAATCGTTCCAGTCGCGGTTGAGGGGGACGACTTGCCAATTGAGGGGTCGTTCGAGTTCGCGGGAGGCGAAGCGGGTGAGGTTGGCGACATCGCGGGGACGGTTGGCCCAGGAGCCATCGAAGCGGAGCTTGTTCATGAGGATGGGATGTCGGCCGCGGGCGAGGAAGAGGAGGCTGAAGGCGGTGTCGATGAGGTCGTCGGCACTGAGTTGGTTGGCGGCATTGTCGCGGAGATTGTCGAGGGTTTTGGGGTTGAGCATGGCGTTGGGGGGGATGAGGATGGAGGCGGCGAGTTCGGGGTACCAATCATGAGAGCCGAAGTATTTAAATCCGGAGGCCAAGCCGACGCGTTCGAGGCCGTAGAGGGTATAGCCGGGGTATCGGGTGCCGATGTCGAGGCAGTTGTCGGCGGTTTCAAGGTAGTCGAGTCCTGCTGCGAGTGATTTGGAGAAGGGGGGTCGGCCGACCTCTTTGCCAAAGAGGGGGGCATCGAGGTAATCGTGGGTGACGAAGAGCGAGGTGAGACCTGCGGCGGTCATGGAGAGGCGTCCGGCGCCTTGTGTGTTGGTGGTGTAGTCCCACTGGCCGGAGGAGAGCTGGCAGTTCTGCCAGTATCGTTGGACGCGAGTCCAGAAGGTTTGTGGGACTTCGACGCCGACTTCGGCAGCGGCCCAGACGCCGAGGAGGCCGTATTGGGAGTTGGAGTTGTCGGAGTTTCCGTGGGAATTGGCGCTATAGGTGTAGCCACCGTCGTTGGGGGCGTTGAGGAGCCATTGGAGGTCGGCTTTGAGGGCTTGGCGGTCTTCGGGGCGGTTGTAGACGGCGAGGGCGGTTGCGCGGATGCCGCGGGTATAAGTTTCGCAGGAGGCGTGTGGGGGCAGTTGTTTCATTTTGGCCAGCAGATCCTTCATGAGCTTGCCGCGGACGTCGAGGCGTTCGTCGTTGATGGCCTGGCCGCACTGCATGAGGGCGTAGACGCAGAGGAAGTCGATGCCGGCGTAGCGGGAATCGGAGGGGGAGTGTTTGAGCTGTCCGTCGGCAAATTGGGAGAGGAAGATATCGACGCCGGCGCGGATGGCCTGGCCGATCTGCTCGTCGGTGACGAGGGTGTTTTGGAGGGGAATGCGGTGGGGTGGTGGGCGGAGGGTTCTTGGGATGACGACCAGCGGCTGGGTGACGGGGGGCTTGGGGAAGATGCTTGGCCAGCGGGGGGATAGGGATGTGGCGGGTTGAGAGGAAGGGGGATTGGCGGCGGGTTCA
>JAPLNB010000247.1 GCA_026693085.1 Planctomycetota bacterium | reverse complement strand
TGCCGCATCCGTCACGGCCGGGGCGGCCGGATCAAAACCCCGAAGAACATCCAGATGGTCGGAAGTAGAAGTGGATCTACATCCACTCATTGTCCCCGTGCGGGGGCAAGAAAAAGTCGAAGAAAAACCAGCAGTCTTCACAGACTGCACTATATGAGGGGCAGCGTGGCGATCATGGCCAGGGCAGCGGCGAAGTCACGTTGCGCCCCTTGCCCGCATGTCCCATCGTCGCTGGTGTCCATGTCGCGAGTACAATCAGAAGTACAAGCGCACGGGCTGGCTTCTGTAAGCCCTGCATTATCAGCACTTGCGGCAGCATGTTCGCTGGTTTGGGTCCAGGAGGTCCCCGGTTCAGTTTCTGTCGCGCCCGTCTGAAAGCAGCCAGTCGGCCGAACCCTCCGCAGGGTACCGCAGCAAAGGGCAGCTCAATCCACGCCGGGCATGCTGACGGGACCCGCGTTGAACGACGTGGCTGCAGACGTCATTCCCCGCTCAACTCCGTGCGTTGGCCGCCGCTAACAGTCGCCGCACCGCTTCGGCCTTCTCTGCGTCGGAAAGGGGCAGAGTGACGATCATGGCAACGGCCGCGGCAAAGCCGCCGTCGCCGTTGCCGGTCAGGCCGGTGTTATCGGTTTTCGTGTCTGGGGTGCAAGCCGGAGTGCAAGCGCGTCTTGCACCCCTCGTAAGTGCCTGATATGTCAAGTGGTTAGATGGCTTGGCCGGCGCTCTTACAAGGAGGAGGTCGTCCGTTCGAGCCGGATACGGCCCATTGGATATAACTTCCGCCGATCCCAAGACATAGGGATACCTGCCGGCGGTCGGCAGTGCGGCCAGAATGCTAGAAACGTGCATTACACGTAATGCGCAGGCGTTTTGGAGGTCGCACTATGCCGAGACCCTCATCTCAACCACCGATGTATCGCAAACACACGACCCGCAACTTAGGTGTCGTTACGTTGGGTGACTCCGTCACCAAGACACGCCGCAGCTATTACCGGGGCGAATTCGACACACCCTCGAGCCGCGAGAGACACCATCGCCTCATCGCCCAATGGGAGGCCAATGGCCGGCGACTGCCAGACATCGCGGATGCGCAGCCGAATTCGGAGGAATCAGCAGGCATCAGAGTCGGAAAGGTAATCCTTCAGTACTGGCGATGGGCAAAGCAACACCAGAAAGCTGTGGCCGGGAACCTCGCCGTAGTGCTGCGAGTGCTCACGCAGATGTTCGGCACGACGGTGGCCACAGAGTTCGGGCCCACGAAGCTGCGACTGGTTCGCGAGGCAATGGTTTGGGGAGACGCGACGGCCACACCGCCGCGCAGGCCGTGGACGCGTCAGAGCATCAACAAGCAGATACGCCGGATTGCCGCAGTTTTCAGATGGGCCGCCAGTCAAGAAATGGTGCCAGCCGCAGTCTGCCAAGCATTGAAGACGCTTGAACCACTCCAGCGCGGCCAGACGACGGCCAAGGAAAGCGAGCCCATTAAGCCTGTCTCGCCCGAGGTCGTCAACGCGGTGCGTCCGTTCCTCAGCCGACAGATCAACGCCCTCATCGACCTGCAGCTGCTCACGGGTGCTCGGGGTGGTGAACTGTTCTCATTGCGTAAAGGCGATATTGAGCGAAGCCGTCGAGTCTGGGCGTTCGCGCCCGCCGAACACAAAACCGCTTCTCAGGGCAAGATCCGTAGGATCTACTTCGGTCCCCAAGCCCAGAGAGTCCTCAGGCCGTTCATGCTCCGGCCCGACACCGACTATCTGTTCAGCCCGACCGAGGCCGAGGCTGAACGCCGACACGAAATGCACGTAGCGAGAAAGATTCTCCTATCCTGCGGGAACCGGCCCGGCAGGAACGTCAAGGAGTCGCCAAATCGCCAACCGGGCGACCACTATACCAAGGACAGCTACTGCAGGGCCATTCATCGCGCGTGCGTCCGGGCATTTCCCATTCCAGCAGAATTGGCGCACCGCAGGGTGGCCGGCAGGAAAGGCGGCAAGTCCAGGCGGTGGGAGACCGACGCCGAATTGCGGAAACGTCTTGGCGAGGAGAAATGGGTCCGGCGTCGGAACTGGATTCGCCAGCACCACTGGCACCCGCACCAACTACGGCACACGGCCGCCACCGTCATTCGCCGCGAGTTCGGTCTTGAGGCTGCACAGGTAGCTCTGGGGCACAGTTCAGCCTTGGTCACAGATGCGGTGTACGCGGAGCGAGACCTCGCGAAGGTGGAGGAAGTGATGCTCAAGATTGGGTAGGCCACAGAGATGCTGTAAAGCGAGGTCGCACGATCACACCCTGCACCCGCACCTCCCGCAATACTTCGCCGGTCCAAACAGCATCCGCTGGCACATGCGGCACCGATTGATGAGCTGGCCAGCCGGCGGCAAGAGCAGGAGGAGCAGGACGACGCTGATCGTGATGGCTGTCCCGGTCAGATACTCACGCCGCATGTAGCGCGCGAAATCGACGACGCCCGCTTTGTCCAGCCACGACGCGATTCCCCAGACATTGGCGATGACCAAGACAACGGTGATCCAAATCGCCACCATGATTTTCCGCTTTCCGAGCGACATCACTCACCTGCCTTTCATGCACCAACACGCCAGCATAGCGCGTTTGGCCGGAGCGCGCAAGGGGATTCCGCCGCCGATCCACGGCATCACGCCAGCCGCTGCTCCCTTGCATTGCAGATGGCGTCCTGAATCTCAGCGGCGGAGGAATCGGAGAGGCGTCGCTGCGAGGTTTCCGCGGTCGCAAGCTTCTTGAACACGTCGCAGTACTCGTGCTTGATGGGCGGGTCTTCGAGCTTTCCGTAATGCCGGCGGTCGCTGGTGCAGTTGTGCTGGACCTTGATGATGCTGCTGCGAATCTGGCCATGCGGAAAAATCAGGATATCTCGGATGATCGGCGTGTACTGGGGGTGTGCCCATTTTTTCGGGAGAAGGCGTAAGAGGAGGTGTAGAATGGCTTTTGGCCGACGGAGTCGGGCGTTTTTAACAGGAGTAAGCC
>JAPLNB010000246.1 GCA_026693085.1 Planctomycetota bacterium | reverse complement strand
AGGGCATCTCCTACCCCGTTGACGACAGCACGATCCGCCCGATGTGGCTCATCGCCTACGGCGGCCACGGCATCTGCATGCCCTTCTTCGGCGCCACCGACGGCCGCAGCGCGTACATGGCTATCCTCGAAACCCCCGACGATGCGCTGATCCGCATTGAACGCCTCAATGACCTGCTCTGCATCGCGCCAACATGGGAATCCCAAAAAGGCCAGTTCGGCTACACCCGCCGCATCCGCTACGTCTTCTTTACCGAAGGCGGCCACGTCGCCATCGCCAAACGCTACCGCGCTTACGCCCAAAAAACCGGCCTCCTCAAGACCCTGGCCGACAAACGCAGGCAAAACCCCAACGTCGACCTGCTCATCGGCGCCGTCAACGTCTGGTGCTGGGACCGCAACCCCCTCCCCATCATCAAAGACCTCCAAGCCGCCGGCATCACCCGCATCCTCTGGTCCAACCGCGCCAATCCCGACCAGATCAAAGCCATGAACGATCTGCCCTCCGTCCTCTCCAGCCGCTACGACATCTACCAGGACACCATGAACCCCGCCAATTTCCCCAACCTCCGCGGAACCCATCCCGACTGGACCACCGACGCCTGGCCAAAAGACCTCATGCTCAATTCAAAAGGCGACTGGATTCGTGGCTGGGAAGTCACCGGTAAAGACGGCACCCGCTACCCCTGCGGCGTCCTCTGCGACAAACAAGCCCCCACCTACGCCGACAAACGCATCCCCGACGAACTGAAAACCAGCCCCTATCGCTGCCGTTTCATCGACACCACCACCGCCTCCCCCTGGCGAGAATGCTACAGCCCCGATCACCCCCTCACACGCTCCGAATCCCGCCACTACAAAATGGAACTGCTCCGCATGGTCTGCGACAAATACAACCTCGTCTCCGGCTGCGAAACCGGCCACGACGCCGCCGTACCCTTCGTACACTACTTCGAAGGCATGCTCTCCCTTGGCCCCTATCGCGTCCCCGATTCCGGCCGCGACATGCAGCGAATCTGGACCGATGTCCCCGAAAACGTCGCCAAGTTCCAACTCGGCGAAAAATACCGCCTGCCTCTCTGGGAACTCGTCTATCACGACTGCGTCGTTGCCCAGTGGTACTGGGGCGACTACAACAACAAACTCCCCGCTCTCTGGGACAAACGCGACCTCTTCAATGCTCTCTACGCCACGCCCCCCATGTTCATGTTCAACCGCGACCTGCTCGCCAAAAACAAAGCCCGCTTCCTCCAGAGCTACAATACCGCCTGCCCCATCGCCCGCGCTGCCGGCTACTCCGAAATGACCGACCACCGCTTCCTCACCCCAGACCGCACCGTCCAACAAACCACCTTCGCCAATGGCCTGGTCGTCACCGTCAACTTCGGCTCCACCCCCTACACCCTCAAAGATGGCCCTACTCTCGCCCCCACTTCTCTCCACACCGCCGGCCTCAAGGACAACCCACCCTGAAACCTACCACCGCCGCCATCCACAAACACGACCCCCATCACCTCCAAACCCTATGTATCAGGCTGCCTCAGCTTCTATTGAGCCCAAACACCAACCGCACTCCGCCTCTCCAATACGCCCGCCGATGCCCCGATCTCCAACAATTCCAGCCCTCAAATTGAGTTACGACAGAGAAACCAGAGCTGCAAAAACCCATGGCTTTCCTCTGGACATGGAACCACCGTATCAGTACAATACCGTAGGTTGGTACGCTGAACGAGATCAGATGACGCGAAAGCATTTTTTTCTGCCCGCCGTTTCTTTCTCAATCATCTTCCACCTTTCTGGGCCAAAACGTTGGCCTCTTTTCTTGTGGCTCGAAAAGTAAAATCCGGGTCACAATGCCCAACTCACAAGGAGATTTAAATGGGCAAGAAGTTGTATGTCGGGAACCTCAGCTATGATGTGGATAGCTCGGCCCTGGAAGCGCTGTTCACTCCACATGGCACCGTTGAGAGCGCGCAGGTCATCACTGACCGCGACACCGGCCGCAGCAAGGGCTTCGGCTTTGTCGAGATGAGCTCCGATGGCGAAGCGCAAGCTGCCATCGCTGCCCTCAATGGCCAGGACCACGGCGGCCGCGCTCTCACCGTCAACGAAGCCAAACCCAAGGAAAACCGTAGCGGTGGCGGCGGCGGCGGTGGCCGCGGTGGTTACGGCGGCGGCGGCGGCGGCAGTCGCGGCGGCAGCGGCGGCGGTCGCGGCGGCTACGGCGGCGGCGGCAGCGGCGGCGGCGGACGCGGCAGGTACTAGACCTTCATCAGTCCCCAATTACCCTCAACAGAGGGCTGGATCGCCTGGCCCTCTTCTTCTATGCGCCTCATCCTTGCCTCTATCCACCCCCCACCAACCGGCTACAATCTCCCCCAGAAAAGGATCCCCTATGCGCGACTTCCTCAACCACATCGTCTTCGTCGGCATCAAAGGAACCGTCCTCGCACTACACCGAAACTCCGGCGACGAACTCTGGCGAACCGAACTCAAAGGCAGCGACTTCGTCAACCTCGTCCTCAATGGCCCCGATCTCTTCGCTACCTCCCGCGGTGAAATCTACTGCCTTGACCCAGCCACCGGACAGATCCGCTGGAACAACCCCCTCCGCGGCCTCGGCTATAACCTCGTCTCCATCGCCTCGGCCAACCCCCCCAACCTCCCCGCCATCGCACAATATCTCCAAAACCAACAGGCCGCCGCCGCTTACGCCGGCTCCGCCACTTGAGCAGAACGCCGGCGGTTCCCCAGGCAACCAACAACGAACAAGTACCACCTACCCCACGATTCGCTCGATCATCCGATGAGCGATCACGTACATCACCCCAGACATGAACGCCGAGCATGGGATCGTCAAGATCCACGCCATCACGATGCGCTCCCCCCATATCCACCGCACCGACCGAACGCCCTTTGTCGTCCCCACCCCCAAAATCGCCCCCGTGATCGCATGGGTCGTCGAAATCGGAATCCCCCAGTGCGTCGCCACAATGATCGTCGTCGCCGCCGCCGTCTCCGCGCAGAACCCCCCGACCGGCTGAAGCCGCGTGATCCCCGACCCCATCGTCTTCACAATCCGCCACCCCCCAAACATCGTTCCCAGTGCAATCGCCCCGTTGCATGACAGGATGATCCACGGCGCCACATTATGCTGCCGGCCGAATAGGTTCAGGTGTTCAAACCACCCCCCTTGCACCGGGTGTCCATACGATGAGTATCCCGCCGCGGCCAGCAGCATCACGATGATCCCCATCGTCTTCTGCGCATCGTTGCCCCCATGCCCCAGGCTATAAACCCCCGCCGAAACCAGTTGCAGTCGTCTGAACAGCGTGTCCACGCGATGGGGCGTGGCGCGTCTGGACAGCCAACTCACCAAAACCATGTTGAACGCCCCCAGCACAAACCCGATCAACGGCGACAGCACGATAAACGCCAGCAGCCACACCCACCCCGACCACAGGATCGCGACGAAACCCGTCTTCGCCACCGCCGCCCCCGCAATGCCCCCGAACAACGCATGCGACGAACTGACCGGCAGCCTCAGAAGCCACGTGATGATGTTCCACGTGATCGCCCCAAACAGCCCCGCAAAAACGATCGCTATGTCCACCACCGCCGGGTCCACCAGCTTGCTGCCGACCTTTTCCGCCACCTTCGTGCCGAAAAAAAACGCCGCCACGAAGTTGAAAAACGCCGCCCATATCACCGCCTGCGTCGGTGACAGCACCCGGGTGGAAACAATGGTCGCGATCGAGTTGGCCGCGTCGTGAAACCCGTTCAGGAAGTCGAAGACCAACGCGATCAGAATGATGAAGATAACCAGACCCAGCATGGATACTCTCAATCCTTGGGTTCGCAGTAAGGAGCGCCAAGTCGCCCAGCAAGTTCCCCTATTTGCACACCGACGCCAACAATGGCTCCAAGGTGTGGTGAACGATCACCCAAAATCGAACGTGAGTGCCACCAGGATGATGCAGACCAAAACTAGCATTCCTGAGCCTCACTCCGCCTTCGAACCGGCGCCGGCGCAACTCCCGCCAGAAACGCCCGCTAACTCCAAACCCAAAAAGCCCACTTCGAAAGTCCCAGACTGCAGATCAACAGCCGACTGCCTCTACCCATTCTTCAGCACGATCCGCTCCAGCGTGTTGCCCACGTCCTCGCAGTCGTCGATCGCTTCCTCAATGTAGTCGTACAATTCCTTCCACTTCACCACGTCCAGCGGTTCCACGCCCCCGCCGAACAGCTTCGACATCGCCGCGTGGTGGTTGTCGTCACCCTGGCTCTCGTGGCGGTGAATCTCGATCAGCTTGTCGCTCAAGTCCGACAGCTTCCGGCTCTTCCGCAGCCGCTTCACCGCTTCCGCCACCGCCACCGTCGCCGCCAACAGCACATCCGTCTGCTTGAAAAACTCAGGCTCGATCGACGTTACGTGAAACAGCGGCACTCGCTTGGCCAATGCATCGATCTGATCCACGATGTCGTCCAGATTCCCCACCAGCTCGTGGATGTCCTCCCGGTCAAAAGGCGTGATAAACGTCCGATCCAATCGGTCCAACGCCGCATGCGCCAGATCATCAGCCTCGTGCTCCTCCTTGCGTATCAATTGAATATGCCCCTCAATCTTCGGAAATTGCCTCGCCAATTCGTGAAGATACTGGGCCGAATTCACGACCCGCTGCGCCATATTCTCAAACAGATCGTAGAAGACCGTGTCCTTCGGAAGCAGGTTGAACATTAATCCGACTCCATATGCAAAGATGCCGTTCAAGCTGTGTTAAGAGCCAGCTCAGATTGCCCAACGCCGCGATTGTAAGTCCAACCGCCCCGAAAACAAACACCACCGACACCACCCACACTCCCGCACCGTGCCATTCCTCCGCCAACGCTGGCCACAACCCCGAAATGGGGGTTGCACCCCCGCCAAATAGGCGCTACACTCTCCCCTAGTTCGCTAGGGGTGTCCCGGCTTGCCGGGACTGAGAGAAAACCCTTGGAACCTGATCCGGATCGTACCGGCGTAGGGAAGCGAATCAGAAATACTCCTTCCCAAACCCTTTAACGATTCCGGATCATGTCGGCGCGGCTTCGGCCGCCGTTCTGATCGTTCTTGAATGACAGGAGTCCCATATGTCCATCCCCAACCCCTTCCCTATTCCTCCCCTCGGCCACAACCCCTCCACCCACAAACAAGGCACCACCCCCGGCTCCTTCGCCAACCCCCCTCGCCTCGCCACCGCCTATACCTTCAGCTCCCCAGACACCCCAGGCATGCCCGAACCCTCCCCCATCACCGCCATGGATTTTGCCTCCTCCCGCGACTCCGACGGCAGAACCCAACTCGAACTCGCCCGCTCCGGCCGAATCTCCCCACAAATGCTCGCCGTTGCCCAACGCGAACCCCACCTCACCCCCGAACAAATCCGCATCGAAGTCGCCGCCGGCAGAATGGTCATCCCCGCCAACAAAGTCCATCTCACCTGCAAGCTTCACCCCATGGCCATCGGACGCGCCGCTACCACCAAAATCAACGCCAACATGGGCGCCTCCCCCGTCTCTTCCTCCATCATTGAAGAAATCGAAAAACTGAAATGGGCCGAACGCTGGAAAGCCGACACCGTCATGGACCTCTCCACCGGCGGAGACCTCAACGCCTGCCGCTCCGCCATCATCCACGCCTCCACCGTCCCCATCGGAACCGTCCCCATCTATTCCATGATCCTCGGCCGATCCATCGAAGAACTCACTTACCACCTCATCCTTAAAGAAATCGAAAACCAGGCCAAACAAGGCGTCGACTACTTCACCATCCACGCCGGCGTCCTCCGCGAACACCTCCCCTTCGTCAAAAACCGCCTCATCGGCA
Organism: Planctomycetota bacterium; assembly: GCA_026693085.1. Lineage (GTDB taxonomy): Bacteria > Planctomycetota > Phycisphaerae > Tepidisphaerales > Tepidisphaeraceae > JAPLNB01. The sequence goes on along the minus strand of JAPLNB010000246.1, from coordinate 11,870 downwards.
TCGTCTCCCGTGGCGGCTCCATCCTCGCCAAGTGGATGCTCCACCACAACAAACAAAACCCCATGTACGAGATCTTCGACGACATCTGTGCCATCATGCGCGAATACGATGTCGCCTTCAGTCTCGGCGACGGCCTCCGCCCCGGCGGCCTCGCCGACGCCACCGACCAGGCACAACTCCGCGAACTCACAACCCTCAGCCAACTCACCGAACGCGCCTGGGCCAATGGCTGCCAAGTCATCGTCGAAGGCCCCGGACACGTCCCCTTCGACCAGATCGAATACAACATGAAACTACAACGCCGCTTGTGCCACGGCGCCCCGTTCTACGTCCTCGGCCCCCTCGTTACCGACATCTTCCCCGGTTACGACCACATCACCTCCTGCATCGGCGCCACCGCCGCCGCCTACCACGGCGCCGCCATGCTCTGCTATGTCACACCCAAGGAACACCTCGGACTGCCCAAAAAAAACGACGTCAAACAAGGCTGCATCGCCTACAAAATCGCCGCCCACGCCGCCGACATCGCCCTCGGGATCCCCGGATCACGCGACCGCGACGACGAGCTTACCAAAGCACGCGCCGCCCTCAATTGGCAAAAACACTTCGACCTCGCCTTCGACCCAGACCTCGCCCGCGCCTACCACGACGAAGACCTCGACGTCGACACAGACTTCTGCGCCATGTGCGGACACGACTGGTGCGCCGTACGTATCTCCAAGGAAATCAACGAGTTCTACAGCGGCAAGGACCAGTCCGCCCAACCCGCCAAGCCCGCACTTCACTCCCCAGGCATCAGCCCCGCAGGCGCTGAGATCCTCGCCAGTAGGGGGGTCCTGACACAACAGCAGATCTCAATGCTCGCACACAAAGGCCACAAATCCGACTGCCACAGCGATCTCGCCCCCGACCCCGAAAAAGCCAAACGCGTCCAACTCCAGGTCCTGCGGACTTCTCAACCCTGACCGCTCAAATCGCAAGCATCAGCCGTCGTGTGTTATACTACAGCCATGAGCCCACAGCCTGCCAAACCCCGCATTGAACTGCCTCGCGATCAACTCGCCGCTTTCTGCCAGCGCAATCACATCCGCCGCCTTTCTCTTTTCGGTTCCATCCTCCGCGACGACTTCCGCCCCGACAGTGACATCGATGTCCTCGTCGAATTCGAACCCGGCCACATCATCGGCTGGAAGATCGCCCGCATCGAACGCGAACTCTCTGCCCTGATTGGCCGAAAAGTCGACCTGCGCACCCCCAACGAGCTCAGCCCCTACTTCCGCGACGACGTCCTGCGCCAAGCCCAGGTGCAATATGCAAAAGCCGGATGAGATCCGCCTCCGCCACATGCTCGACGCTTCCCGCGAGGCGGTTCATTTCATCTCCGCCCGCAACCGCCAAGACCTCAACACCGACCGCATGCTCGTCCTCAGCCTGACTCGCGAAATCGAGATCATCGGTGAGGCCGCCAGCAGGGTCTCAGAACCATGCAGGTCCCACCTGCCCAGCATTCCCTGGCAGGACATCATCGGGATGCGCAACCGGCTGATCCACGCGTACTTCGACGTGGACCTGGATATCGTGTGGGACGTGGTTACCCACGACCTCCCCGAGTTGATCCGCATTCTTGATCCCTTCATTTGCTAGACTGCGCGCGACGGCGGTCTCAACCAGCCCCGCCTCCCCGCCTCGCCAAACCCCCTCCCGTCAACTTGCTTTCCATCTGCGTTTGTAATATGCTCTTGCGCTTACATCACCTGATGCCGCGCGTGTGGCAGGGTGCCTATTATGACCGGCCTGCCGGCCTCCACGCTGGCGGTTTGGTGTCTAGGTGGAGTTGCGATGTCGATTACCATTGAACAGAAAAAGCAGATCCTCACTGACTACAAAATTCACGAAAAAGATACAGGCTCTCCCGAAGTCCAGATCGCACTGCTCAGCAAGCGAATCGTGCAGTTGACCGATCACCTCCGAACCCACAAAAAAGACCACTCGTCACGCCGCGGCTTGTTGATGATGGTCTCCAAACGCAATAGACTCCTGAAATACCTTACCCGCGAGGATCGAACTCGCTATCAGCAAGTTATCAGCCGCCTCGGATTACGCAAGTAATCCGGGTCGTTTTTGTTGTGCCTCGCGGGCCGGATGCCCGCGATTGGCAGGATGAACAGCCTTCCTCACGCTCTTGGCCTTTGGCCTCTGGCCAGTATAGCGTTGAGAAAGTTGCCAATTTGCCACAGATGCACACACCCGTGCATGGAGAGGGGTCGCGGTTCTGCGGTCGATATTCAGTACTCCGAAATCCTCGTTACTGACCCCTGAACCCATATCTCCTCCCCTGCCGTGCCCGGATCTGTCCATCTGTGGCCTTGAACTAACTTCCCACCAGAGGCCGCAGAGGTATTCATGCAAGCGGTTCGAGTCGAAAAGCAAATCGGGGGTAAGTCGCTATCTATTGAAACCGGAACACTCGCCAAGCTTGCCCACGGCGCAGTTACCGTCCAATACGCCGACACCGTCGTCTTCGGCGCCGTCGTCCGTGCCGACCCGCGAGAAGGCATCGATTTCTTCCCCCTCCAGGTCGACTACCGCGAACGCCGCGCCGCCGCTGGAAAATTCCCCGGCGGTTTCATGAAACGCGAAGGGCGCCCAACCACCAAGGAAATCCTCACCGCACGACTGGTCGATCGCCCCCTCCGACCCCTCTTCCCAAAAGGTTTCATGGATGAGGTCCAGATCTACCTCAACGTCCTGGCTGCCGACCAGCAGCACGACCCCGATGTCCTCGCCGGCATCGCCGCCAGTGCCGCCGTCGCCATCAGCGATGTCCCCCTCCTCTACCCCACTGCCCACGTCCGCGTCGGCCGCGTCGATGGCCAGTTCATCCTCTTCCCCACCACCGACCAGCTCGAAGTCTCCGACCTCGACCTCGTCGTCGCCGGAACCAAGCACTTCGTCAATATGATCGAAGTCGGAGCCCGCGAAGTCCCCGAAAATGTCGTCGCCGACGCCATCGAGTTCGGACACAACGTCTGCATCCAGATCGTCGAAATGATCGAAGAGCTTGTCCAAAAAGTCGGCCGCCCAAAGGTCGGCACCGCCGTCGAACACGACCCCGAACTCCTCGAACAGGTCCGCAAGCTCGCAACCACACGCATCCGCGAAGTCAAAGGAAAGCCCGGCAAACAAGACCGCGCCAACGCCGTCAAGCAGGTCATGGATGACATCGTCACACACCTCGCACCACCCAGCACAGACCCCAACACCCCCTACGCTCTCATCGTCGCCAACCGCGAAAAACAAAAAAAAGTCCGCGCAATCTTCGTCGACATCGAAGAACAGGTCACCCGCGAAGCCATCCTCAAAGGCGTCCGACCCGACGGCCGCGACTTCAACACCATCCGACCCATCTCCGCCGAAGTCGGCATCCTCCCACGCGTCCACGGCTCCGCCATCTTCTCCCGCGGCGAAACCCAGTCCCTCTGCATCGTCACCCTCGGAACAAGCTCCGACGAACAGCTCGTCGATGGCCTCATCGAAGAATACTCCCAGAAATTCATGCTCCACTACAACTTCCCCAGTTACAGCGTGGGTGAAGTACGCCCCATCCGCGGCCCCGGACGCCGCGAAATCGGACACGGCGCTCTCGCCGAACGATCCCTCCTCGCCGTCCTCCCTGACATCGAATCCTTCCCCTACACCGTCCGCATCATCTCCGATATCCTCGAATCCAACGGCTCCAGCTCCATGGCCAGCTCCTGCGGCGGCTGCCTCGCACTCATGGACGCCGGAGTACCCATCACCAAGCCCGTCGCTGGCATCTCCGTCGGACTCGTTCAGGAAGGAAACAAACGCGCCCTCCTCACCGACATCACCGGCGAAGAAGACCACTTCGGTGACATGGACTTCAAAGTCTGCGGAACTCGGGATGGAATCACCGCCATCCAGCTCGATATCAAAATCGAAGGCCTCTCCTACGACATCATCCGCGATACCCTCCTGCGGGCCAAAGAAGCTCGCCTCGTCATCCTCGACAAGATGGCCGCCATACTCCCCGAGCCTCGAAAAGAAATCAGCCGCTGGGCCCCGAGACTCCTCACCATCAAGATCAATCCCGAGAAGATCGGAAAGCTCATCGGACCCGGCGGCAAAAATATCAAGAAGATCCAGGAAGAAACCAAAGCACAGATCGACATCGAGGACGACGGAACCGTCTACATCAGCTCCGTCGATGCCGCCGCCGCTCAAAGGGCTCGCGACCTCGTCGAAGCCATGACCGCCGAGGTCAAGGTCGGACGAATCTACAACGGAAAGGTCGTCAGCATCCGCGAATTCGGCGCCTTCATCGAAATCGCCCCCGATACCGACGGACTCTGCCATGTCTCCGAACTCTCCGACCGCTACGTCGAAAACGTCGAGGACGTCATCAAGCTCGGCGACGAGGTCCGCGTCAAAGTCATCCTCATCGACGACCAGGACCGTATCAAGCTCTCCCGAAAGGCTGCCATGAAGGAAGAAGGAACCTCCGACCCCGAACCCGTCAGCGCACCCTCCCAAGGCCCCGACGCGCCACGATCCCAAGACCATGGCTCATCACCCCGAGACGCCGGCGGCGGACAACGTCCCGGTGGCGGTGGTGGTGGCGGACGTGGCGGAGACCGCGGTCGCGCACGCGGCGGACCTCGCCGCAGCTAGCAATCACATTTGCGACCGCATTCCCGATCAGAAAATACCACCGTATCAGTGCCCCGGATGCATATCCGGGGCTTTTCCTCTTCTTGCTTCATCCCGCACAACCCCATGCCACAACTTCACCCGTGCTTTCTGTGAATCGCTCGGCTCTGATTGCAGATCCACAACCACCAGAAACCAATTCCCGCCTGCCGGGTCAATGCCCCTCACGGATACACAAACCGATAACTCACAAACGCGATCGACCGGCTATCCGGCGACCATGACGGAACATTCAGCGTCCCCTGCCCCCCAAATAGCGTCGCCAGCACCTTCGCCTTCCCGCCCGCCATCGACATCATCCGCAACACCACATCCTGGTTCTCCGGATGTCCCTTCACACTCTTGTCATACGACAAAAACACCACCCACTTCCCATCCGGCGAAGGATGCGGAAACCAATCCGCGTATTCCGCGTCCGTCGTCACCGGCTCCTGACCCGTCCCATCCGCCTTCATCCGCCATATCTTCATCACCCCGCTTCGCTCTGAATTCCAATAAATCCACTTCCCATCCGCCGTATAGTCCGGCCCATCATCCAGCCCCGGACCATTGGTCAGTCGCTTCTCCTCACCACCCTCCACCTCAATCGTGTAAATATCAAACTCCCCTTGCCGCTCCCCGCAATACGCCAATGTCTTCCCGTCCGGCGACCACCCATGCCAATACGATGGCCCCACCTTCGTCACCTGCCGCGCCGTCCCCCCACCGCTCGGAACCACATAAATCAACGACCGCCCCTTCTCATGATGACTCACCGCCAGCCACTTCCCGTCCGGCGAAAAACCATGGTCATTGTTGCACTTGTCCAGCACGCCCGTCTCCAAACCCTTCAATTCCCCACCCCCAACCGGCAACGCATAAATCCTCCCGCGCCGATTGATAATCAAAGTCTTGCCATCCAAAGACCAGTTCGGCGCCTCAAAATGATCCACCGCCCGATACACAACCTTCCGCTCGCTCGTCGCAACATCCACGATCTCCAGGCTCGTCTCCCTCACCCGCTGCTGCCCCGCCTTCAATACATCATTCTTCATCACCACATTCGAAAACACCGCCGTCTCCAACACCCCCGCCTCATGCGAACTCACCGCCAAACCCGCATACACCGCCTCACCCAATGCCACCGTCACCGACCCAACCGGCTCAAGCACCCCCCCCTTCGCCACCACAGACAACCTGAACAGATCACCATTCCGCTCCAGTTGCACCCGCGCCGCCCCCTTCACCGCCGATTGAACCTCCATCGTCGCACCCCCCGAAATCCGCCGGTATTGCAGCGAAATCAGCCCATCCCCATGTACCATCACATCCGCATACGGCGAATCCGCCGACAAACCCTGCCGCACCATCCACCCCGCCTTCCGATGCAGGTTCTTCCCCTGGCCGACCCATTCGATATCCGCCGCCAACACCAGATCCCCAGAAACCTTCCGCCACACATAATGAAACGCATCCTGCGACCCCCAGATGTTCTCCCCGCTTCCCGTCACCCGGTACTGCTCCTTGCCCGCCACAAACTCGACCGAACCCGCATGCAGAACCTTGCCCACATCCCCATTCCCCTCAAATTCCCCCACCGTCGCCGGTTTCATCGAATTCGCCTCTTTCCCCACGGAATGTTGACACGAAACCACACCCGACACGATCACAACCACAAGCCCGACCAGTGTTACATTCTGCATAATCAGTTCCTCAACTCACTCCTCCCCTTCGCACGGCAACATCCCCTTTACCGGACCTCACGGTTGCTCGTTTGCGGTTTCGCGGACCAAACACCCTGGTTCTCGCGCCGCGGACGCCCGCAATCTCACACATTCACAAGAGCTTGCCGACTCGCCGAATATACCTCAAACCCCCTGCAACTGTCCTCTCCCCTGACCCCTGTCCACTCTCCCCATTCGCCAATCCCGTTCAAAATGACTTGAAAGACTCGCCCCGAACAGATAAAGTAACTAATTCGGCCTGCCAAGAGGCCACCCGCGGCGTCTATCATCGGTCCCAAACCGGTTGATGTACAACGCTTACGGGTCTGTTTTTACAGCATCGTTACACCCTAAGCCTCACGGCGGGTTACGCGTCTTGGCTGCGTCACTTGCTTGGGCTGCCGGCACGGTTGCCGGGACCTTGATTCGGAGTTTCTATGCCACAGTCACAAGCGGAATTGGTCAAGGCGCTCGTCGATGCAGGTATTCATTTCGGCCATCGGGTCTCCCGATGGAACCCCAAAATGGAACCCTACATCCATGGCAAGCGCAACATGATCCACATCATCGACATCAAGGAGACCGTCAAGGGACTGCTCCGGGCTAAAAAGCTCGTCCAGCAAGTTATCTCCCAAGGCAAAGACGTCCTCTTTGTCGGAACCAAACGCCAAGCCCGCCACGCCGTCGAAGAAGAAGCCAAACGCTGCGGTATGCACTACGTCTGCGAACGTTGGCTCGGTGGAACCCTCACCAACTTCCGCACCATCCGCTCACGCCTCAACCGCCTCGAAGAACTCGAAAAACTCTGGGAAACCGGCGCCATCGAAGGCTATTCCAAGAAAATGAAGGCCGCCCTCCAACGCGAAATGGCCAAAATCAAGAAAAACCTCGAAGGCATCCGAAAGATGGACAAGATGCCCGGTATCATGTTCCTCGTCGACACCCGCCGCGAAAACATCGCCGTCAAGGAAGCACGCAAGCTCGGCGTCACCACCGTCGCCATGATCGACACCGACTCCGACCCCGATATGATCGACCTCCCCGTCCCAGGAAATGACGACGCCATGCGCGCCATCGAAATCATCGTCCGCGAACTCGCCGACTCCGTCATCGAAGGCAAAGCCTCCCGCCCCGACAAGCCCGACGAATCCCCCGCTGACACCATTCGCCGACGCTCCTCCCGCGCTACCTTCCGTGCCGAAGAAGGTCGTCCCGAAACCCCCGCACCTGCCCCCGCCCCTGCCCCCGCCGCAGAGACCGCCGCAGAGACCGCCGCGGACACCCCGCCACCGATGCCCCCTTCTGCCGAACCCGTTGGCGTTGCCCCAACCGCTTGAAATGCAGCTTGCAATTTGGGTCGGTTGAGGCGGCCTGCTAACGGCATCGGGGCCTTACACTTCGCCCTCCCAAACCAAAGTCCTTGAATTACACATTGACCTGGAATCCCGTACAGAATGAACCGCGAAGCACACGGAAATCTCGAACCGAATTACCCGACAGGTTCCTTCTCCCTGTCCTCCGGGGTCTCCATGGTCAGTTAAGCCTCGTTTTGTCAGGCGCTCTTTAGACTGGAGATCGACAATGGCGGAGATTACCGCAGCAATGGTTCGCGAAATTCGCGATCGTACCGGCGTCGCTATGATGGACTGCAGAAACGCCCTCGCCGAAGCGACCGGCGACATGGATAAGGCAATCGACCTGCTCCGTAAAAAGGGCCAGGCCAAGCAGGACAAACTCGCCACCCGCGAAGCCAAGGAAGGCCGCGTCGCCGTCGCCAAGAGCCTCGACGGCCGATCCGCCGTCATCGTCGAGTTCAACTGCAACACCGACTTCGCCGCCAAGAGCGCCCTCGTCCAACAACTCGTTGACCTCGCCGCCAAACTCCTCCTCGCCAACCCCAACGCCAACGTCGCCGATGACCCACAAGTCAAGGCCGCCATCACCGCCACCGCCCAGCAGACCGGCGAAAACGTCCGCCTCGGCCGCTATCAGGTCGTCCTCTCCAACGCCGGCACCCTCGGAACCTACGCCCACTACACCGGCAAAGTCGCCGTCATTGTCCAGATCACCGGAACCCCCACCGACCAACTCGTCAAGGACCTCTGCCTCCACATCACCGCCGCACGACCCCTCGCACTCAACCGCGAATCCGTCCCCGCCGAAACAGTCGCCAAGGAAAAGGAAATCGCCGTCGAGCAGGCCAAAGCCACCGGCAAACCCCAGAACATCGCCGATAAAATCGCCGAAGGCAAAATGCGACAGTTCTTCCAAGAACGCGTCCTCCTCGACCAGAAGTTCGTCAAGGATGACACCAAAACCATCACCCAGCTCCTCGCCGCTGCCGGATGCACGCTCGAAAAGTACGCCCGCATCGAAGTCGGCCAATAGGCATTCCCGCCAACAAACACCCCTTGAAACCATCAAAGCCCCGGATCCACATCCGGGGCTTTTCTCATGCCGCCACTGCTCCACCCCGACCTCCATTCGAAAATCGAAAATCCCCGACCCCCCACGCGCATAAAAACGCCCTGCGAATACTACCCGCAGGGCATTGGAGGGGGGGAGAAAGCGAGAACTATTTACTTATTCAGCACCGGCCCCGTCGGAATATTCGCCACATCCTTATTCAAATCAACCGCCTTCGGCGCCTTCTTCGTCACCCTCGGACCCGGCGCAGTCAACGCATCCTGCCCCCCAGCAACGCTCGGACCACGATACGTCGTCGGCAGAATCGCCACTTCCACCCGCCGGTTCTTCGCCTGGCCTTCCGTCGTCCCGTTGTTCGCAATCGGACGCTCCGCGCCAAAGCCCGCCACGCCCAGCCGCCTCTGGCTCACGCCATTACCTATCAAATCCTTGCCCACTGAGATCGCGCGGTGCGCCGACAGATACCAGTTGTCCTTGTGCCCCGCCTGCAGCGTCGCCGGATTGCTCACCGGCGTGCTGTCCGTGTGCCCCGCAACCATAAACTCATAATCCTTCGCCACCGCCGAATTCAAAACCTTTGCGAATGCGCCAATCGCTTGCCTCGCGTTCGGGGTCAGTTCCGCGCTGCCTTTGCCGAAGGTAACGTCGCTCTTGAACTTCAGAATCCCGCGGGCCACGTCAAATTCGACTTCGTTTGGATACTTCGCGGCCAATTCGTTCAGCGCATCCACCAGCGGCCCCGGCAGCGAAACCATCGTGTTCGGCCGGTTCAGCAGCGCCTCATACTTCGCCCGAATCGAAGCCAACTCCTCCATCCTCGCCACATTCTCTTCATTCAACTTCTGGTTGATCTTGCTCAAATCCCCCCCCTGCGCCAGAATCGAATCCAACTGCGACTTCCACGCATCCGCCGACGCCCGCGCACCCGACGAATCCGCCTGCGCCTTGTTCAACTGCTCAGCCAGAGCATCCTTCTCCGCCTTCATTGCATTGTACTTTTCCTGTGGAACGCAGCCCGCCATCAAAAAACCAAGGGCTGCCAAAGCGATGAGGTGCCGTGCCATAAAATGGCCTCCTTGCCGATGGTACGAACAGATGTCTTGCACAGCCGGCTCCAGCCGGCTTTCTTCTTCTCGCAAAGGGCCTGCATGCCATCGGAAATGTACGCAAAAGCCCCGAAAACCCCGCCCAATCATGGCCCGCGGGTTCTCGTGAGCATTAGTTTGCGCCGCTTTCTCAAAAATGCAAGACCCCGCCAACAAAAATCACCGTTTTTATCGGCCGTTCTTGCGCTCTCCCCCTCCACACCCCCCCCCAAAAAAAAACGGCGCGCCATCCGGAACGCCGTCTCAATCACACTTCTCTTACCCCTCTACTTCGCCGTTTTCCCCACGAAGAACCCCGCCACCGTAAAAATCACAGTGATCCCCACCGCGATCGCCACATACATCATCCCGCTCGTCTCCCGACGCAGATCATCCAGTATGCTCGGCCGAAACCCCATCACCGCCGCCGCAAGCACAAACCCGCCGAAGCACAAAACGATCGTCGCCGCCGCTGCCGCAAACCCCAACGCCGTCCCCATCGCGTCCGGACCCTGAACATACATCGGCTCCGCCAACGCCGCCCTCGCCCCTCGATCCGCCGCAACCGCCGTCCCAAGTTCCTCGCCAGCCTGCGTCTCCAACGCCACCGACGGCGACCCCGCGCCACCCCTCCGCTGCCCTCCACCCGACGGAGTCAATTCATCGAACACCGCCCCAAGACTCGTATCATCGCTCTCACGCGTCAAATCCAACAGCCCCGAACCCAAACCCGAACCCTCCAGGCTCACCTGGTCCGGCGCCGCGTTGATCGCCGTCTGCGCGCTCGGATCTGCCCGCCGAGAGTCCTCCACATCCAACGCCATCCCACCCCGCGTCCCCATACGCGAATCCCCAGACCGCCCAGGCGACGGAATCTCGCCCAGCGACCCCGATAGCCCAAGGTCCGATAAATGCGTGTCTTCCTTCGATACCGCAGGCACACCCGACGAGTCCGCCAGCGAAATCCCGCTCGCGCTCGCCGACTTGCTGTCCGCCAACCCGATCGGCGCTCCCGAATCACCTTCCGGCAACAAGCTGATCGCCTCACCACCCCCGCCCGCTCCCAACTCCCCCTTCAACTGCTCCACCTGGTCCGCCTTGAACATCAAACGCGGTCCGTCACGAAACTCACGCAGCCGGCCTTCGCGAGCGAGCTGCTTGATCTCCTCCTCGTTCTTCCCCAAGGCAGATCGCGTCTCGTCCATCGTGTAAAACATCTTCGCCATGCTAAGGCTCCTCAGTTGTTACTTCTCGCTGGTGTTGTCTCTTGACGGATTACCCGCCGCCGCCGGTGCTCCCGCCCCGCGCACTGCCTGATTCTGCTTATTGACCAGATCGCCAATCTCCTGCGGCGACGGAGCCGTATTCATGTTCAACAGCCTCGTGTCATTTGCGAAGTTGCGCGCTGCCACCAACTTGAGCTGACTCGCACCCGGCAAAAACTGATAGACGCACAATGTCCCCCGATCCACATCCATCAAATAGCACCCCCACTGGTTCCCCGAAAGCTGCGCCGGCATCACAAACAGCCCCGCACCACCCGCGATCGGACCCTGCCGCTGCGCAATTGCCGCCGGCAGCATCGACCCCGAATCCCCTCGCGACAGCACCACCACCAAGTTGGCCAACAGAAGCCCCACTATCCCATACAGCGCAACGGTCGTTGTTCGCGAACCCATAATCACCTGCCCGGTTGTTGGCCCAGCGCCGTTCCGCACCAGCCTAGTCTTTATACTACTGCAAGCAACGGGCCGGCTCAAGCCGCTAACATCAAACCCACCCCTCGGGTGTGCCCAATAATTCGGGCGGCGCGTTAGTTTTGATGGCATAGTGCTTTGGCCCAGTAGCGATCCCACAGGTGGCTCTGATACATCGCTTCCAACGCCATCACCGCCTCGGCGTTGTCCAAGTCCCACCGCCGCCC